>JABURQ010000045.1 GCA_014762625.1 Planctomycetaceae bacterium | reverse complement strand
ATCCTTCAACGTGCAGCAAGGCGTTTATTTGAAACGCGGTTTTGCGGTCTACGGCTGGGGATCACTCGATCCCGAAAATCTGAAAGAGATTTTTCGTCCCGAAAACGGTTACCTCCCCGATCATCCTCCGCTGGGACGATTGTGGTTGGGAATCGCCCACGATCTGGCCGCCGACTCGATTCCGACCGACACCTTGCAACGGAACGGCTGGAGCCTGCTGCATGCCCGCTTCGGCTCGGTGGTCGCGTTTTCTCTGACGGTATTACTCGTCGGCTGGGTGTCGTCGTACTGGTATTCTCCGGCGGTCGGTCTGCTCTCATCCTTCGCGCTGATCCTGATGCCGCGCGTCTTCGGTCACGCACATCTGGCGGCTTTGGAGAGCGTCACCAATCTGTTTTATACGCTAGCGGTTTTGGGGGTGGCGAGTTGGTGGACGAAATCGGAACCTCCGACTCGTAAAGCCGCTATCGCCAGCGGAATTCTCTGGGGTCTCGCCATGCTCACCAAGATTCAGGGAGTCCTGATCATGGTGCCGGTGGGTGTCTGGGGGCTCTGTTACTGGCGACAGAAATCGATTATTCCCGGTGCGTTGTTCGGAGTGGCGGGCTTCGCGACTTTGCTGGCGTTGTGGCCCTGGTTGTGGATCGATCCCGCCGCGCATTTGAAAGAGTACTTCTCCAGCTCGACCGAGCGATCGATCAATAAGGTCTACTATCTGGGAGAAACCTACATCGACCAACCGGTCGAAGCGACCGAGGATCACCCCCCCGAACTCTCCGAGTATCCTGTCTTGCCGTGGCATTATCCGCTGGTGATGTTTGCGGTGGCGATTCCCGTCGGTCTGCATTTTTTCGGACTTCTCGGGCTTCGCGCCCAACCGACCGGACGGGCGTTGGAGGGTCGGCAGCAAGTGGTGCTGGCTTGCGCATTCTTTCCCATCGCCTTGTTCTGTCTACCGATGGTCTCCGTTTATGACGGCATACGCTTATTTCTGACGGCCTGTCCGCTGTGGGCGATTTCGATTGGTCTGGGAGCACGCGTCGCCTGGACCTGGCTGTCCGTCCGTGCGGGAATCTTGGGAATCACGGTTTGGATCGTGACTTTTCTCGCCGCCCCGCTCGCTTCCATGATCTCTCTGCATCCCTGCCAGCTCAGTTACTACAATCTCGGCGTGATGTCGTTGCGAGGTGCCGATGATCTGGGATTTGAGCCGACCTATTGGGGAGACAGCATCCATCGCGATTTTCAGAAACGCATCGTGGCGACAATCCCGAAAGGGTCGCGAGTCGGTCTCGTCCCGGTTCTCCATCAACACCAAATTTCGTCGTTCCAGGCGCAGTCGCGATTGTTCCACGATCATCAGATCGAACTCGTGCCGTTCGATCCCCAGATGACGAATCCTCCCCGGTACGTGCTGACGTTTTATCGCCGAGCCGATCACTCGGCGGAACTTACCGAGTCCCTCGATCGAGGCGAGCCAATTGTGGAAGTCCGGCGTCAGGGAGTGAAGCTCGCTTCGCTGATCGAATTCGATTCGTCCGTCGAAGGGGCATCTCGATAGATCAAGCTGAGCATCATCGGCAACAGAATCAGATTGCCGGCGAGACCGCCGATCATCGCGAGACTCACCAGAAATCCGAAATAGACCAGCGGGATAAATTGCGAAACCGTCAATACGCTGAACCCCGCCACCAATGCCAGGTTGGCAAAGATCAGGGCGCGTCCCACGTTTTGTGACGTGGAGGCGAGCGCCTCACCCACCGAGAGCCCCTGCCGTCGCTCTCGTTGAAACGCGGCGATGAAGTGAATACTGGAATCGACCGTCAATCCCATCGAAACGCAGGTGATCATCGCCGTCCCGATGTTGATGTGGATACCCGCCCAACCCATTCCACCGATCACCATGATGATCGGAAAAATGTTCGGGATCAGGCCGACGAGCCCCAGCAGCGGGCTCCGAAACGCGACCGTCATCAGGAGATAAATTCCCGCCGCCGCCCAGGAAAAACTGACGAGCTGATCCGACATCAACGAATCAATCAGAAACGTCAACAACACAAAAATACCCGACACCTTGGCATCTGGAAAATACTCTTTGGCGATGGCTGCGGTTTCGTTGATGATCCGATTTTTTCGCTCGGCGGGTTGTTGCTCCATCGTGCGCATAAAGATGCGCATCCGTTCCTGCTCGGCGTTATAGAGCATCGATTCAAACTCCGGTTGAATCGCATTGATGCGGTCCAGTTTTTTTCGCGGCGTGCTGGAGACGAAGGGAATTGTGGGGACAATTTTGAGTCCATCGTCGATTGAGTTGATAGTGGTAAAGTAAGGCCCCCGTTCATCTTCCAGCGACCGCAGCTCTTCCGTCAGCTTGCCGACTTTGTCGAGAAAATCGCTGTTGAGCTTTTCGGGAGCGGGGAAGTTCACCTCCAGAGTCGTCGAGCCACCCAGCTCGGATTCCACGAAGGTCAACGCCCTCACCAAACGACTGTCCGAGCGAAAGTTTTTGGCGAAATTCGTCTCGATTTCAAGGTAACGAAACCCCCATCCCGCCCCGGCGGTGACGAGGCCGAACCCGATCAGCACGATCCAGGGGAAACGTCCCACAAAACGCGAGTTCACGCTGAGCAGAGTAACCAGTTGTTTCTCGGCGGGAGCGGAACCCGGATCGTTCTGGAAGCGGGACACCATCAAAATGCCGGCGGGAACGATCAGCAACACACTCACAAAAACCAGCATCGAGGCGAGAGACATCATCATCCCGAAACTGCGGATCGGTGTGATTTCACTCGACATCAACGCCAGCATTCCGGCGGCGGTCGTCGCGCACGTCCAGAAGATGGGGCGTATCAGCTCCCGGAACGATTTCTCCAAAGCCTCTTGAGGGGATAACGACTTTCGGTGTTCCCGATAATGAACGGCGAGGTGCATCATCGTCGCCACACCAATGATCATCACCAGCGAATTCATAATCGCACTGACCATACTCAAACGAACTTCAAACAGAACGAGGATGGCGGTCGTCATATTGATGGAAAGGGCCACGAGCAACGCGGGAAGCAGCAACCATCTCCAGGAACGGAATAAGATCAGCAACACGATTCCGAGCAACAGAAACGAAATCCGAAACAGTTTCGTGCCGTCTTCCTGAACGTAGCGGAACATGTCGTGGATATGGAGCGGTTCCCCCGCGACGTAGGCGCGCGGTTCGTGATTGTTGGCGATGCGAATAATCTCTTCGAATGTTTTCGCGCGTTTCTCGGGATCATCTTCGGGCGTCAGTCGAACCACCACCGAGGTGATCTTCCGGTCGGCATCGACCAGAACCGATTCCACCATCTTCAACACGCGACTGCGTCCGAACGGGAACTTTAATGCCGTGACGAGGGACTGGGTGCTCGGAGCATTGACCCCTTTGACCTCGTTTAACTTTTCCGTCAACTCTTCGATGGTCTGAGTGGCCTCTTCCGTCAACTCGTTCTCATCCTCGATGAAGAGATTCGGCTGTCGCCAGGCAATCATCAGAAATTCGTCGCCTCCGAACAGCGACTTCGATTCTAGAAATTTCTGCAGATGTGGATCGTCCTGCGAATAAAGAGACTCGATACGCTGATCGAATTTGAGGTCTTGCGAGATCACCGACGTCACGACAAGCAAAATCAGTGCCCCCAAAAACAGCGGATTCCGCAGACGAATGACTCCCGAAATCAAGTGGTCCATATTGTTGTGATTGGAATTCATTCGATTGCGCAAATTCAGGAAAGCAAAAGAGTTACTTGCGGAGCTCCTCAAATTAAAACAAGATTGACTCCTGAGACCAGCGACATTCCTCGCTTTTTCCGGAAAAGTTAACGACCCATGACCGCTCCCGCATCATTGAGAGTTTCACGGGACTCTGAAAGTCGATTTCAAAATCGATGGTTCTGGTGTCTCTTCGGGCTGACCTTGGTCATTCACGGCGGGACCATGATTGTCTATTCCGAACATTTGACCGAGGACCGGGATGCCTATCTGGCATTGGCGACCCAACTCGCGGAAGGGAATGGATTTCGATCCTCTGCCGACGCACCGTTAACCGCTTATCGTCCCCCCGTTTATCCCATCGCCCTGTCATTTTTTCTGCGTGTCTTTCCCCCCGCGGCGTCGGTCGCGCTCCTGAATGGGATCTGTTCGTTGGCGGTTGTATTGTTAACCTGGCGCTTGGCACGCGACTGGTGGAATGATTTTTGGGCAGCCCTGGCCGCCTTGGTCGTGATGGGCGACCCGCTGATCTTGATCAACGCTACGCTTCCGATGACCGAGATTATGTTTACGGCGTTGGTGTTGGCGATCCTGTTTTTGGCGACTCGCCAGGAACAGAGTTTGAGAAACCGTCTGGGTCTCGGTGTCTGTTTTGGTTTGGCGGCGTTATGTCGACCGACGATCTGGCCCTTTGGTGTCCTGGCAGTCCTCGTTTGGATGGGAAGAGTCTGTTTTCGAGAGCAGGGAACGCCGGCATGGCGTCAGGTTCTCGTTCGAGGTCTTCCCGTTCTAGCGACGGTCGGTCTCACCATCGCCCCCTGGATCATTCGGAATGCGATGGTGTTTCAGGCGTTCGTGCCGATGACAACTCATGGCGGCTACACACTTCTGCTCGCCAATAATCCGGTCTTTTACGAGGAGGTGGTTTCACAAGGCTGGCGCACCACCTGGCAGGGAGACTCCTTGAATCGCTGGCAACAGACGGTTGCCGAGGAGATGAGGCAGAGCCTTCCCCCCGAGGCGGGAGAAATTGCCGACAGCCGCTGGATGACACAGCGAGCGATCGACAACATCCGCTCTGACTGGTCCACGTTTGGGAAAAGCTGTCAGGTGCGTCTGCTGCGATTCTGGAATCCCGTTCCCATGAGCACCCGCGACCGACCGGTCCCCACTATTCTGCAGTGGGGAATCGGACTCTACTCGACAATTCTGTTTCTGGGAGCGATCGTTGGGCTATTCGCGCGTTGGCGGCGAACTCAGGCGGATTGGTTCCTCGGGCTGGCGATCATTTTGATGATCTCCTTCTCTCTGATCCATGCCGTGTATTGGAGTAATTTGCGCATGCGGACCCCTCTGGAGCCGGTTCTGGTTCTGTTGGCTTTCTCGGCAATTTTGCCAGGCAGGAACGCTGGGAACGAGGTTACGCAGCGTTCCGGTTAATTGCCTGCTCTTAAACCCCATTCAGATAACACCTTACGGTCACGGGCCTGGTCCGCAGGCCATATTGACGACTGTTGCGCATTCCCACTATACTTCGGCACCCGCGCGAGAGAAGTTGGACTGAACGTAACTTCTATCGACGGTAGGTATTTCCGCAAAGTTACAAGAGACCCTCCCGACCCCAGAGACAAGGATGTCCCTGTCGGTGATATTTGAACGAAGGATTCGTGCCCGATTGACCTGGGGCGGCCTCTGCGCCGTTCTCATGTTGGTCTGCTGCGCGACATCGGCTCAGGGACAGGGTTATTCTGAATCGCGAACGCCCCTACAGAGTCCCTCCCCATCTCCAAGCGTCGCGGAATCGAGTCGGCCTTCCTCTCCCGTTCGCTCGGAGAACTCCGACCTCTCCAAATCCCCTGCCTCTCCTTTCGAGAGGCAAAACGATCAGATCCACATCTCATCTGATTTCGCGGAAGGATGGAACGAAGTCGGCGGCAAAGTTTATCTGCTGCGAGGCGACTGTCTGCTGCAGCAAGGAGACACAAAAGTTCGAGGCCAGCGGATGGTGGTCTGGAGATCCGATTCTGCCGAAACGGGCCAGGAAAAAATCGCCGTCTATCTCGAAGGTCAGGTCGCCTACGAACTGGAGGGACGACGGTTCGTCGATCCTCAGATGTTCGTTCGTCTGCGGAGTTCTTATCCACTACGGACGAACTTCCGTCATCACATCAAACAGACTCAAGGTCGCGACGACGAGTTTTATCGACGCGCGGCGAAACATCTGGTCTCTCCCGAATTGCCTTTGGGAATCGAACAAACTCAATATGTGGTCCCGGAGAAAATGACCTCTCCCTCGAATCTGGAACTGGTGCAGTTCCAACCCTCGGACAACAGCCTGCGTCGAGTTCGAATTTTTCCCCGCAGCAGCCAGCCCTTCAATGCTTCTTCTCGCATGTCGGAAAATACGATTCCTCCCGAGCAGATCACGATCATCAACGGCGGGATCCAGGTTCTGATTGATGGTGTCACCATTCCGAATTCATCGTTTCAAGTCGGGACAATCGATCTTTCCGCGGATCGTGTGGTCATCTGGACCGACTCGTCGGGAACGGACGGCTTTCGCCAGGAATTGCTCCAGACCCGGGATGCCCAATTGCAGATTTATCTGGAAGGGAACATCGTCATTCGGCAGGGAAATCGTACGATTCGTGCCAGTCGTGCCTTCTACGACGCACGTTCCGAACGAGCGCTGATCCTCGATGCCGAACTAAAAGCTTATGTGCCGCAATTGCAGAGCGATATCAGAATTCGCGCCGAACGAATCCGGCAGCTCTCTCCCGATCATCTGCACGCTCACAACGCCTGGACCTCCACCAGTCAATACGGCAAACCGGGGTATCGAATCCAGGCCTCCGACGTGTATCTCGAGAATCGACCTCGATCGACCTGGAACGGGCCTCCCCCCTTAACGATCGATCCCGAAACCGGCGAAGCGGTCCAGGCCGAGTCGCTCTGGATGACCAGTTTGAATAACACCTTCATCCTGGAAGACTACCCTCTCTTTTACACCCCCATCCTCTCCGGACCGGCGGAAAATCCCAATCTTCCCATCCGAAACGTGAGGGTCTCGCAAGACGGAATCTTCGGAGCTCAGTTGGAGTTGACCTGGGATCTGGAGCAAATCTTCGGTTTGCAGCTTCCCGATAATGTCGAATGGGATTTACGAACGGACTACTACTCCGAACGGGGGCCGAGATTGGGAACCGATTTCCGGTACACCGATTGGGGCTTGTTCGGTCCCGATCCCACGAGTCGCGGTTTTGCGACCGCGGAAATCATCTATGACGACGACCGCGACAACCTGGGACGAGATCGTCGCAGCGTTCCGTTTCCGGAGAATGAGCGAGGGCTCGCTCTCTGGCGACACGAACAACGTTTTTCCACCGATATGCTGTTGCGGGCGGAGTTGGGATATATCAGCGATCGGAACTATCTGGAACAATATCACGAACGAGTGTTCGATCGTCAGAAAGATGTCGAGACGCTCATTTACCTCCAGCAGAATATCGACAACTGGTCCTGGTCGTTACTGGCTCGGCCCGAGTTGAACGATTTTGAAGCGACGACCGAATGGCTTCCGAAAGCCGATCTGTATGCGTTGTCCGAACCTCTCTTCAATTCTCTTCTTACTTACAGCTCTCACAGTTCCGTCGGCTACGGTGTGATTGAAGCGGGCGATCCGTCGCCGTTCCCGGCTCAGGATGTCTGGAATCCTTTGCCGTATCTGGGATCGACCGAAGGCCTGGTGACGATGACCCGCCATCAGGTGGATGCTCCGTTTGCGATCGGTCCGGTTAATTTTGTTCCATTTGTGATGGGGGAAGCCGCCTATTGGGAACAGGATCTGACGAACTCTTCGCTGGATCGTTTGGTGGGCCAAGCGGGAGCTCGCGCCCATTTGATGATGTGGAAAATGTATCCCTACGTGCAAAGCGAATTGTTCAATCTGAGAGGCTTGATGCATAAAGTTGACTTCAACGCCAAGTACACCTTTACCGACTCTTCCACCGGATTTGGGAACATCCCGCAATACAATCAGTTCGAAGAAAATTCTCAGGAACGCTTTCGTCGACGATTTTTGACGAATACTTTCGGCGGCGCGTTGCCCCTCGTCCCTGGATACGCCACTTCCCCTTACGATCCTCGTAACTACATCCTCCGCTCAGGAGCCGGTAGCAACGTCACTTCCCCGTATCACGAAATCATCGACGACCAACAGGCCCTGAGGCTGAATATGAGGCATCGTTTGCAAACCAAAATGGGGCCTCCCGAACGAACCCGTGTCGAAGATTGGATGGTGCTGGATACGGGAGCCGTCTACTTCCCCAATTCGGGAGCAGATAACTTCGGAGAAAACTTTGGTCTGCTGTACGCCGATTACGAATGGCGAATCGGCGCGAGAAACAAACTCGTTGCCGATGTGGGATACGATTTGTTTGATATCGGCCAACGGACCTGGAGCGTGGGATTGCATTCGAAGCGTTCCCACCGGGGAACGGCGTTCGTCGGGCTTCGTCAAATCACCGGTTTCCCAATCGACAGTCGAATTCTCACAACTCAATACTCGTATCAAATGAGTCCCAAATGGATTTCAACATTCAGAAATGCGTACGATTTGGGAGAAAACGAGAACCGGGGCCAGAATCTGACCATTACCCGCGTCGGAGAATATGCCCTCTTGCATTTCGGAGCCTCCTACAACGCCCCCAAAGATAACTTCAACTTTTCGATTTCGTTTGAGCCGAAGATCGGCTCCAACTACGCCACTTCGCAGCAGATCAATTCGCTGTTCGATTGAACGAATCATCTAACTTTCCCGAGGTAGGGTCGATGACAACCAGTTATCCCGTCTTGAGTCCCGAAGAACGCAAGCCGACGAAACCGATGAAGAAACGCTCTGCGTGGCGCGCTCGGCTGATCGATGCGGAACGGGGATTCTCCTTCGGATTTCGCTCGGGAAGCGCACTGTTTACGCAAATATTCATCGGCCTTTCGATTATTGTGACCGCCATGGTCTTTCGGGTCAGCTTCGCCCAATGGATCGCCCTGATTGTCGCGATGGCGGCGGGACTGGCGGCTGAATTATTTCATCTCGCCATTCTGCTGATTGCCGACAGTTTGGACTCGGAAACCCCTCAAAAAGCCGCCAAACTCTCCGCGGCGGCCTTACTGATGGCGATGATCGCTTCTTCGACGGTGATTCTCTTTGTACTCGGTACGCGCCTGTCTGAAATTCTCGATTAACAGCCCGTTGATAATACTTAATTCGAGGGGGAATGACTCTCCACGCTCTGAGAATTGACGGGAGGGTTTGACCGCTCCGCTCTCGTCTCGATAGAATGTGGGTCGCTCTGATCCCGATCTTCTGATGGCCGTGAGACGAACATGGCGTTTTTAAAAGTTCTTGCCGGTTCCGCGCCCGGTCAAATTATCGAATTGACCGAACCGCAGACAGTCGTCGGTCGGCATCCCGATTGTCAAATCGTCTTGGACAACGCCGCCGTCAGTCGACATCACGCCCAAATCCTCGAAAGCCACGGTCGATTTTATCTGGAGGATTTGCGCAGTCGAAATGGAACCTTTGTGAACGACAGTCAGGTGCTCCAACGCCGCGAGTTAAACTCGAGAGACCGTATCGACATTTGCGAAATCATCCTGGAGTTTTACGAGGATCATCCCCACGACACCCCCGAGGACGATTTCGAACTCGGACCTGCTTCAGATTTGAGCGAAGATGTCTGTTCCACGCGCGTGGGACAGGAGATCATGGTTGAGAAAACGGATTCTCAGGATCGAGTGGAAGGTTCATCGATTCTCAGTTCGATCGAGATGAGCGACAGTTCGTCCGAATCGTACCGGTTGGATGTGAATACCGAAGCGAAGTTAAAAGCGGTTCTCGATATCAGCCGCGCTCTTACGGGCGTGCTCGATGTCAACGAAGCCTTGAACAAGACGATGGAGTGTCTGTTCCAGATCTTTCCGCAGGCGGATGAAGGGTTTGCGATGCTCATCGACCCGGATTCAGGCCGCCCCGTCGTCCGCGCGATCAGAACCCGAGACAAAAATCAGGAAGGTCGCATCAGTCGCACGGTCCTGGAGCATGCCCTCAGTCAGAAAACCGCGATCCTGACTGCCAATGTGAAAGCCGATGAGCGATTTAATTCCAGCGAGTCGATTGCGGGAACGCGGATCCGATCTCTGGTCTGTTTGCCGCTTCTCGATCAGGATGGGAGGTCTCTGGGAGCGCTTCAGATCGCTGCTTATTCGGTGATCCGATCGTTTCATCCGGATGATCTGGAGCTGTTGACGGCGATCGCCGGGCAAGCCGCCCTCGCCATCGAAAACGCGTTTCTCCACCAGCAGTTGATTTCCCAGCGGGACTTGCAGCGGGATTTGGAATACGCCCATCAGATCCAGATCAGCTTTCTTCCCAGCACCCGCCCCGAGACCAAAGGGTACGACTTCTCCGACTTCTATGAGTCGGCACAGTCCGTGGGGGGCGATTACTTCGATTATATTCTCCTCCCGAGACAACGCTGGGCGTTTACGATTGCGGATGTCGCCGGAAAAGGGGTTCCGGCGGCGTTACTGATGGCGCGGTTGTATTCCGCAGCCCGATATCATCTACTGACGACCGATAACGTCGCTCGGGCGTTGGAAGGTTTGAACGGCGAATTGGCTTCGGGAGGCATGGGGCATCGTTTTGTGACTTGCGTACTGGCGGTGATCAATCCCGAAACCCACAAAATCAAACTGGCGAACGCCGGGCATTTGCCTCCGCTCATTCGAAAAACCGACGGCACGGTTCAGCCGTTGAGCCGGAATGATTCCGGTTTGCCGTTGGGCCTCGAACCCGATTACCACTACAAACAAACAGAGTTTTCGTTGGAGCCGGGAGAGACGCTTCTGCTCTTTACGGATGGGGCCACCGAAGCCTCCAACTCAGAGAACGAGATCTTCGGCTTGAAGCGGTTAACCGAATCCGTGGCTCAGGGACCTCCCGAGGCCGACCGGTTAATTCGACATGTGCTGGACGACGTAGAACAATTTGCCGGCGAAGAAACCAATCGAGACGATGTTTGTCTCGTGGCCGTTCACCGTCACCAGAATAATTCTTAACAGCGTGTTGATAAACGGGCTGTTAAACTCAAACTTCCGCTCGGGAACGGATTCAATAACAGACGGCTCTCCCAATTGAGGCGGAGCCGGGCAAGGATGAGATTGTGACGCTGACATCAAGCTCCGTATTAGGACCGGACGGACGAATTGCCGCGCGGCTCGAACGCTACGAAGCCCGCCCGGAACAACTGCAGATGGCGGAAGCGGTCGAGCAGGCTATTGCCGACAAAGAACATCTCATCGTCGAAGCCGGGACCGGAGTCGGCAAAAGTTTTGCTTACCTGGTTCCCGCGATTCTCGCCGCCGCTTCGTCCGATCGTTCCAAAAATGAACGCGTCCGAGTGGTCGTTTCAACGCAGACCATCAATCTCCAGGAACAATTGATCCACAAAGACATCCCCTTCCTGAACGCCGTCCTGCCGGTGGAATTCACCGCCGTGCTGGCGAAAGGTCGTTCGAATTACATGAGCCTCAGACGGATGAACCGGGCGTATGAAGTCTCGGCGTCGATTTTCGAACGCGAACCCGAACTTCAACAGATTCGGGAGATTCGGGACTGGTCCCGCGACACCACCGACGGCAGCCGTTCCGATTTATCGATTCGCCCCTTTCCGGTGGTCTGGGATGAGGTTCAAAGCGAACACGGAAACTGCCTCGGTCGAAAATGTCCCACCTACAATCAATGTTTCTACTATCAAGCTCGACGACGCGTCTGGAACGCCGACATCATCGTCGTGAATCACGCGCTCTTCTTTTCGGATCTGGCATTGCGACGCGAAGGGGCCAGCATTCTCCCCGACTATAATGTGGTGGTTCTGGACGAAGCGCACACCGTCGAACAGGTGGCCGGCGATCATCTCGGACTCGCCGTCTCCAACGGACAACTCGATTATCTCTACAACCGGTTGTACAACGATCGCTCCCAGAAAGGATTGCTGATCCAATACGGCTTGAACGACGCGCAACAGTTGGTCACCGAATTGAGGTTCCGGACCACCGATTTCTTTTACGCGGTCGAGCAATGGCTGAAGCACCACGCCCCCGAGAACGGTCGCGTGAAACAACTGCCCAATCTCCAGAACACGCTCAGTCCCGAACTGCGGCAACTTTCCTCGATGATCGGACGATACGGCGACAGCCTCGAAAAAGAAGAAGAGCGGGTGGAGTTACTGAGCGCGGCGGATCGCTGTTACGCGCTGGCGGTGGCCCTCGAAAGCTGGCTGGAACAAACGGCGGAGGACTCCGTCTACTGGGTCGAACGATCCGGGCGACGGAAAGACCGCATCAAACTCGCCTCCTCCCCGATCAATGTCGGTCCCGTTCTGCGCAAGGAGTTGTTCGAACCGATCGATTCCGTCATTCTGACCTCGGCCACTCTGGCGGTCGGCAGCGACAACTTCGATTTCACTCGGGACCGTCTCGGCTTACTGGACGGTCGGGAACTGAAATTGGGAAGTCCCTTCAATTACGAAGAACAGGTCAAACTGATTACGACTCCCAACATCCCCGATCCCGCGCAAGCGGGCCGCGACTTCGAGCAGCAGGTATGTGAAAAGATCAAAAAGTACGTCGATAGGACCGGCGGACGCGCGTTCGTGCTGTTTACCAGTTATCGCATGCTTGAGAATTGCGCGCAGGCGACTTCCGGCTGGTTCCGGAAGTACGACTACCAACTTTTCTGTCAGGGTCAGGAACATACACGGGCCCAACTGCTCGAAAAATTTCTCGCCAGCGATCGGGGAGTGTTGTTCGGAGCCGACAGCTTCTGGCAAGGAATTGATGTTCCGGGGGAGGCTTTGCAAACGGTCATCATTACCCGCTTGCCCTTCAGTGTCCCCGATCAACCTTTGTTGGAAGCGCGGGTCGAAGCCATTCGGCAAAAAGGAGGGAACCCTTTCATGGATTACCAGGTTCCCGAAGCGGTCATCAAATTGAAGCAGGGGTTCGGCCGTCTGATCCGATCGACGACCGATACCGGACAGGTCGTTATTCTCGACCCCCGCATCAAAACCAAACGCTACGGGCGGGTCTTTCTGGAAAGCCTGCCGAACTGCGAATACATCGAAGATCTTGAATAAGAGACGTATGGCCCCAATCAGCGAAATCGGCAGAATCCTGCCGGTTTGATAAAATTGCTGTCGAAATGAGGTTTCGACGGACGATTTCCGGGGAATCAAGAGGGGATTTCCCGACTTCCAGTGGTATCGAGTCGAAAAAACCGATAGATTACGGGCTAACAGCGTGTTGAAAAAAGCTTCGTCGATCGAATGTATTTTCAACGGGCTGCCAAGACCGGGAGACGGATTGCGCGAACCGGAGGGTCCGTGCTTCCGATCAAGGAGGTTCTGTTCCTGATGAAAGGTGATGGAGAAATGTTCGCGATTCGTGCTGCTGTCTTCGCATTCCTGCTGGCTCTGAGCTCTGCCCCTTCGATGGTCTCCGCTCAGGAGTCCAACTGGGCCGCCAAGATGTTTGAGAAACAGAAAGTCGATTTCGGCGTGGTGGCTCGCGCGGCGGATACCCGCTATCGACTCAAACTGAAAAACATCTATCAGGAAGACGTTCACATTTCCAATGTGCGAACGACCTGCGGCTGTTCCGCGGCGTCTCCATCTCAAACGCTGCTGAAGAGTGCCGAAGAAGCTTATATCGAAATCAAAATGGACACCGAAAAGTTCATGCGTCGAAAGGATTCGAACGTGGTGATCACCTTCGACGCTCCGACTTTTGCGGAAGTCCGAATTCCGATCACTGCCTACATCCGAACCGACGTCGTCATTAATCCGGGAGGCGCGAAATTCGGTTCCGTCTCCAAAGGCGAGAATCACACCAAGACTCTCGAGATCGCTTACGCGGGCCGTCCGGATTGGGTCATCAAAGACGTCAAATCGCCCCGAGAATACATTGATGCGGAAGTGGTGGAGGTGAGCCGCGATGAAAATGCCGGACTCGCGAATTACAAACTGAACGTGACGTTGAGCGAAGACGCTCCCGCCGGCCTGATCCGCGAAGAATTGATGATGATCACCGACGACGCCAACAGCCCCAAAGTTCCCGTTCTCGTCGAGGCTCAGGTCGAATCTGATTACACTGTCACCCCCGAAGTCGTCCCGCTGGGAACGCTCAAAGTGGGTGAGGAAAAATCGTTCCGTCTGGTCGTCAAAGGCCGCAGCCCCTTCAAAATCGAAGCGGTGAAATGCGAAACCGATTACGACGGCCTCGAAGCCAACCTCACCGATTCGGCTCGCCCCGTGCATGTGGTGCCGGTCACGTTACGGGCTCCCGCCAGTGCGGGTTCCGTGGAAGACCATCTTGTGATCAAGATTGCTGACAGCGAAGAGACTCTCAAAGTGCGGATTTACGGCGAAATTATCGAGTAACCGACGGGCTCAGGCAGCTTTTTGCCGCGGAAGCGTTGTCGACTCGGTGTTCGATGCTTCGGACTCACGGTCTCGATTCAAGCTGATCTCCCACAGCTTGACGTATTTGAGAAAGACGGAAATACCGCTAAGCGTCGCCAGAAGATACCCGGTGAGTCCGTCGAGAAAACCGAGTTTCAGCACGTAGTGTCGAAAGAACCGGAACGGCGGTCGTAAGACCAGATCGCTCATTTTCCCGCGACGGCCCCGAGCGTACAGATCCTGCGCGCCCCACGTGGTGTAACGCTGCATCTTCTCGAAATAGTGGGCGAATGAGCGATACGTGTGATGAATCAAACAGTGCTTCAGTCGCCCCACTTCGATGCCGGACATGTCGATCTCTTCGTGAACCTGGACCACCTCGTAACGACACTCCCGACGGAACAGTCGGACCACCCCGTCATTCTGCCAGCCGGAAAACCGGACACGTCGCCCCAGAAAATAATTCTGTCGTCCGATCCAGTACGCGCTGACCGTCGTCTGAGCAAGCGTCGCTTCTTTCAGCGCGGCAATTTCCGCCGCCAGTTCGGGCGACACCCGTTCGTCGGCGTCCAGCAGTAAAATCCATTCGTGAGTCGCCTGCGGAATGGCCCAGTTCTTGAAGTCGGAGGGATTGATATACTCCCGCTGGATGACGCGACAGTCGGAACAGGACTCCACCAGTTCCAGCGTCCCGTCCGTCGATAACGAATCCGCCACGATAATCTCGTCTACAATCGGCCGTAGCGATTCGATACAGGCTTCGATATTGGGGAGCTCATCCTTGCAGGGGATAATCGCCGTGATCGGAGTGCCGTTCATGTTCCCTCTTTCAGATTTCCCGGAACTCTTTCGGACGATCAGGCGGCCTTCGCCGATTTCCCGTGGAGAATTTTCTGATAGATCCGAAGATTCTTTTCCACCATGCGGTCGCTGGTAAACAATCGCAGGGAGCGGTCGTAAGCTTTTTGAATTCGGGCCTGTTGCTCTTCAGGCGAAGCTGTCAGAGCTGCGGTGATGGCCTGGCAGAGTTCGCGGGAACTCTTCGGTTCCGCGACCCACGCCACCGGAGCCTCTTCCAGTTCAAACGTTTCTCCCATCAAATCCGGAATTCCGCCCGCACGCGTGGCGACAATCGGACGTTTGGCAATCATGGCGTCGATGATCGACGTACAGAGCCCTTCCAGATGAGAGGCAATGACAAACAAATCGCAAGCCGCCATGAGATCGGGAACGTCATCTCGATACCCGAGAAACTGGACCCGATCAGAGATTCCCAACTCACCCGCCTGTTCCCGTAGAGCGTCCGTCAGATCGCCGTCACCCGCGAGGGCCAGAATCGCGTCGGGAAACTGATTTAGAATTTCCGGCATCGCCTCGAGAAGATAGCGGTGCCCTTTGTGATTGGTGAGTGTCGCCACGCTGAGAATCAGATGCTGATCGTCGTTGCAACTCAGTGACTTTCTGCCGCGGTCCCGATTCCCTCCCGACATGCGATCTGGATCCACGCCGCTATGGGCGATTTCGATCGAATCGCGATGAATCCCCCCATGACGACAGACATCGGCAATCACGGTCGAAATACAAATGACGCGATCGACCAGATTGTTGTAGTGCCAGCTGCCGCTGATCTGATAATCCACCCGTCGCGTACAGACACGCACCGGAATCGGATACCATACGCTCCCCAGCCCGATCGTCGTCATGGCGTGCGCATCGTTGTAATGCAGAACGTCCGGTTTGAACTCTCGGACCGCTGTACGAATATTGGCGAGAGTTCTCGGATTCCAGCCTTTGCGTGGGTAGCCGTAAACCTGAACCCCGGCGTTCGACATCCGCTGAGCGAAGGCACCACTCTCCAGAGCGACGATGCGACAGTCGTGACCGCGAGCCCGTAAACCCTGCACTAACTGACGCCCTTGTTCCTCTCCGCCGTGCCATCCCCGTTCGGTCGAAGCCAGCAACACGCGCAAACTCGTTCCCGGCTCGTCAGCACGCAGATCGGAATGTGGTCTGCTGGAGTCGAGAGACAGGATGGAATCAGTCGTCATGATTGGCGCCGGCGACAGAATAGAACGGTGCTAATAGGTCGGCGTTGTAGTTCAATCCCCCAAATGGGTCAAGAGGGGAGACGCCCGCCTCAACGCCGGCGACTTTCAGAAAACCTCTGTATTTACAGAGGAGAACCCGTGGCTTTGCCTCACTTCAGCCGCTTGAGCTGAAGATGGCGGTACTCCATCTGCCCCCGATCTCCTTCAAGTCCGATCGGCCCGGATTCGGGAACGGCCATGTCGTCGGTGAGAAGTTCGCCGTTACAGGTCGCGGTCGCAATTCCGTCCTTCACGGTCACAATCAATTCGTTCCAGCCACCCGTTTTGTATTTCTGCAGATCCTTATACGGCCCGGCGAGAGGATAATCGCGACATTGCAATTGCGGCTGGCGAATGAAGACGCCGCTGTCGGCATTGGGAGTCGCTCGAAACTCCAGCTCCAAAATAAAGTCATCGCCGAATTCCTCGGTGGTCCAGAGCTGCTGGATCCGTCTTCCTTCCGGAGGTGTTTTGACAACCAGACGTCCGTTGATCGCCGCGTAGCGTCCATCATTACTGACCGTTTTACCGTCGAACGACACCGCCTCCTTGATCTCGACGAAGACCGGCGCGTTCGGGCGCGGGTTCTTCGGTTGTTTTCGCGGCGGAGTCGGACGAAAACCCCAGCCAGTCAAATCCTTCCCGTTGAAGAGACTCACGTATCCCGCTTCCGGCTGAAAATCATCTGGCTCGGTTTCCAGAAATCCCAAGGTGGCGAAGATCGGACGGAGTGCACCGGCCCAGCGATCGTAACCTGCTGGGTTGAGATGCAGCAGATCGGGGAACCATTTCGGAGTGGCGTCTCCCGCCTCGTTCGCGAACAACGTCCAGGTATCGACCACCGTAATTTGCGAATCGTTCCTGACGGCGGCATCGTACAGCGCGTTGACTTGATCGATGGTGGCTTTCGGTCGTTTCTTTTTGGCGGAACTCGGAAACATCCGACAGTGGATGATGGGCATCTCGGGATTGTGCTTCTTGAGTGCCGCGATGATCTTTTCCACGTTTCTGCCAATCACGGCAGGCTCGACATTTTCTTCAATGTCGTTCGTCCCCATCAACATCACCACGGCAGAAGGGTTCAACGCCAAGACATCTTCTTCGAGCCGAATCAGCATGCCGCGGGTGGTGTCCCCGCTGATCCCTCGGTTGGCCAGCTTCATGCCTGCAAAATGACCTTTGAAGTCCTTGCCCCAGCCTTGGGTGATCGAATCGCCGAGAAAAACAACCGCTCCCTGATCCTGCTGGACCTGTTTCGACCACTCGGTACGGCGGTTTTCCCATAGTTTCTTAAACCAGTCGTATCGACGAATCGTCCCTTCCCCCGGCAGCCCTTCATCGGTCGCCGGCAGGGCGTACTTCTCATCCGCCTGAACGGGCGAAATCTGACAGGGAGCCATGAGCACAATAGCGAGCAGGAACAAGCGAGCGAACTTCGGCATGACGGGTCCTTCGTGATGATCGACAAACATTTTCCAGACCCTAGATTAGCGGAATGTTCGCAGCCGTTCCATCGGTTGTTAGCCGGAAAACGTGGACAGCACAAAGGATGAGATCGCGAAGATATAAGAAGCGAAAACCCAGCGGTCACTGGAATCGACTGAAGATTGTGCCGAACAACAACGATCACAAATTTTCGTCTAAGAAATGCTTCAGAATCGCGGCGTGCCCGTTCACCAGGTCTTTCGTTGCCGTGATAAGCGTGATGACGGGTTGCTCTCGCAGTGAGTTCAGAACAATCTCGAACTCCTCAGAATTGTCTTTCAGTTCCGACCGATAACGCGCTGCGAATTCCGCTTCGCGAGAATCACCGTCGTGAAACCACTTTCGCAACTCGGTGGAAGGCGTCAATTCTTTCGGCCAGAGATCGATTTTCGCTTTTTCTTGAGAAACACCCCTCGCCCACAGTCGATCCACGAACACCCGGCATCCATCATCCGGTTCGGCAGCATCATAGACCCGTTTCAGTCGCAGTTCTGGTTTCATTGCCAATGTCGAACCCCTCGATTTCAAGCAATCTCAGTCATCATCGTCTATCTGATAGAGCGTGCGCTGCAGAGCTTCATATTCTTCACGGCATTCCGAGCAGACTTCCAAATGCTGTTCGACAGTTTTTAACCCTTCATCAATGGACTTCCCGTTCAATTTTTGCTGGGCAAACTCGGCCAGCAGCGCAAGACACTGCTCGCAGGTGATCTCGGAATCCTCCGTGAGGCTGACCAGCCGCAACAAGTTGTCGATTTCTAGTTTGGAAAGTGGCATGATGCGGTCCTCAACTCATCGTCGTTGCCGTCAAGTCGGCAGTGGTGTATCCGGCAGCTTCCAGCCCCGCTTTTAACTTTTTGCGGGCGTCGTGCGTCAGTTTGTAAACCGCGTTTCGATTGCTGCCAAGATGATGAGCAATTTCCTGTTGCGGCATTCCCTTCAACTCGGCGAGCAATGCGATTCTCTGTTTGTGTGTCAGATCTTCCTGAATCACGCGATCCATTTCAAGCAAGAGTGACTGACGCTCGATTTGTGTATCGGGAGGGGCTTGTGGATCAATGACCTTCCGGGGAAGCAAACCCGCATGGGATACGACATCATCGAGCGACACGTCCTTCCATCGACTGCGACGAAGTTCTTTCATCGCAAGATGAATCGCGATGGTCGTTGCCCAGGTGAGAAACTTGCTTCGACCTTCGAACTGATCGATTCGTTCCAGAATTCGGAGGATGGCATCTTGCACGGTGTCTTCCAGAAAGGAATCATCATCCCCAAATCGGTTCGACAACGCTTTGCGAAGATTGCGCAGCAAAGCTGCACGAAGATCGGTCAATGCTGACTCCTGCTTCGATTGCAGCTCCGCCACCCAACTGTCGTTGTCTCGACTCATGATGTGGTTGTCATCCTGTTCCACATGTTGAAAGCTCGTGCGATGACACCGTCGCCCCGTTTACACTGTGGCAAGTTCCGGGACGGCGGGAAAGTCCACTTCGGTTTCCACAACGTGGTTAAAGTAGTTCGTGAAAATATTTAACGCCACATTGGCAACAATCTCGGCAATTTCACCATCAGTGTACCCGGCCTCTCGAACGCGTTGCACGTCGGCATCCGAAACGATCCCGCGATCGTCGACAATCTGACGAGCGAATGTCAGGGCCACACTTTCCGCATCATCACCGCCGAGCGCACGCCGGGCATCACACGTCTCTTTTTCAGACAGCCCTGCCCCCTTTCCCAGTGCTGTATGCGCGGCCACACAATAGTCGCAGGAATTCGCTTCCCCAACGACGAGGGCCAGCTGTTCCCGTAAGCGGGGTGAAAGCGTCCCAGTGGAGAGCGACTGGCTGAATCCAAGGTACGCATTCGCAACAGCGGACGAGTGGGCCATCGTCGAAATCAGATTCGGGACCATGCCCAGCTTCTTATTGACGTTCTCCAGCAAGGCCATGGTGGCGGAATCGGCATTCTCCATGTTAACGGGTTGCAGACGCGGCATCGTTGTGCTCCTTGAAATGAAACTGTTGAAGTTCTGAGGTTTTCTTTTTGATGCGCTCAGGCCGCAGTTTCTTACTTTCTTTCTTCGAGATTTTTTGGCGTCGCAGCTTTTTGAAGAGACACCGGAATTTCAGAAGTAAGACACCACCCATCCGCTGCATCTAAAGAGTGTTCCACGCACCTTTTCAATATCAGAGACAAGGAGATGAACGATGCAGAGACTTTTAAGAACAAAATGGCCAGCCCTGTTGTTGGGGGTGGTGAGTCTGACTGGTGCCGCACTCTTTCTCAATGCAGAACTGAACCAAAGGAACAGGGCCGCCGCTTCCCCCAGGCCTCAGGAAGACGTCCAGCAACCGATTGTCAAATTCGACAACAGCGGCAACCTCGTCAGACCCACCGGTTATCGCAAATGGATCTACGTCGGCGCGCCACTGACTCCACACGACATGAACGATGGACAGGCCGCATTTCCGGAATTTCATTCCGTCTACATCGATCCGGCTGCTTACGACCATTACCAACAGACCGGCAAGTTTCGCGATGGAACGGTCATCATCAAGGAGCTCGTTCGTGTCGGAAGCAAGAAGGCGACCAGCGGTCACGGCTATTTCATGGGGGAGTTCACGGGGCTCGAAGTCCTGATGAAAGACCGTCAACGATTCCAGGACCAGCCCGGTCACTGGGGCTTCTTCAGCTTCGGTCACGAGTACCCCCTCAAGCCAACAGCAATAATCCAGCCAGTGGCCAACTGTAATGCCTGCCACAGCACATCGGCTGATGACGACTTCGTCTTCACACAGTATTACCCGGTTCTGCGCGCCGCCAAACCTCGCGTTCAATAGCCAATCGAACCTTTACTACATTCTCAATTCCATCCAGGAGACATATTATGGACCCGCGATTTATTACCAAAACGATGCACGCTTATCTCGATTACCCCGTCGCTGCCGCACTCATGGGACTTCCGTTTCTACTGGGACTGGGCAGCTCCCATCCGCTGGCGTTTTGGCTTTCCGTGGTGACTGGAGTCGCCGCCTTCACGCTCACACTTCTCACCGACCACAAGACTGGTCTCATCCCGGTCTTGCCGTATTCGTTCCACTTGGTTGTCGATTTTCTCGTTGGTGTGACTTTCGCAGTGGCTCCATTCGTGCTGGGATTTTCCGGAATCGACGCGGGCTTCTACTGGTTGAATGCAGCCGCTGTGCTGACTGTGGTTAGCTTGCAGAAACCAGAGGAATCCCCGTTGGTTCAATCGGCTCAATAAGTCGTTAGTAGCGAATACGAAATGATGATTCAGTGGCAGGGTGAGAAGGCGGGAAAGGCGGCTTATTTACCTGCTGGATCTGCCACGGTCATCCTCGACCAGAGAGAGAGGCCTTTAAGAAAGTCCAACTTTCTCACAACCTGTGAGAGAGATATTTACCATTCCGAGTTTTGTTGCTCGTCGGGTATACCGGGTAGCCCGACCGATTGGTAGATCGGTTGGGTGACGAAGAGCAACTGAGGTCGCCGAGCAATAGCGAGGAATCAAGACCGAAGGCGGTAGTTTCTATCTCACTCTCATGCGGGTGCGAAATGTGACCAGACTTCCCACCCCTGTTTCTCTGCGTCGCCGCGCCTCTGTGCGAGAATCTTTCAGAAAATCCGAGTCATCTACGGCCATGAAACAGTTTCCAGTTTCCTGTCTTCATGCCTTCCTCATCAAAAAACAGGAACACTGATTGACGCTAATCTTCACTAATGAGTGTCTGAAAGTCATACGCCTTGATGAGTGTCCCTTCTCATTCTCGCTGCGTCGTCGCACCGATGCGTGAGGTTTCGATTCGTATCACTTGTGGTTTCTCTTTTTTGACACTGCTCGCTTGCGCGAGCGGCTCAAATCTGCGGCGATCCGCTCGATCGGCGTCATCGGCGTTCCATTCATTCGGCCCCGACTTGCTCACTGGCGAGCAAGTCGCCAGTGCCACCCGAATTTGGTTTCTCACTTTGCCCCTTCGCGCCGCTATGCGAGTCTTCTCGAAGGAATGCATTCGGGAGCATGCCCGACCACTGAATGTGACTTTGCCAATCCGTGGGTCTCCGTTTGTATCCGTATTATCCGTGTCTCTCTTTTCCACACACTGGCGAGACGCCTGACTTTTAGGCGCATCTTTTGCATCGCTATTCCTGAGACCTCGCGATGGG
>JABURQ010000048.1 GCA_014762625.1 Planctomycetaceae bacterium | reverse complement strand
GGGAGTAAGACAGGTCTCCCGACGATCAGGAGGGAAGAAGACCTGTCGCGGTAGTATTTTGTTTTGCTCGCGCGGCGGCGCAGAGAGAAAGAGAAAGAACACTCATCTTCACCCATCAACACTCATCACAAAGGCTGATCCCGATTAGCGATGATTAGCGTTCCTGTCTCTGAAGTCAGGAAACTTAAAACTCAACACTTCACACTCAAAACTCATCTCCTCTTTTCGTGCTTCCACTTCACGAAAGCGTACCTCACTCTCCCTGCAAGGTGAGAACAACTTTGCGGCGGCCGCCGTGGTCCCGGTGTTCGCACAGAAACACTCCCTGCCAGGTGCCGAGATTCAGTCGTCCATTGCTGACGGGGATCGTGACCGAGGGGCCGAACATCGACGATTTGATGTGCGCCGGCATATCGTCGGCCCCTTCAATGGTATGAATGTAAGGCCAGTTTTCGGGGACCATTTTATTGACCGCCATCTCCATGTCGCGGGGGACATCGGGCGAGGCGTTCTCGTTAATGGTTAACGATGCTGAGGTGTGCTTGATAAACACGTGGAGCAGGCCGACGTTCACCGAGTCGAGATCGTTGAGACCTCGCTCGATTTCGTGGGTGATCAGGTGAAAGCCGCGGGAGTGGGCGGGTAACTGAATTTCGGTTTGTGACCAGGACATAAGTTACTCGTTTCCGGGGTGTTTGCGACGCGCGTAACCGGCGGAGCCGATGTAGCCGGCGTCGCCGCCGAGCGTCGCGTAATCGAAGATGGTGTTTTCGTACGGGATCGGGAAGGCGCGGGCTTTGACTTCGTCCTTGATCCGTTGCAGGAAGCGGCGTCCGAGTTCCTTCTCGTGACGACCGAACGTCATCGCCCCGCCGTACAACATCATATTCGGGTTGATCGTGTGCAGAATGGATGTCGTCCCGACCCCCATATACTTGGCGGTGTCCATGATGAGTTCATCGGCGAGTTCGTCCCCGTGTTCGGCGGCTTTCGCAATCAGGAGAGGATCGAGTTCCTCGCCGCCCGCGAGCCAGTCGCTGAGAATCGATTCGCGTCCCGCGTCGAGAGCTTCGTGACAACGCGCTTTGAGGGCCGTCGCCGAGGCGTAGGCTTCGAGCGTGCCGTATTGTCCGGTGGCACAGCGGCGACCGTTGGTCATTTCGATAATGATGTGTCCGCATTCGGAGCCGTGGGAGTGTTCGCCGCGGATGATCATGTCGGCGATGATGATGCCGCAGCCGATGCCGGTTCCCAGCGTCCAGAAGACCATGCTGTGGACGTCTTTACCGGCTCCGACCCAGTATTCTCCGTAGGCGGCGGCGTTGGCATCGTTCTGCAAGGTGGTCGGACGTTGGACCCGTTCCCGCACCCGTTCGCGGATCGGAATATTCTGCCAGCCGGGAAGATTGGGAGGATCGATCAGCATCCCGCCGGGAATGTCCATGGTGCCGGGAGTCGCCAGCCCGACGGCCCGAATCTCTTTCATTGTGAGGCCCGCCTCTTCGACCGCCTGCTCGACGCCGTTGCAAATGGTATCGATGCCGTGATCGGGGCCTCTTTTGGCTTTCGTCGGAACACTCAAATAAGAGAGAGAGTTGCCGCGATCGGTGACGACGCCGACCTTGATATTGGTTCCTCCCACATCGACACCAACGTAAAAAGGAGCTTCGTCGCGAGGAACTGTCATATCGAGAATGTCTTATGTTTACGGTCGATGAAGTGAGTCGAGAGCGTGTAGGCGGATTATAAACAGCCGGCACAGAATCACGCAAACCCGCCTGTGAAAAGAGGATGAAGAGACAGACCGGGGGGGATATCACGGCTTGGAGTCGGTTCGGATTTCGCGAGAATCAGCGTTGGAAAACTGTTAGAGTCGATCCGGTGAAGCGTCTTGTCTGGTGTCGGGGAGGACCGAGAGGCCTGTTTCCGGCCCGTTTCCACGATCGATCAGAAACGGAAGTGAGTATGACATCGTTGCCGTCCGCCGATGCGGATTCGCCGCTGGGCTCCCTCTATCGGGAACAGGCGCGCGAATTGTGGGCCTTGTTTTATGCCCATTGCGGGAACGCCGAACGCGCGCAGGACGCCGTTCACGAATCCTTTTTGAAACTGCAACAACAAACCGAGGAGATCCGGGATCGACGGGCCTGGCTGTTACAGGTCGGGCGCAACTGGCTGCGGGATCAGGCACGCCGCAAGGTGAATTCGGTGATCAAAACCGAAATGCTCGACATCAATCCCGCCGATCAGGCCGAACCGATCGTCGCTCTTCTCGACAGCGAACGACAGGAACAGATACGGGATGCCTTGCAACGATTGAAGGAAGGGGATCGCGAAGTGCTGATTCTTCGCTACGCCCTCAATTGGACATCGCAACGCATCGGTGACACGTTAGGTACTTCCGCGGCCGCCATCGATATGCGGTTGACTCGGGCACGACAACGACTCGCGGACGAACTGGAACAACTGGGTTTTCAACATGACTGAACGCACCCCGCTTTCGGAACGCGATGTGGAAGGACTGCTGCAACGGTTCTTTGCCAGCGAAGTCCCGGCCGAGTTCCGGTCGGAAGAGCCGACCCGTCCTACCGCATCGCTGTCGCACGAAGTGGCCAAGTTACCGACGTCGTCCAGACAATCGCGTCAACTGGCCGCCTATATGGCGGTGGCGGTTTCGACGATCTGTTGCCTGCTGGTGTTGACTCTGCGACCGGAGCAACCGATCCCCACTCATTCTGCTTCCACCGATGATTCGATCTCAACTCCCTCGGACAGCGAAGCGTTCGTGCCGGTGGAGGAACGCGAGCTGCTCCTGCCGAGCAGCCTCAATGATCCTTCCGCCGAATCTTCCGAGGACTCGGAGGAAACGATCGTTCCCGAACTGGAAGTGGAAATCTTCCCGCTCCGCTCTGAGAAGCCGGAGTGAAGTGAGGACTTTTCAATCGTCCTTCATCTTCTCCACCAGTGCCTGTTCCGCGTCGCTGAGCGATCCCTCCTGAACGCCGGCTGCGGCGTCTTGGGAGATCAACTGCTTGAGCAACTGCTGGCCGCGTTCGTGCTGCGATGATTGAGGAGTGGTCGCCTCATTCAACGCCAGAGAGAGTTCGTCCCAGACGAGTGGCGAGAGTGGGCGCTGTTGAGGGAGACGTTCGACGAGTTCCGCCTGCTGTTGTTCATCGAAGGCGTGAAAGAGTTTCCGTGCAGTCGGCTCGGCGAGGTGGCACAGGACCGCCGCTTGCACCGTGCCCGGTTCGCGGATCAGAAGTTCCTTAAGGCGCACCAGATCCCGCGAATCGGTCAAACAGGCGACCGGCTCGGCGGATTCCCGAGGTTCGACATTCGGTGACGCAGGGGGATCGGAAGATTGAAGTTGACGCAGCCAGGTTTGATACTCGGCGACGATTCCCACCAGTTCCGCTTCCGATATATCGGGGGCTTGTGCGATCTGTGATTCGATCGCTTCTCGCTGTTCGGTCTCGAGTTGCGAGAGAATCTGCGTACGTTCAGTCGGGGCGAGATGTTTCAGCAGCAGAGCGGCTTTTTGAAAATCGTCCATCACTCTTCATCCTGATGATTCGTCGCTTGTTGAGATTGCCCCAGCCATTGTTTCAGTACACCGGCGACCAGTTCCGGATCGCCGAGCGGATTGAGGGGAGCGGCGTTAGTTTTCGCTGGGGAGGATTCCGGCGGTTCCGTTGGTTGTTCGACATCGGGCAGACGTTCTTCTTCGGAAGCGTCGACACGAGGGCCGCGCGATTCCGGTTTTTCACTCCGCAGTTGTCGGCTGACGACGAATAGTAACGCTCCCACCAGACCGACCATCAGGACCGGTTGCCACGATTTCATCGCCGGGGATTCCGGTTCCGTTGGGGCGACTTCGGTCACGTGTTGGTGTTCGGGGACGTGGACTTCCAGTTGTCGCGACTGAAACGAACTCGGCAACCAGCCGAGCAGGGCGGCGTGAATTTCCTCTTTGAGAGGCATTTCGTCCGTCGGTTCGGTGCCGTGAGGGAGATCGATCTTCAGAGAGAGGAATTCCGGGAACCGATGTCGGAGTTCTCGTTCCACAGGGAGAAGTTGGGGAACGTTCTGCTGCTGTGTGGCGTCGGTTTGTGCCTGCGCGAGTTGCCAGGCCGTTTGTCGAAAGGCTTCCGTCTGCAGCTGGACCTGCAGAGTCGCTTCGGACCAGTGATGTTGTAACGCGGGTAACAGGGTCGTCTGCCAGCGACTCAGTTCGCGATCGACCCATTGATCGAGGTCGGTCTCGAAGCGCGCCTGTTCGGGATGCATCTGATAATGACGTCCGGCGGCGTAATCGAGCACCACGACGTCCTGCGGTTCGAGATTGGGGACCATGTTGGCGACGGAGAATTGAATCGCCCGGATGGTCTGATCGGCGAGTTTCTGTCCCGGTTCGGGACGGATATTGACGGAGGCGGTCACTTTCCGTCCTCGCGCGGGCCAGGTTTTGGTCTCGGTTTCCGCCCAGACGACATTGGCTTCCGCGATGCCGTCGAGTCCCTGAATGATTCGTTTCAGTTCTTTCGCCAGCGCGATTTCTTTCAGCATCTGCAACTTGCGTGAACTGGTAAACGGATTCGTCTGCTCATACTTCGTCTCCCACTCCGAGGCCCAGTCACGCGGCAATTGATTCTCTTTCAACAGCGCGGCGTCATAAGCGGTTTGTTCCGCTTCGGGGACGAGGATCTGCTGGCCGTCCCGTTTGAAGCTGGTGAGTTGCTGTTCGCGCAGTGATGTCTCGATGCGGGTCAGATCTTCCAGCGAGAATTGTTTCCCGAGAGACAGAGGGACGTAGTGAGTTTGTCCCGGTTTCGCACCGAGAAGGAGGAGTCCCATCAGCACGATCGCCGCTGCTGCTCCCGCGAGGGCGCGGTGCAGAAGTGGTGCGTTTTTCCAATGCGTAAGTATGGGAGTCAGGATGTTCCGAACGGAATCCATGCGTCTCAATTCTTGCTGGAACTGGATGAATAATGGAGGGATCTCGAAATGCGGACGAACGCCGCGAGGTGAGGTTTCGAGTTGTAGTTTCTCGGGAGGAATCGAGCAAGACCGGTTACAAGTCGTGATCAGCAAAACGTTTGGGCGCAAAAAAAAACACCGGCGAGAGTTGAGGTCTCGCCGGTGTTGAACGATGAGGGAACGCCTCGTGTCAACTATTCGACGATGATGCGAGCCCAACCATTCAGGAAGCTGACTTCCTTGATCGTGATGACTTTATCATCGTTGGGATCGTCGTTCTTATCGGCGATTTCGACGTTGGCGTCGAGTTCCTGCCGCTTGATGGCGTTTCCGATTTTTCCTCGCATGATTCCGGCGCGGGCGATCTGCAATTGCAGACTTTCCGGTTTTTCAACCGGACTGACACCTACCTTGCCGGCTTCCATGATCACTTTGTCCCCTTCGACCACAAACGTGAGTGGGACGGAAATTCGTTGGGGGGGAATATCGTCATCCCTTTGTTGCTTCAATCCGGCGGAAATGGTCAGTTCCACTTCGTTCTCACTGAACCGGATCAGGAGCGGATCTTCTTTTGTAAAGACGAAGGCGGTCGAATCGTCGCCGCTGTCGTCGTAGGAATCCGTTTTCTCCTCCGGTTTGAGGTTGAGACCGAATGCTTTGTTGAAGAAGTTCCGCAGGTAATCGCCGAACTCTTTCTCGGTCATGGTCTTTCCGGCCAGTTTCATTTGCGAGAAGGTGTTGTTGACGGCAGA
This sequence comes from Planctomycetaceae bacterium, assembly GCA_014762625.1. Lineage (GTDB taxonomy): Bacteria > Planctomycetota > Planctomycetia > Planctomycetales > Planctomycetaceae > JABURQ01. The sequence continues at coordinate 107,311 of JABURQ010000048.1, read as the reverse complement.
CTCGTGCAGATCGACTGAGGCTCCCGGTCCGTCATAAGGGACTTTCACCGGGCGACTGCCGCCCAGTTCGTTGGGGGCCATCGTGCGAGTATCCATCAGGATATGGGTGTCCGACGACTTAAAGTTCCGAGCGGAAGGGAACAATCCCGCTTCTCTCAGGTTTTTGTAGAAGTCGTTCTGGAGATCTTTTTCGACCTGTTCGAATTGCTCGTTGGCTTCTTTGTTGAACTCCGGCTCGACCCGTTTCCTGACTTTCGAACGAGCGATCGCTTCCGATTGCGGACGGCGTTTGGCCGCTTCGCTTTTGGCGATTCCGCGAGCGATGCCGCTGAAGATCGGGACGCCGTCGAGACGAGTGCTAGCGGCGTACGTATTGTTACGAGCCGAGACGCTGACGCGTGCCGGTGCGACGTCGAAAGTATCGCCGTCGAACTTGATCTCTTTACGGCCGGTGAAGTTATAACGCCCGGCGGTATAGACGGTGGCTTGCGAGGTGACGCCGGCGGTATTGCTGCGGGTCACGCCGTTGAGGACCAGATCGAAGAGAATTCCGTCGTCGCTCGGTTTAACGTCGAGGCCGACGGTCGTTTCGGTTTTTTGCGTCCCACTGACGTTGGCTCCGAGAACGTAGTCTCTCACCTTGCTCGATTCGTTGTGCTTGTCGCGGACGACCTTATCGAGAAAAGCTTCCGAGGCCACGATATGCAGGTTGTAGTTCAGGTAGTGAGCGCGGACCGCGTCTTCCACCTGCGCCCCGCCGTCGGGAGCCTGTGATTTCACGTCGGCCAATGCCTTGTGGACGGCTTTCGCATCCGCGGAGGCTTTCGATTCGTTGTAAGATTCGATCGACGAAACGAGTTTGGTCAATGCGGCTCGCAACCCGGTCATATCTTTCTTTTCGACCTTCATGTTGGTCGTTTGTCGATACGCTTTGACGGCATCGACGATCGCCAGGAACGGCTTTCTGCCGAGAAACTCCTGTTGGACCTGGTCTTCGAGCTTGTTGCGTTGATTCACTTTGCGAACCACCGGTGTGACCGCTTGCAGGACATCTTTCGGTCCTTTCGCGGCGGACAGTGCGTCCGCAGCGTCAGAAAGTTCCAGATACGCCAACCAGTCTTCGCCCCCTCTGAGGCTGTTGAGGTAGTCGGTCGCATCGGTCAGTTCGGCGGCAATTTTTTCCCGATCGGCGGCCAGTTGTTCGAGCTTGGCTTGAGCGGGGTTGGTGTTGAGGGTGTCGAAGATCGCCTGGGCCAGGTCGTAACGCGGTTTCAGTTTGCCGTACAGAACCGCCAACGGTTCGTGAATCTTGGCGTAGGCGTCATCCGCCAGCGCGATTTCAATCGTGTCGAGACGATCGGCGACCGCCGCCAGCAATTCTTTCTGTTCTTCGAGAGGCGTGTCGTCCTCGATGGCATACAGATTCATGACATCTTCGGCGGCAGCCAGCGCCCATTCTTCCCACGTTTCTCCCGTGGTCAGGAAGTCATCTTCCCACAAACCGGTCGGAGGCTCGGGGGCGAGGATGCCGGCGAGTCCCGGGCTGTCGGTTTGGGCCGCGGTCCAGGCGACGTTGGAGGTGTTAAGGAGACCGAACAAGGACGTCAGTCCGATCCCGAGAGTCAACAGCGTAGATTTCAGCAGAACGAGCATAGTATTTCTCGATCCTTCATAGGTGTTCGGCATGAGTCACTCCATTGACTGGCGTCATTATTGATCTGAACTGATAAATCAGACCTGCCCCGATCCATCGGGCAGAAGCCTCCTCTCGCGCCCCCTGTCGTCGGGAGCCATCAGAAACTATCGTCGTTTCCGAGGGGTGTTATTGTTGTGCGAAACCCGTCCTACTCGGTAGCGTTAAATCTTTTTCCGAAACAGAACGGTTCCGTAAACTTTGAGGATTATACGGCTTCTGACCAGTCAATCCATATATTCCACATCCTAACTGTCAGTATTATATTGTGCAATCACCCTAGAATCACATTGAGCGAATTTCCCTTGTTTCGTAATTGTTTTTGAACGAATGGCCCGTGAGATGGGGAGCTCGCGGTCGCGAATTCGAGGACAGATCGGTACAATTCGGAAACGGCCCAAACGGTCTCAACGGAGCTAAATGGCCTGTCCGGAAGGAGTTGGAAACCGCGTGACTGGATTGCGTGACCTTACCCCCCCTCAGAAAGAAGCTGTCACTCACGTGGATGGTCCGCTCCTGGTGCTGGCCGGTCCCGGATCGGGAAAAACCCGCGTCATCACCCGCCGCATCGCTCATCTCGTTCAGCACGGCGTCAATCCGTGGGAAGTGCTGGCGATTACCTTCACCAACAAAGCTGCCAACGAAATGGCGGAACGGGTGCAGGAACTCCTGCCGGGAATGCGCGTCTGGGTGAGTACTTTTCACCGTTTCTGTGCGCGCGTCCTGAGGCAACACGCCTCTGCTTTGGGATTGCAACCGAACTACACGATCTTCGACATGTCCGACCAGCGCCAACTTCTCCGCGCCGTCATGTCGGATCTCGATATCTCCACGACCCATTTCCCCCCTCACAAAGTCGGAGCCCGCATCAGCCGACTCAAAAACGATCTCGTCCTGCCGGAGGAATACCTACAACGGCACGAAGAGATGGTCGGCAATCATTACGACGCGATTGTCGCGCGGGTCTATCCCGCGTATCAACAGGCGCTCCTCCGCGCGAACGCCGTTGACTTCGACGACCTCCTGTTGCACGTGGTGCGGCTGTTCGATGAGTGTCCCGAGATTCGCGAGCAACTCGACCGGCGATTCCGTTACGTTCTCGTCGACGAATATCAGGACACCAACCTCGTGCAATACATGATCGTCCGCGGATTGTGCTGTAACGAACAGAATCTCTGCGTGACCGGCGATCCCGATCAGTCGATTTACGGCTGGCGCGGCGCACGCATCAAAAACATTCTGCAATTCGAGGAAGACTTCGCTGACACGCGACTGATCCGACTCGAACACAACTTCCGCAGCACCAAGGAAATCCTCAAAGCCGCCGACAGCCTCATTCAGCACAACGTCAAACGACTCCACAAGGAACTCTTCACCGAGAACGAAGAGGGCGCTCCCGTCGAACTGTTGTGGTTTGACGACGAACGGACCGAAGCGGACGGCATCGCCCAAATGATGAAACAGGCAGTCGATTCGGGAGATCGTACCTGGTCCGACTTCGCGATCTGCTATCGGACGAATGCGTTGTCGCGGGCCATGGAACGGGCGCTGGCCCGTTACAGTATTCCCTATCAAGTCGCGTCGGGAGTCGCATTTTACGATCGGGCCGAGATTAAGGATGTCCTCTCCTATCTCCGTCTGCTCCACAATCCCAACGACGTCGCCGCCTTCCAACGCGTCATCAATAACCCGCTCCGCGGAATTGGCAAGACCTCCCAGAATCGTCTCATCGCCGCCGCCCGGGAAGACAACGTTAATCTGCTGGAGATCTGTCTGCGGGCGAAAGAGATTCCCCGCATGGCGAAACGGGGCGTCGGGGCCGCCCGGAAGTTTGCTTCGATTCTGCTGAATCTGCAGGACAAATTCGACGGCAGCATCGAGAACCTGTTGCAGGACCTGCTCGGTCAGACCGGCTATCTCGACCAGTGGAAGTACAGCGATCTCGAAGAAGATCACGAACGACTCGCGAACGTCGAGGAACTGTTGACCGCCGCCGCTCAGTTCGATCGTGCCTATGAAGAGGAACTGGAAGACAACGGCGAAGCGCTCGACGACGCCGGCCCGATTCAACGCTTCCTCGAATCGACCTCTCTGGCGTCCGAAGTCGATTCGCTCGAATCCGCCTCCGGGCAGGTCTCGTTGATGACGCTACACTCGGCGAAAGGGTTGGAGTTTCCCGTCGTCTTTGTGTTGGGAGTCGAGCAGAATCTGCTGCCGCACGAACGGGCGCTCGAATCGGGAGAGCTGAAGGAACTCGAGGAAGAACGACGGCTGTTGTTTGTCGGCATGACCCGCGCTCAGAAGATGTTGTATCTCACACGGACGTCGCAACGGGAGTTTCGCGGCCGCCCCCTCAGCACGATCACCAGCGTCTTTCTCAACGAGATGGATCTGACCATCACCCGCGAGAACGAATCGACCCAGTCCCCCGCTCCCGACCTCGAATGGAAACAGCTACTGGAAAAGACCCGCAAGCGACGCGACGATAACGACGACGAGTCCTTCCCGCAGCCGTTCAAACAGTTCGGACTCCCCAAAATGATGACGGGGGCCGACCTTCTCAACGGTACCGCCGGCGGGAAAGAGTTGCCGGTTGGTTTTGCGGTCGGCAGTCGCGTCCGCCATCCTCGGATGGGAACGGGGACCGTGTTGAAGGTGGACGGCTTCGGTGCGCGACGAACGGTGACGGTTGAATTCGAAGACGAGGACGCTACCGAAGAGACGTTCATCCTCTCGAAGTGTCCGCTGCAACCGATCGGCTGACGCGCAGTCCGCTTCTGTCGATTTTTCGGGGAAAAATCCGGAAAATCGGCGAACCCGTGCGAAATAGAGGCTGTCAGTTCCTTTCCGTGACGGCTGACGTCCGATATAATTGATCCTTCACAGGCGGGAAATCGCTGAGCGGTTTCCCAATACCTGACTATGACGCGGGGTGGAGCAGCCTGGTAGCTCGCGAGGCTCATAACCTCGAGGTCGTCGGTTCGAATCCGGCCCCCGCCACTTGAACCCCACTGGAGCGAACTTCGTTCCCGTGGGGTTTTCTTATGCGCTAGGTGAATTGTTGGATGTCGGATTGGGTGGCGGGAAGTCGAAAGGGCACGATCATTCGGCGATTGTGCGGAAATCTGCAGAGAGCGAGTGGGGGTTACTCACGCGAGATATTTGATCATCGTGATTTCGTTGCCGGTGCTGTTGTAATGGACCTCGTCCATCAACCCTTTGATCATAATGATGCCGCGCCCGGTCGGTTTGTCGTCTGGCTCCTCATCGTCTGCCGCTTCGCGAATCGCTGAGACATCAAAACCGTCACCCTGATCTCGAATGTGAATCGAGACGTATTGACGGTTCCAGCGATAGGTGACGTAGAGATGTCTTTCCCGATACGGGGAAGAGTTCTGCCGTTCTTCGAGCAGGTCAAAGTACGTGTCGTCGTCGAGACAGCGGACATCTGAACTGATCTCGAAATTCCCGTGGATCAGCGAGTTGTTGAGGGCTTCCACCAGGGCCAGCTCGATTTGCATGCACGCCGTCTTGTTCGTGCAGAAAATCAGGCCGGTCAGATTGGAGAGATGCTCGGAAAAATCCGCAATTTTTTTGTGGTCCGACCGCAGCACATAGTTCAGTTCGCCCTCGGCACGAAGAGTGACGTCGTTGCAATAGCCGTAGATGCCTGTTTCCTCTGTGTGCAGCACGACAGGGATGTCAGCAAGCTCTCCTGGGGCATCAGAGGTTTCCCTCTCTGCGGAGATTGTCTCTGAAACGGTCTCGAATTGTCCGGAATTATTGTTCATACGTAGTTTCCAAGCACAGGGTAATGCTTCGATCAGGATGAGCGGCTGGGAAAAGCATAGGCTGCGTAAGGGAATCCACCATTCTTTTTTGGGAGAATTGTTTTTGTGGACTTTGTGACAATCCTTCTAAAAACAACCGGATCGTTACAACCGTTATAACATGATGTTTTCAGGTCATGGGTGAATTCCCTAATCGCTTTCTTCAGTTGATGTTAGGGAGAAACCAATAGAATCATGGGAATTGGTCCTACAGCCTGCACCAGCGCCAAACTAAGGGAAAACCCGCAAAGCTTTCTCGTTTTCTGCAATTATCAGTTGGACTATTGCGAAAAGTGACCAATAGTTGTCCCGCAATGAAGAATTTTTGCCTGTGTCAATTCCGATTCATTAACTCGTCGGGGCTCTGTCCGTTGCTCAGACGTAGATTCGGAGTTCAGTGCGTGGACAGCGGAAAGCGAGTCAACCAGCCGTGACTTCTGATAGATACGAAGACTTGTCCGATTCCGATCAGTCAGCAAGTAATCAAGCTGATGTGGCGACCCAAGTGCGTCCCCTTGAATCCAAAGACGATACCAATAACGGGCAAAATTATCGGACGCAGGAAATTCACAATCAGGCGGAAACCCATCCTATCGAGAGCCTGAAGGATAATAAGACTCTCGATCCGTCAATCTCGGACACGATCTACGCCGCCACACAAATCGTCTCGCATTACGATTTGTCCAAAACCGAGCAGGATTTTATCTTTGCCTCGGTCATTCTGTCCGAAAATGTGCTGAGTGAGCGGAAACTCCGCAAAGCGATCAAAGACTGGACGATGCACGGCGAAAGTAGCCTGCTCGAACACCTCGTGGAAGAGGAACTGCTGGATAATGAACGCATCGAAAAGATCGGCGTGGCGCTCGAACGGAAACTGGCGTTAGTCGATCGCAGTCGGGATTCCTATGCCGGTGTTCCCAGAAATTCAGCGGCTCAGATTAACTGGTTGCTCGATCGTCTCGATCCGGGGGGGCGTCTGGCCCGGGTTTTCGGTCTTCGTAATCTGCCGCGTCAGACCCATGGAGACCAGTCTCGCGTGGTTCAGAATCGTTATCAGTTTCTGAGTCAATTGGGACAGGGAGGTTTGGGAACGGTCTGGTTGGCGCGCGACAATAATCTGAATCGCTACGTCGCGGTCAAGGAAATCAAATCCAACGATTCCGTCAGTTCGGGGGCCGCCGCTCGCTTTCGACGCGAAGCGGAGATTACCGGGCATCTGGAACATCCGAATATTGTTCCCATCCATCAATTCGGGGTGGACGATGAGACCGGCCAGGTCTTTTACGTGATGCGTTATCTGGGGAACCGGACGCTTCAGAATGCGATCACCGAATATCACGAGCAGCGGGAGATCGGTAAGGACAATCCTCTTCTGTTTCACGAATTACTGACCGCTTTCGTCAGTGTGTGCCAGGCGATCGCGTTCGCTCATTCGCGAGAAGTGATTCACCGGGATCTCAAGCCGGAAAACATTGCGTTGGACGATTTCGGTCAGGTGGTGGTGTTGGACTGGGGACTGGCGAAGATGACCGGACTGTCCGAAATCGAACAGTCCACTCACGATATGGAGAAGCACAACATCGATCGGTCCGACATGACGCTGGCCGGTCAAGTGCTCGGGACACCGATGTACATGGCTCCCGAACAGGCGGCCGGTCGCATCGATGAGATCGATGAGAAGACGGATATTTACGGTCTGGGGGCCATTCTGTTTGCGATTTTGACCGGCTACGCTCCCCACGAGGAAAGTCAGGCTTCACTCTGCATGGGCAGTCAAATTAATAAACTGTTCGATGTGATCGTCTCGGGGAATTTACCGAAAGCCTCTGAATTGAATCCGCAGGTAGATCCGGTTTTGGCGGCGATCTGTGAGAAAGCGATGTCGCCGCATCGATACATTCGCTACCAGACCGCCGGACAGCTTGCGAAAGATATTAACCGGTGGATGGCAGACGAATCAGTCTCCGCCTGGGAGGAACCGCTTCTCGTCAAATTCAAGCGCTGGACCGGTCAACATTGGATGCTGACTCAGGTCATCGGTGCGACCTTGACGATCGTTTTAATGCTTCTGGTAACGCTGGGATATGTGCAATACGACGCTGTTGTGAAAGCAGAGTTCGCCGCTCAAAATGGACTCCGTTCTGAAGGGCAGGTGGTCAGCAGTCTTCTGCAGGACTGGGGACGCGACCTGACGAACAGCGCACATTTTCTGGCGAATGCTCCGTTCGTGCAGGACATTTTCGGTTCAATACCACAGCCAGACGAAGAAGTCGCCAAGACTGAAAAACAAGTCCTGAAAATGGTCTGCCGTCAATCGCTCGCTTCTCATCCGTTTCAATCGCGGGTGACCTATTATCGGCTCGGCGACGGGACGCTTCAGGAAGTCGTGAGCGCCGTCAAAATTCACGGGGCGACGGCGCAGATCATGAGTAAGCCAGAAGAGCGTCTCGAAACCTGGACGATTCAAAACGATCACCCCATTCTGCAAAGACTGCGGGAGAGAAAGCCGAGCTTGAACAGTCAATCGGTTGAATCGCTGCTGGTGGCGAATCCCTCCTCTGAAACTACAGCCGACGCGAACCCTGAATCAGAGACGGCAGAATCTGACTTCCGAATCATCAGCGTAAGTTCTCCCATTTTTGATGCCGGGACCGATGAACTGGTGGGCTTCGTCAGCATTGAGGCTGATGTGGATTCGTTTCTCCATCATTCGATCGTCAAGTACGAGAATTACATCGATCAGGTCTATCTGGTCGATTCTACCGGAAATAAAGAACTCTTCTATGACGAAAACCAAGGATCGCAGTTGCATATCGTCGATGACGAGAGTGCCTCAGTCAACTCCAGGATCGATTCAAACATCCTGAGTTTCGTCGCCGATCATGAGTCGGAGGCGGGAACTCATATGACGGACTCGAAAGTCTACGCGATCAGACTCTCTCTGGATCGATCGAATGAGGATTCGGACCTGGGGCTGATTTTTCTACACGACGACTCAACGGAAGACTAACGAGATTCGTAGGATTTTAAAAAAGGGCGCTCAATAACTTAGTGATGATTTTGAAATTAGATGATGAGTGATGATATGAGCCGAGATTCACAACAATATTTCGTCCATAATGCCCGGGGATTGAACTATCAACTGCGACAGGTGTCGCCGAAGGAATGGGAGATCTTCGATCATCTCAATGACGTTCGGTTTCAAGGCTCTCTGAGAGCGTGTGAAGATTGGCTGGACCATCAGGAAGCTTTGAACCAGAAAACCTGGTACGAATCCATTCGTGAGCGTTTCGTGCAATTGTTTGAAAAAGAGTCGCAAACTTCTTCTTCTCAGCTAGAGAACGCTCAGAATTAAGTGCTTTTGAATTTGAAGGCACGGCATTCTCTGGATGTCGAATGTTCTGAGTGTTCTGCACGAACCCGCCACTGAAAACCACGGTAGCATCCTTTGGTCGCCGTGGTTTTTTTCTGCGCCGGGAATCGCTACGAGTTAGCTTTTGAGAGTTCGTACGACCGGCGATCGGGGCGAGACACGCAAGTTGTCTCGAAGAAAGTGGCATCAGCCGGGAAATTCTGTGATAACAGAACATTAACAGAATCTTTCCTTTCTGAGAGCTGACGAAAATCGCATGACCACACACATTCGTTTTCTACTTCTGTTCGCGTTCACGATTTGTTTTTCTTCGGGACTCACCGCACAAGAGGTCCGTCAACCGGTTTCGCTCGCTTCGCCCGACGGCCGCGTGCAAGTCGAGTTTCGCCTGGATCGGAGCGGGCGTCCTGTTTTCGAGGTTGGCTTTCATAACGTCCCGCTCGTGAGCGGTGGGTTGGGGTTGGAGTTCGCCGAGACCGGCAAGCTCAGCGAACGATTGAAAATCACGGACATCCAACGGACAGAACACGATACGACCTACGCCGTCCCCGTGGAGCGGCTCGATTCTCCAGACTGCGGAGACGGGAGCGTTTTGTTCGATTTACAAGATAGTTCCATTGGCGGACTCAGTGGTTCCCCTCCCCGGTCTCTCGTTCCCGACTCTCCCCAAATTCTAGGGAGGGTGAGGCGGTTCTTCGGCGAAATATACGTCATCGGCGGTCAGACGATTCTCGCGAGACCCTTTCTACTGTTTGACAACAAACCAGCGTTAGGTAGCGAGAGTTCGATCTTTGACAATTTGGTATTTGTGAGTCGTCAGTGGTTCGTGGTGAGTTGCCAAGCAGAAACTAGAAACTGGCAATTAGCAACTAGAGAAAGACAAGGAGATTACATCACTGATATCTGTCTCCTGAATCATGTTTCCCGACTCCTCGCGTCCCAAACAGTGTGCAAAAAGAAATTCCGCGCGAGATGTGAAAAATCGGGTCAAAAACGATCGTTTTCCACACGTGTTGATGACTTTGTGACTTGAGATCTTGCAAAAAGCTCAAGTTGTAAACTCTCGGGAAACAGCCATCAGACAACGAAATCTTTTCCGAACACGAAAGACAAAATGATGCAGCCGAACGATCGGACGAGATCACTCCGCCGCTTTCGGTTTTAGAATGGGCGTCTCCCAACCGACGATGTCGTCCGGTCGGGCGTCTTTGATCGAGGGACGGGAGGTAAAAGTGCTTGGGTTGTACGGTCCGACGAAAGAGACATCCGCGTCGGCGGTAATCTGATCTTCCATCCCCAGGCACCAGAGCGTGGCATTAACGATGATTCGTCGGACTCCTTCGCTGAGAATATCTTCGGAGGCTCCTTGCGTCATGCAGAAGACGCGACCTTCCGGGCCGCCTTTGAAGGAGTAGTTCCGGATCCAGGCGGCCGGTTGCGGACCTTTCTCTTCGATCGGTTTCGCCCCGACTTCCATCGATTCCAGCACCCGGTTGGTGACGAGAATCGTCGAGTCAGGTTTCGGGACCGCCGAGTAAGCGCCCGCCATCGCGTGCATCTTCTTCACGCCGCGCGTGATGGGGTGATCCTTCTGATCGGGAACGACGTGCAAAGCGGTCGCGTATTGGTGATTGCGTCCGTAGTGGCCGGCTCCGAGTTTCGGATTCCAGGTTTCTCCGAGGATCTGACGACCGAAGCCGCCGACGAAATCGTCGCCCGAGTAGTTGTAATTGTGATAGGCGTATTTGCCCTGGAGTCCGTTGAAGGCGTGGGTCGTGGTTCGCAAGGCGAGAATCGGTCCGCCCCGTTTCAGATACCCTTCGAATTTGGCCATCCAGGCATCGTCGGGATGCAGAAACCGCAGAAAGAGGAACAGCATGTCGGCGTCCTCGATCTCCTCGATGCCGGGGATGTGACTGGAGCCTTGTTTGATGAAGCCGTCCTCTGTTTGTCCGAAGAGGACCGTGCATTTGAAGCCGTATCGTTTGGCGAGAATCCGGGCGATGGCGGGGCAGGTTTCCTCTCCGCGATACTCGTGATCGGAGGCGATAAACAGAATGTGTTTCCCCTTGCCGGGGCCGGATTCGCCTTCGTACACGACTCGATCGGCGGCCGAGACAGATGTCGAGAAAATGAAAAGGCCGGTGACGGCCAGCAGGAAGGATTTGAGGGACATGATGTGTGTGGTCCTGTTTGTCGGTGAAGGCGAATCGTGAAGTCTCTTCAGGTTAACATCGCGAATCGCCGGTGAACAATGGCTGTTCCAGAAGAATTGGAAAGAGAGATTGATGCGAACATGTTTGATGAACGCAACTACTGCCAGATTTCGAGCAGGCCCCATTATTTCCACTCATCCAGCGGTAGGTGAAGATCAACGAAGCTCAGATTACTGAACTGATTGAAGGAGAGTGACATGAAGGACCCCATGCGAAATTCGATACAAAAGCGGCATCCATCCAGTTGTGGGAAAAAGATCCAATTGACGATTCAGGTGTCCCGGATCTATCATATGAAACTGAATTGATGCGTTTAACTCTTTGAGAGTGCAGGTGCTTTATGCTGACGATCCTGGGACGGAATACCAACCGGCGTGGTTCCTTTTGTGACGGTATCTCCCGCCGCAATTTTCTGACCATCGGCGGCTTTGCGCTCGGAGGCATCGCCTTGCCGGAAGCGATGCGTTCAGAAGCCGCGGCCCAAACGGGATCGAATCATAAGGCGATTATCAATATCTATCTGCCGGGCGGTCCTTCGCATATCGATTTGTGGGATCCCAAGCCTGACGCACCGTCGGAAATTCGCGGCGAGTTCAATCCGATCGACACGAACGTACCAGGCATCCAAATCTGTGAACTGTTCCCGCGCATGGCACAGATGATGGACAAGTTCATTCCGGTGCGCTCGATCTGCGATGCGGACGGGCGACACGACGCCTATCAATGTATGACCGGTCACAAATTCGGCGAGCGGCAACCGCCGGGGGGCTGGCCGGCGGCGGGAGCCTGGGTCTCGCATCTGCAGGGGAATGTGAATCAGGCGGTTCCTCCTCATGTGGCACTCATGTATAAAACCGGGAACCGGACCTGGGGCGAACCCGGCGAAGGTGGATTCCTCGGACAGGCGCACGCTCCGTTCAATATGGTGGGACGGGAAGCGCGCGGTTCTTCAGACAATATGGTATTGCAGGGGATCACGCTGGAACGGCTCCGGGATCGGACGCGTTTGATGAAATCGCTCGATCACTTCAAACGAGAAGCCGACACTCGCGGCTTGATGGAAGGAATGGATATCTACACGGAACAGGCGATGGGAATTCTGACCTCGTCGGCTCTCAGCGATGCCTTGGATCTGTCTCAGGAAGATCCCCGCATCCTGGCTCGCTACGGAAAGAGTGATGAAAAATTTCAGCGGGACGGAGCTCCGAAGATGATTGAAAACTTCTGTGCCGCGCGTCGGCTCGTGGAAGCGGGAGCGCGATTCGTCTCTCTGAATTACAGTCGCTGGGACTGGCACGGCGGCGACGGCATGAACTTTCCGCGTTCGCGGGAAGAGTTTCCTCTGCTCGATCAAGGGCTTTCCGCGCTGGTCACCGACCTCCACGAACGAGGTCTCGACAAGGACGTTTCCGTCGTGGTTTGGGGAGAATTCGGACGGACTCCCAAAATCAATGCCCGTAATTCTCGCGATCACTGGCCGCGCGTCTCCTGTGCGATGCTGGCGGGTGGCGGGATGCAAACGGGGCAGGTTCTCGGCTCGACAAATCGTCTGGGAGAAGAAGCCGAGACGCGACCGGTTAAGTTCCAGGAAGTTTTCGCCACGCTTTATCAGAATATCGGACTGGACCTGAACGGTACCCGCATCTTCGATCCGAGTGGCGTGCCCCGCTATCTCGTCGACTCGGGAATCGAACCGATCCGCGAGATCATTTGAGTTCCCCGCCGGCGTCGTCGTCAGATTTCAGGAGTCTGAATCAGGCGGACTTCGCACGGGGCGTCGAGAGTTCGTCTTCGGAAGCGAAGGTATTTGTCAGGTTGATGATCTGATTCAGAAACCGTTGCGTGCTTTCCCGCCAACTGATCGCAACGGTATGCGAGTCGTTGGGAGGAGGGAATTTCAGTTCGCCGAGGGCAAACTGTTGGAAGGCGGCTCCCCAGGCCTCGACATCCGTGGGAGAGAGGAAGACGGCCTGGTTGCCGGACGTTTCGCGAAGGACGGGCAGGTCGTTCGCAATGACCGGCAGGCCGGCGAGCATCGCTTCGGTGACGGGGAGTCCGTAACCCTCCGCATGCGTGGTGTAAGCGAGCGCGTCAGCTTGCGAGTAGACGTATTTCAGTTCCTCATCGTTCAGATCGTGATACACGAGCAGGCGTCGTCCCCGTTCGGGATGCGATTGCATCCGCTGGACAACATCCTCGCATTTCCACCCGATCACGCCGACGATGAGGCAGCACACGTCGGCGCCTCGAGCGAGGGCGTTGTCAAAGGCATCCAGGAGCAGCGTATGATTTTTCCGCGGTTCGATGGTCCCCACATTCAGTAGGGTGGGGCGAGTATTGTCTTCGAGCTGCTGGATCAGTTCCGGGCGAACGGAATTTTTTTTGAGTTCCGCAGCCGCGACTCCATCCAGTTCCGAGCCCAGGCGAAACGCGACAATCCGATCGTTCGTCAAACGAGTGGCGATCAGGTTGTCGCGATAGTACTGCTGAAGATGTCCGCCGACGGTCTGCGAGATGGTGAGTGCAAAATCGTAGTGAGTTCCGATGGCTTTCAGCCAGGCGGGAAAGCGATTGACGGTATTTTCCGGAAAGAACTGAGGATTGCGGACCGGCTCCAGGTCGTACACGACGCCGCCGACAATGACTCCCCGAGAGCGCAGTTTTTCGACGAGAGGCCAATCCATTTTGAGGCCGAGTTCCAGAATCACAAACAGATCGCCGGGAGCGGGGTGGGCTTCTTCCAAGAACCTGATTCCCAGTCGTTTGACCTTTCGCCACAGTTTACTGAGCCATCGAAATTGCGGACGTTGTTCTGGCTGTATACCCGCTCGATCGGAAGGATTCTGCGGGCGATTTTTTCCTCTCCTAAGAGCAGACAGTTTCCCCAGAAGAGTGACCATTCTGGATGGTTTTTGAGTCTTCGTCGCGACGGGGTTTACGACTCGGTTGACGATCCGCAGGCTTCCACGATTTCGAATGACTGCGAAACATTCGACGTTGTCCGGTAACTCGACCTCATGAGATTCGTTGATCAAATTGCGGACCACACGTTGAATCCCCGAGTTACTGGTGGATCGATAGGTTTCCGTACAGTCCAGAAAGATTCTCATGATCACGCGGCCTTTTGTCTTGTCATCGATCGTTGAGAAGACTGTTTTTCGAATGACTGGCTACTTCGATCGTAAGACAGGAGCTCATCGAGTCGACCGGCCCGGATACTGGTCTGCCAGAAATTGACAAAGAGTTTCTGCCACTCCGAAGAAGGGAGCGGGAGATAAGTCATGGCGAGTTTCAAGACCTTCAGTCGTATGGCATTGGTTGCCGCTTTTCGGCGAAGAGCCATTCGCGACCAGTGTCCATTTGAGAAAAGGAGCCAGTCGTGACACGGCGAATGGGACAACATTTCCGGTTTGAGGCGATGGCAGCGGATTTCGTCCTGCCCATACTCGAACAATTCCGCGAACAGTTCCGAGAAGGAGTTCTGGTTGCCATGGCCGATGATGGACCGGTCGGCGTATCCGATTTGAGTTCCTGATTCCAGGAGCGTTTGGCCCATCAGGAGCTCCGAAAAATGCCCAAATTCCTCCGGCAACCCTCCCGCTCGATTCCACGTTTCCCGCTCGATCAAAAAGCCGCGTACGGTCACTTTGCCTCGACCGGAGGTTTTCCATTGTTTGATGTCCTCCTCGAATACACACTGTTCGGCAGCTGCGATGCGACTCAGATTGATGCCGAGGCTTTCACAACAGGCAGCGGAGTCCGACCTCGATTCCACATATCGGATCGCTTCTTCCAGACAATCCGGTTGCGCGACGACGTGCATTTCGGTGATGAAGACGTATTGCCCGCAGGCTGCTGAGACGCCGGCGTTGTAGAGTGCGGGAAGAGTGGCTCCCGGATGACTGGTGATTCTGACATCCGGAAAGCTTCGCCGCACTTCGTTTTCGAGTTCCGGTGCGACGTGATTCGACGGCAGGATTAATTCCACAGCCGATTGGGGTAGTGTTTGCTGGAGAAAACTTTCCAGGCATGCCTTCGCCTGCCCACGATCATCGAGGAGCGGAATGATCACCGAGACTAGAAGTTGCTGATTCATAGATCTTTCCGCTGATGATTACTCCCACCTAGGGGCGGTCCTGATTGAGTTTGGGTGGCGTTTGGTAGTTCATGTCGGCGGATAAGTCAATTGGAATCAGGAGTTGAGACGATCCCTAATCAGCCAGGGGAGACGATTTCAGCAAATCATCGAGCAGGCCCAGTCCTTGTTCAGAGATTGCTTCATCGCATGGAAGTTTGACATCTGATCACCCGTTCTTTACGCTTCGGTGGCATGGCCAGTCTGTTCGTAGGGCGATCAGGCGATTCCAAATTATTCTGAAACGAGTAACGACCGATGAAAAGTGTGTCTCTTGTTCTTATCGGATTCATTCTTTTCTGCATTCCAGGCGCGGGTTGGTCTGAGGGCAAAGGCCAGAATCACGATGTCAAACCGTGGATCGATCTCGGTTTTTGCGAACTGAAACAGACCGCAGAGGAAGACCGCGTCTTTGCGGCTCAGCATTTCGCATTGACTCTGGTGGAGCTGGGTGAACTTGAGGCGGTCGGCCGGGTCGTCGAAGAGTCTCTTCCCGAGCGTGAAAAATATTTCGTCAAGATGGTTGTTGCAGTCCATCAAGGGCTACATGAACGACTCGAAAAAGCTGATCGGACGATTCGTGAATTACCGCCAGAGCAACAACAGAGTGCTTTCGCCTTGCTGGTTATTCGACTCGCTCAAGCCAATCGATTGGAAGAAGCAGAAGGTGTGTTGCAGAAAATCACGAAGGAGGTTGCCAGAGATCGTGCGATCGTTGGAATTGCGGAAGCCTATGCCGCTTCAGTCGATGCTAAGGCGGCTCGTCATTGGGCCAAGCAGATCAAGGATGACGAACGTCGCGAACAAACTCTTCAGAAAATCCAAAAGGGCATTCCTGAACGAATCGAGATCGAGCCGAAATGGTTGAACGAGCAGATCCTTGTATTGTCTCTCTTCAGCAGTTCGGAAAGGACTCGAGAAGCGATTCTTGCTGTCAAAGCAATTCAAAATGAAAAAACCGAGGATAAGGAACGACATTTTCAGGCAGCGCTCAAGCAATCCCGCGATGCGGTGCCTCATGAAAAAGCAATGATATTCACGTATCTGGCGCTCGTACTGGTCGAAGAAAACCGCGTACAAGAGGCTCGCCAAATGATTATGGCCGCCAAGGCCGCAGGCGATAATGAGTGGTTGGGGATCTCCAGTCTGTTCGGGAATCCCGTATTGATCTATCTCCTCATGAAGCTGGAACTCGAAGCCGAGATTGAGGAAATCGTTGTTTCGGCTCGCGACTCAACGTCCTCGACGGCTGAATTGACCTACTTCAATGTTCTTCGAGCGCTCGGCAGCAGCTACGCGTCTTTGAATCGTTTGAAAGCTGCGCGAAAGTATTTTGACAATCTCCAATCGCCCGAACTCCGCGTTCATTTTGTGTCTGGAGTCTTGAACGGATTCAAATAGAAAGTTGCACGAAAGTTATTACAAAGAGGGGCTTTGAAAAAAACGCCTCGTCCGGCAAGTGACCGAACGAGGCGTCGTCGTTTCACAGTTCTTTGACAGAGATCACATATTGATCTCGTACCCTTGGCGGTTTTCGCGAGACAGGAACGAGTTCGCTTCCTCGTCTCCGATGATTTCACGTTTCTCCGGATCCCATTCGAGAGCCCGGTCGAGACGCATCGCGATATTCGATAAGTGGCAGATTTCCAGCATCCGGTTATGAGACCAGACATCCGAAATCGGCTGTTCCCGTTTCTTCATACCGTCGATGAAGTTGGCCGTGTGGTTCGCGGGAACCGGGCCGCCGTACACCTCTTCGATGGCTCCTTCCGGCAGGGGGTTCTCTTTCAGATCCTCGACCGGCTTACCGACGATCTTACCGCGATTCACGAAGAAGCGGCCTTCCGTCCCCTCGAACATGATTCCATTATCACCTTCGTCGGTGATCAGCAATTCGATGTCGTTGGGCATGTCGGCCTGGATATTGAAGTTAGTCGCGATGTTGTACTGATCGTCGACGACCGGGTAGCCGTCCTTGTATTCCACCGCCAGCTTGTAATTGAGGGGCGTTACCTTACTCGGTCCGGTGTCGCTTGCACCGATCGCCCAGCAGGCGATATCGACGTGATGAGCGCCCCAGTCGGTCAGTTTCCCACCCGAGTACTCGTGCCAGTTTCGGAACGAATAGTGGCAGTTGCTATACAGTGGCACGCCGCCGCCGTAGCCTGTGCGCATTTCGGGTAACGCGCGGTAAGGCACTTTGGGAGCGGGGCCGAGCCAGAAATCCCAATCGAGACCTTCCGGAACCGGCGCTTCGGGAATCTTCGGCGAGGAATCGAATCCTCCAATGCCGCAGGTTACCTTCTGCACGGTTCCGATCCGACCGGCGCGGACCAGAGCAATCGCCTGCAGGAAGCGTTGTCCCGATTCGCTCCGTTGCATCGTGCCGACCTGGAAGACCCGTCCCGTATCCTTGACGACCTTCTCGATCAGTTTTCCTTCGGCAATGGTGAGCGTCAGCGGTTTCTCGCAGTAGACGTCTTTGCCGGCCAGCATCGCTTCGACGGCAACTTTCGTGTGCCAGTGATCGGGGGTCGCGATCATAACGGCGTCGATATCTTCCCGGTCGAGGACTTCCCGGTAGTCCTTATAGGCATCGGGGGCTTTGCCTTGTTTCTCCTTCGCCTTATTGATGTTGTCGCCGAGGACGTTTTCATCGACATCGGCCATTGCGGCGAAGTCGGCGAACTGGAACGATTTGTTGGTGATTGCCCAGCCCTGGTTCCGCAAACCGATGGTCGCGAAGACAGGACGTTCGTTGGGAGACTGATAGCCGAATGCACGCGGTCCGGAGTTCAGGAACAGTGCGGCGGAACCGGCGGCGGCTCCCCCGAGAAACTGACGACGGGAGACATTCTGATTTAACATTGGTAAAACCCCTGGAAGATGTGTGGAGATGAATTGTGTGTGGAAACGCTTTGGACACCGAAAACCCAGTCCGCGCACTCTGCGCGGAGCAGGATACGCGAGACTCAAATTCTACGCCCCAGTGGGGAAAAACTCTACGGAAAAGCGTGTGGGCCGCTGAAGAGTTTTGACTGGCTTCAATGGTCTTCTCATGCGTGTTGGGTGATGCCGGAAAACCTCGATCAAGTTCAGGTGTTCTCAAAAGAGGTTGTGTGTCCTGGTGATCATTTTATCTCGCTAAATCACTGATATGGCTGAGGATACAGTTAATCATTCGGGTTGGACAACAAATCGGGATGCTGGTTCTGGTCGGAGAATTCCCAGGTTTTTCCCCGGAAAAGGTCGATTCGGGAAAATAATCGTGTCGATTTATGCATCATAATCACATACAGTAGAGATCCTAAGGTATTGGATAGTCAGACCTTCCGACTGAAATCACAGTTCGCCCGGGGATAGCCAGCCTCAAACCCCCGTTCGGCGATTGTGAGTACTTTCATCCCTCAGCCTCAATTCTCATCCTCGGAGAGAAGAATGATTAATCGTCGAACGCTACTTCAAGGCATGGCGGCCGGTGCGTGTGCCTCCTTCCTCGGACAACTTTCCCCCCGCCAGCTTCAGGCCGCGTCCAATCATCAATCGACTCCCAAGCGGGTCATATTCTTCATGCAGAATCAGGGTTTCGACCCGAAGACCTGTGTTCCGGAAGGCATGACGAGTAGCGGTTCACTGGCGAAAGCGAAACTTCCCGAGCCGATCGAAGCGCTCGAGCCCTACAAAGAGCGACTGCACATCATCAACGGCCTGCACGGGCAACACACCAGCCCCTCGCACAGTGCCTTCTTCGGCGCTCTCGGCGGTTATCGAGGGAGTGACGGCGTGCCTCCCAGTGCGGCGACCATTGACTATGAGATGAGCAAGGTGCTGCCGCAGACATTGTTGCCGCACTTGTGCATCGGTATGGACTCCATCGAGAACATGACGACCAAGCCGACGATCGCGACGCTCTCCGCGAGCGGTGCGGGTCAGCCGATCTTCATGCACTCGAATCCGAATCATCTGTATCAGATGTTGTACGGCGGGATTTCGACCGGCGACATCCGACAGCAACACGAAGCGCAGTCGAATCTCTTCAATCAGATTGAAAAACTGGCCGCGGCCAAAGGAGAATCGCTCCCGCTCACGGACCAGTTGCGATACGGCCAATACGTTCAGGGCTTCGAGGAGATTAACGGCTTGCGGGAACGTCTCGCTTCGGTCTCCGACCACCTGCGAAAGTTTGCTCCCCAAGTGGATGAGCGCTACACCAAGCCTGAATTTGAAACCGACTGGCACGACGTCCTGCTCGATTTGGGGATTTCGGCCTTAAAGTCGGGCATCACGAACACTTTAACCATCGGGTCGGGACGCGGCGAAATCTTTGGTGCCTGGAAGGGACTGGGCGTCGAGCAACAGGGGCATAATCTGGGACACATGGAACAGCCCGACAATCCGATCTGGATCAAAATTCGACAGTACAACAGTCGCATGCTGGTGCGGATCATGGAAGAGTTGGAAAGCGTGCCGGAAGGGAGCGGCACCATGATGGATCACACGCTGATTGTTTACACCAGTAATAACGCCGACAAACAGCACACGAGCGGGGCCAACTGGCCGGTGATGCTGTTGGGGAACTTCGACGGTGCCTTTAAGACCGGCTGCTTCACGCAACTCGACGGCAAGCGTCCGATCAACGCTCTGTATTCGTCGCTGCTTTGTGCGGCGGGCGCTCCGTGCGATCGTTTCAATATGAACGAACAACTGGCAAGCAAGTTCGATACTGCAAGCGGTCCGCTGAAGGAAGTGCTGGTATGAAGAAGGTGGGATCGCTGTTGATCGTTCTGCTGTTGGGAGTTTGTCTGTCCGCGGCGAACGGCGAAGACTACACCCCCGGCCAAAAGATCAACAAAGATTACGAAACCTTCGCGAAACAGTTCCTCGCAAATCACTGCGTGGACTGCCACGGCGAGACCGAGCCGGAAGGAGGGCTCTCGCTGAACGATCTGGGTCCGGTGGATGAAGTCAATTCCGGGATCTGGAAAACGGTCTGGGCGCAAGTCACTTTGAAGGAGATGCCGCCTCCCGAGATGCTGCAACCCGACGTGGTTGAGCGGTTGAAATTTTCCGACTGGATCGTGGATGAGTTAAAACGCGTGATGCGCGACAAAGGAGGCTTCCAGGCCCACCTCGATCCTGACAAAGGGAACTTCGTCGATCATGATCTGCTTTTCGGTCCGCTTCCCGACGGAATCACGCTACAGCCGACTTCCTCGCCGGCGCGTCTCTGGCGGGTGACTCCCGAAGAGCATATCACCCGCCTGAATGAATTGATCAATACCGAACCGGAATACGATCCGAAGAAGCCGGGTCTTCGCGCTCATGGCGATGCCGTTCCCACTAATCACGGGGGCGAACTGAAGCTCTACTTCGGTACCGATCGGATCATCAAATGGCAGGGCGGAACGGTGGCGTATGCGACGTCCGTGAAGAGCGTTCCCGCCGTGCTCTCCTCAGCCCGCGATCACGGGTTGGAGAACTATCCTCACTTCTCAACGGTCAATAGTGCCGAAGCGACCCAGATTATGACCGTTGCCGGGGATCTCCTGCGCTACATGGCCTACGGTCCGCTGAGTATCGCCAATCCGGAACAGATCACCGACGATCCCAACACCTACAAGATGGAAGGTGATATCCGCGGTCTTCCGACGGCTCTTGTTTACAGTACCAAAATCGTCCGTCCGCTGACGCCGGTTTACGAATTGATGAAGGCCGAGAACGTCTCGGATGAGCATTTGCGAGCGGCGGTGGATTCTCTCTTCGAGTCGTTGACCTACCGTCCTCCGACGGAAGAGGAATCGAATCAATACCTGGCGATCGTCAAGCAGTCGGTCGATAAGCTCGGGAAAGAAGAGGGAGCCGTGCTGGGACTCTCGGCCATCTTCCTCGATCGCGACGCACTTTTCCGACCCGAACTCGCCGAGTATGGGACTCCCGACGAATACGGCCGTGTGATGTTGCAGGACTGGGAACTGGGACTGGCTGTCAATCACGCGTTAAGGTACATCAAGCCGGACGCACAACTGCGACAGGCGGTTCTCGATGGTCGTATGCGAACGAAAGAAGATGTTAAACTGGAAGTCGAGCGGATGTTGGCGGACGATAGCATCCGTAAGCCACGCGTACTGCAATTCTTCCGTGATTACTTCGATTACGATCTTGGAGGCTATATCTGTAAGGACTCGAGAGCGCTGGCGGAAACCGGCGTGAGCAACAGAGGCACCTCCCACTATCGTTCGATGTTCGACGCCACTGCGAGTACGGATCGTCTCGTCGAGTTGATTCTGAAAGAAGACAAGGACGTATTGAAACGCTTGCTCACGACGGATCAGGTTGTCGCCACCAATAGCGATCAAATCTATTTCGGTCGCAGACGAACCCCGGACGAAGTGAAGGCCTCGATCGCCGCTGAGAAAAAAGCTCAGGCGGAAGAAACCAGAAAATTGAAGGCGGAAATTGAAACGCTGGAAAAAGAGATCGTCGAGTTGAAAGCCAAGTTAGAGGCCAGTCCTGAAGATAAAGCTCTGGAGCGAATGCTCACAAAACAGACGAAAGAGTTGGAGAATAAGCAAAAGGCCGAGAAGAAGAATAAACGCAGTAATACAAATCATAATGTCGAACCGGCGGACCTTTCGGGTCCGAAAATCTTTGCCCGCGTCAGTCGCCGCAGCTTCGGGAATGGTTCCCTGAAACCGGATCGGATTCTGGCGACGGTTCCAGAAGGGGAGCGGCTGGGAATTCTGACGCACCCGAGTTGGCTCGTGTCCCACTCCGACGCCATGGACAATCACGCGATTCGCCGCGGACGCTGGATTCGCGAACGATTGCTGGGGGGGGGCATTCCCGATGTCCCCATCACCGTCGATGCGATGTTGCCGGACGAACCTCAAAATACCTTGCGCGAACGTATGCGGGTGACTCGCGAAAACTATTGCTGGCAGTGCCATAAGAAAATGGATCCGCTCGGATTACCTTTTGAGATGTTCAACCACGCCGGCGTCTATCGGGAAACCGAGCTCGGTAAACCGGTCGATACGACCGGCGAAATCATTGATTCGGGTGATCCTTCGCTCGACGGCAAAGTGAACGACGCGATCGATATGATCCGGAAGATTGCGGAGAGCGAACGAGCCGAACAGGTCTTCGTCCGGCATGCGTTCCGCTTCTGGATGGGACGCAACGAAACTCTCAACGACGCTCCCGTGCTGCAGGAAGCTTACCGTGCTTATAAAGAGAACGGCGGCAGCATGAACGCGTTAATCACATCATTGCTCACTTCGGATGCGTTTCTCTATCGCCAAGTGAAACCTCCCGCTCAACGCGCCGATCAAAAAGCCGGCGATAAAGATGCCTCCAAGGTCACCGCTCGCTAATTGACCGCTTGAGAGCGCGTATGGAGAGGTCACTATCTTCGGGAGCGGCGATCTCGACTCTTCGTACGCTGCGGCAGGTTTTCAGATTCGGCATGATTCTGCCGAGAACGCCCAGAAAAGATTAGGGATGCGGAGCTTCAGTCGATACAATCACACCTGAACATTGACCGAGTCCGTTTTCCTCGCGTTCGATTAGCAAAGGGCCTCTCATGAAGTACGAAATCCGTGAACTCTCCGTCGGCGGGATATTAGATCAAGCGATCAAAGTCATCACTGATAATTTCGGTGTCTTGCTGACGATCATGTGTGTTCTACAACTGCCGTTGGGAATCGCAAGCGCTGTCGTCACCAATGCCTACATCGGTAACGGTCAGGACATGGAACGAATGATGCAAGCCGCGACGGATCCTTCGTTTTCAATGATCATGATGATCCTGGGATTACTAAGTCTCGCAGCAGCACCGATTACTAACGCAGCTCTCGTCTCCGCCATTGCGAAAGCCTACCTGGGACAAAAGCCGAGTGTGGGTGAATCGTTCTCCCGAGCGATGGGAAAAAT
The DNA here is from genome assembly GCA_014762625.1 of Planctomycetaceae bacterium. Taxonomy (GTDB): domain Bacteria; phylum Planctomycetota; class Planctomycetia; order Planctomycetales; family Planctomycetaceae; genus JABURQ01. The sequence continues at coordinate 84,132 of JABURQ010000048.1, read as the reverse complement.
TGTACCACTGTTCCTTACTTGGATTCTCGTTGGATTGGCTATCATGGGGGGATTCATTTTACTGATCATTCCCGGCATTCTCTGCATCATCTGGTTTGCATTGGCGACGCAGGTGGTGGTCCTCGAACCAAAATCAGGTGCGGCTGCTTTGGGACGCAGCAAAGAGTTAATGAGAGGTTATGCCGGTAAATGGTTTGTGCTCATGATTGTGTTATTTGTGATCGGAGCGGGAATTGGTCTGGCGTCTCAATCTATTGGCGGAATGACTGGAAACGCTTTGATTGCGGGTCTATTCAGCACTGTAGGACAGATTCTCGCAGGATTGTTTAGTAGTGCGGTTTTGGTGGTCTTATATTTCTCCGCCCGTTGTACTCACGAAAATTTCGACCTCGAACTGCTGGCCTCTTCTTTCGGAGAACAAGCTCCTACTGCGGAGAATACGACAGACGACGATGTCTGGTCGGAGTCCTGAAACTGAAGACTGTTTTGCCACGTCAGTGAGAAGCGGGCGTAAACGATCCCATGGCGGCTCCACCTCCCGAATCGATTCGTGAAACCACCGAACAGGTGCTCTCTTCGGGGGATTATCTTCTCGATGCGGAAGAAAATCCGCTGGCACCGTTTTGGGAACGGATGTGGGATCTGCTGTTGAGCGTGCTGGAGTTGATTCGAGGATTCTTCTGGTTTCTTCACGGCCTCCCTTTTGCGATTCAGTGGATCATCATCGCGGGACTGTTCACCTTACTGATCGTCCTGACCATCCACATTCTCTATACCATGATCCGAGCGATGGGGCGGGAACCGAGTCCGGCTCGCTTCTCGGGTTATCGTCCGGAGCACCGGGACGATCCGCGCGTGTGGGAAGAACAGGCGACTCAGCTCGCTTCCGTGGGAAGTTTCATTGAAGCGGTTCGCTTGTTACTTCGGGCGAGTCTGTTTCGACTCGAGGAGTCGTTCGAGCGACCGTTTCGACGTTCCACGACGAATCGGGAGTATCTGCGAAAATATCGTAAACTGCCGGTCATCAATGAAGTGAAGCTGTTGGTCGAAACGGTGGACCGTAAGTGGTACGGCGAGGAGATTTGCCTACGCGAGGATTACGAGCAGTGTCGCGAAGCACACGCCACAATCGTGGAGATGATCAAGCTGCACGCACCCAGACAGCGGGAGGCGTCATGATTACCGGACGGAATGTGATTGTGGCCGGCGTGGTCATGCTGATTGTCGCCTTGGGAATCAATGCCTACACGCTGCTTCAACCTCTCGATAACGACGGCCAGGGGAGAGATTCTTACGGCGTGAGGCCGTCCGGTTATCGAGCGATCTTCGAGGTTCTGGAACGGCTCGATGTCCCCGTCTCTCGCAGTCACGCTCCGTACGATGCGGCGTTGAATCGCGATTCGACGCTGGTGTTGCTCGGCCCCGATGTGGCGCTCTTGGGGCCGGAGAAAGGAGCCCTCGAACAGATGGAGGCCTGGGTGGAAGATGGTGGGCGGTTAGTCGTTGGTTTTGTGGATGGCTGGCCGTCGTTCAATTTCCTGGAAACATTCGAGCTCGAAGAGATCGAGTACATCGAGCTGGAAGCGGGGGAGGCGGTTTACAAGTGGGATGGTGACGAACACTCCGATCAGCAGGCGACGATGCGGAAGTTTATCGCCGACCAAAGACGCTCCCGCGATGACGAGCGTTCGCTCAGAGAGGACTTCTCAGAAATTCTCACAAATCGGCTTCCCGAATACGTCGAGTATCCTCTCTCCGATGGTTCGATTGGATTTGAAACGATCCAGGAATCGGTCGGAACAATCGCGATTCCCGAGCGGAGAAAAATTGCGATGGATGTGGGAGAGACTAAACCCGCCGCAGTCTTGAACATTCGGTCGGGGAACGACGAGCGAACGTTGATTGCGAAGTACTCCCGCGGGAAGGGAGCGGTGATTCTCCTGTCCGATCCCGTGTTGTTCAATAATCTCTCTTTGTCCAACGCGGATAACAGTATCCTGGCGGTGGATTTGCTCAGCGATGAGCAGGGACACGGTGTCGTGTTCGACGAGTTCTATCACGGCCTGGCGATTCGGGGAAATCCCCTCTGGATTCTCGCCCAGCCCGGCTATCGAATTCTGGCATTATTGATGCTGCTGGCGGTCGGGCTCTACATCTGGCACGCGATGCCGACGTTTGGAGTGATTCATCCTCCCGGCTCCGAAAGTCGACGGACGTTGGAAGTCTATCTCGACTCTGTGTCGCGTTTGCTGGTGCGAACGAAACGACAACAGTCGCAATTGCTCATCGAAGCCGAAAATGCCTTTTTGTGGAAGCTGGCCAAACATCTCGATCTGCACGGCGAACGCCACCAGTTCGAGGCGATCCGCCAGCGACTCGAACGTCGGGATGCGGGTCTGTTGCGGGAGTTTGAATCCATCATCAACGACTTTCGGAAATACCAGCAATCCGGCTGTTCGTCGAAAGAGTTACTCACTTTGCTCAGAAGGAGTCAGCGGTGTCTGTCCTAGAAAGTTATCAGAAAATTCGAGCGGAACTCGACCGCGTGATCTTCGGGCTCGATGAACCGATCGAATTCGCGTTGGCGGGACTGTTCAGTTGCGGGCACGTGTTGCTCGAAGGGCCTCCCGGAACGGCGAAAACGTTATTGGTTCGCAGCATCGCGGCTTCGCTGGATATGCAATACCAGCGGATACAGATGACCCCCGACTTGTTACCGAACGATATCACCGGTTCGGCGATCTACCGGGAGGACGAACACCGCTTCGAATTTGTGAAGGGCCCGATCTTCACCAATTTCCTGCTGGCGGATGAAATCAACCGGGCCTCCGCGCGAACTCAGTCGGCACTGCTTGAGGCGATGCAGGAACTGAACGTGACTTACGACGGTACGACCTATCCCATGCCGCAACCGTTTATGACGTTCGCCACGCAAAACCCCATCGAGCAGGAAGGAACGTATCCGCTGCCGCTGGCGCAACTGGACCGCTTCATGTTCAAAGTGGAAGTCGGCTATCCGGACGGCGAGCAGGAAGAAGAAATCCTCAAAACGCACCACTCGACCGGAGGACGATCCGACCCGACCCAGATGGAAGTGAAACCGGTGATCTCTCCGAGCGAAATTCTGGCCGCTCAGGAAGAGATCCGTCAAACACACGTTCGCGACGAAGTGGTCACCTATCTGCGACGATTGTTGCAGGAAACCCGGAATAACGATTCTCTCGCTGTGGGAGCCAGTCCGCGATCCGGTTTGATGTTATTGACCGGAGCCAAAAGCCTGGCCCGTTTTGCGGAACACGATTACGTTACTCCCGATAACGTGAAAGAGGCGTTCCTGCCCGGCTTGCGACATCGCGTGGTGTTGAGTGCCGCCGCGGAATTGGAAGGTTTGACCCCCGACGATGTCTTGATCGAAATTCTCGATTCGGTTGAGGTGCCGCGGTGAAATTTCGCCCCTCCCAACAGACTCTCTGGCTCGCCTGGGGAACCGTGGCGGCTTCCGTGGTGGCGTTTTTCACGCCGCTCGTGGGGTGGTTACTGGCGGGGGGCTGGGTGGTGATCGTCCTGTTGGGAGTTCTGGATTATCTCTCGCTACGACGAGAAATAGCAGCCTTTCAAGTTGAGGTTGAGGCTCCGGACGTCGTGGGTCGCGGGCGATTATTCCGGGTGCGGATTCTTGTGGACCGTACGTTTTCGAGGCCGGCGTTCTGTCGGCTGCATCACGATCTGCCGCGCGAATGCGATCCCAATTTTCTGGAAGATGAATTGCGTTGGGAGGGACTGGAAACGTGGGTGATCGAGAACGAATACCGGATTCATCAGCGCGGGCATTTCACGTTGGGAGCGGTTTGGTTGAGTTGTCTGGGACGCTATCGAATTCTGGAATTCAAACGATGTTTCGAACGCACCGACCTCGTTCGCGTCTTTCCGGAAACCTACCTCGAAAGCGAGCGTCTCTTGAAGGATGCCGGAGCACGTATCGAACTCCTCGACAAAGTCGTGCGAGAGCGACAGCACGGCGTGGGGACGGAATTTGAATCGCTCACCGAATACCGGGAAGGGGATGATCCCCGTCGCATCGATTGGCGCAGTTCGTCGAAGCATCGGCGTCTGATCGTTCGTCGACATCAGATCGAACGTCATCGGGATGTCGTGGTGGTTGTGGACAGCGGACGCTTGATGGCCGCCGATCATGGCGGTCTGTCGAAGCTGGACGCTGCCATTGACGCAGGGTTGCTGATTGCACGGGTCGCGCTTGCGAGTGGAGACCGATGCGGATTCGCCCTGTTTGATGTCGAGGTTCGGGGATACGTTCCGCCGCAAGCCGGGTTGCCGGCACTCAAGGGGATTCAGGAACGGGTATACGACATCCAGTCGCGCTGGAAAGAATCCGATTTCTCACAGATGTTCGCGACCTTGCAGACACGACAGCCGAAACGTTCGCTGATGATCGTGATCTCCGATATCCTCGATCTGCAAACCACGGAACGCTTCCGTTCGTCTTTGCAGCAATTGACGAAACGGCATGTGGTCTTGTTCGCGGCGCTCAAGACCCCATTATTGCAGGCGGTTTTGAACGAAGAGCCGGACGATTTGCAGGACGTCTGGAAATCGACCCTGGCTTACCGATTGCTGGATCAGCGCGACGAAGCGCTGGAGTCATTGCGAAAAGCGGGGGTTTATGTGGTCGACGTCAAACCCGAGAATCTGGGAGTGAGGCTGGTCAATCAGTTTCTGGAATTACGCGCTCGGAACGTTTTGTGATCGTTTTTCGGCAATCCGTCCCCAGGTAATGTATAAGACCCAAAAGAGAAAAGTCGCCGTCGCGAACGCGAGGCGCTGGTCGGTGCTCCAGTAACTTTGACGGACGTAGCTTTCCACAATCGCGGCAAAAACGAGCATCATCCCGATCCCGATCCCGGTTCTGGCGACATCTTTTCCCTCGACTTGTAACCGTTCGAGACGCGAGAAACCCCGCGGTCGAATCACGCAATTCCCCAACACCATCCCCATCCCGCCGCACAGCACAATCGCCCCCAGTTCGGTGACTCCGTGCGGCAGTAGCCAGGCCCACATCTCGGCGTCGATCCCTTTCATGTGATGTACGGCGACGAACGCTCCGAGCATCATGCCGTTATAGAGCATCAGAAAGACCGTCGGGACTCCCGCGATGATTCCCAGTGCCATCGCTAACAGTCCGACGCGAAAATTATGTTGAAACAGAAATGATGCGAAGAAAAACTTCTCCCCGCCGTCCTGTTCCCGACCCGAACGCAGAGTTTCCATGAGCTGTTCCCGAGTGGCTCCGGGAGTTCGGGTTTCTCCGGGAGCGAGCAAAGAGTAAGCCGCGACCGTATTATTCATCGAGGCGATATATCCCAGTAACAGTCCTCCCAGCAGAAGCGCCAAGGAGATCAGGTGAGCTCGCCAGTGCCGCGCGATGAGACGCGCAAAACCGGTGGATATAAAATCGATCATCCCCGCAAACATAGATTGCTTGGGAGGCAGATAAATGACCGCGTGGGCGCGCGAAGAGAGCCGGTTGAGATATTCATGCAGGCTGTGATCGCGGGTTCGAGTGGCGACTTGAGCGAGCTGAACCGTCACGCGACGATACAACGTTTCCAGACGAATAACGTCGCTCGCCGAGAGACGTCGGAGCTTCTTCTCGGCGATCGCGAGAAGCCCTTCGAGTTCTTCCCAGTCTTTCTTGTTCCGTGCTGTGAAACCGCTCATACTGAGACCATTCCTGCGATCATTCGATACTCTTCTTCGAGGTCCATCTGTTATGTCACAATCGGTCGATTTCGAAACCCCGGAGAACGTGCAACTATCGTATCGGATCGCCGGTCTCGGGTCACGATTTGTTGCCTGGTTTGTCGATAATATCTTCGTCACTCTGCTACTTATCCTCCTCTTGATCGTGTTTGTCGCTGTGGCTGCAGCGGCCGATCTCACCCTGGGACGCTGGTTGGAGGATCTTCTGGAGTCGAGTCTGGAAGGGGAAGACGACCCCCAGCAAGTGGGGAATCAAGTCGGCATGATCGTGATTGGGATCTGGATGCTGATCTGGGGATTGGGCAGTTTTGTGTATTATTTTCTGGCGGAACTGATGATGGGAGGCCAGACGCCCGGCAAAAAGATGGCCGATATTCGGGTGGTGAAATCGGACGGATTTTCTCTGGATCCGGCATCTATCTTTATTCGAAACATTTTTCGTCCCGTCGATCAATTCCCGTTGTTCTGGCTGGTTCCGCTGTTGAGTCCGAATTCCAAACGTTTCGGAGATATGGTGGGAGGGACGATCGTGGTGGAAAGTGGAGAGCAGAAAATCAGTCCAATGCGAACGCAACTACTCAATCGGGAGCGGGACGAAGTCGAGTTTCGTTTCAGTGCCTCTGCCCTCGATCGATTGAGTGCGGAACAAGTCACCACGCTCGAACAGTTTTGCGAGCGAATGCAAAAACTCTCCGCCGCGAGAAGAGAAATGCTCCTGCAGAAAATGATTCCACCCCTCGTTCAGTCTTTGGATGTGGAGGAACCGGATCCCTCCCGTTACGAGGCATTCCTGCTCGATCTGATGACCGCCGAGTATCGTCGTCAGGAACGCCGACTCGGATAAGTGCCCAAAGAGGGAGTTCCAGCTCGTTGGTCACGGGAGAGGCTTCACGCGAATGTTTCGGAAGCGATGCACGTCTCCTTTGCCGTGGTGTTGCAAGGCGACCGACCCTTGGGAGAACCGGTCATCCCTCACGTCTGCGGTCTGGGTGCCGTTCACCCAGATTTGTAGATGTTCTCCTTCACAACGGATTCGCAGTTTGTTCCACTCGCCCACCTGGAAAGAATCTTTCGCCATTTTTTTGAAGCGTTTTGTTTCCTCCGGCCCTTTCGGCCAGACCCAACCGGAACCGATCGCGTAAATCATGCCGGTCTTCTGATTCTCGACCTCACATTGATACCCCTTCGGTCGTCCTTTCTCACCGACGCAACGAAAGCCAACGCCCGAGTTATACCCATCCACCGGCATCATGACTTCGAGTTGTAGTTCAAAATCGTCGAAAGTTTCCTCGTGCATCAGCCAGAGGTTCTGACCTTTGGAGAGAATCTGAATCTCACCCTCTTTGACGGAGACATCACCTTCCGCGCGGGCCTCCCAGCCATCAAGTGACTTGCCGTCAAATAATGACTGCCAACCTTCATCGACCTCATTGGCGTCCTTCGAGGTTTTCTGAAGAAACGCTTGAGCGGAGAAATTGATGAACATCGCCAGATCCTGATTTTTCGAGAGGACGAAGGTTGCGTCGGTATTCGAGCCGCGGATTTGTTCCGAGCGGGCGACCAGGCTTTCTACAGCGGGAATCGCGGACGCCGCCCGTGATCCCATCAATTCGATCGTACGCATCGCGTAGAGGACGGCGGTCAGGTTGTCGGTTTCCAGGATTTCGATCAGCGTTGGTAAGGCGTCTTCATACAGTCCGTGTTGTCCCAGGGCTTCTGCTGTGGCGATCCGGACGGAGAGAGAATCATCATCGAGTGCTCGCCGCATCACTTTGAAGGCTAGCTCGCTCGGGTTCGAAACGTTGATCAATCCCAGGGCTGCCCAATACTGTTCCACGTTGCTGCCGTTGGAAAGTTGCAGGACGTAAAAGTTCTCGTCCCGGACACCGACCTGCCAGGCCGATCTGATGGCGGTCTGATATTCCTCCTTGAGAACCGTCTGGCGAAGAGTCCAGGGAGATTTATTACCGATGAGTTCCCACGCCATCGGTTCCGGGAGAAAACCGGTGTCGATTGTTTGCAGAGTATGACTGTGCAAAACGTTTCGCAGTCGCTTCAACGTCGCAGCGTGTTCGGACGACTCCGCCAGATTATGGAGATTTTGGGGATCGTTGACGCAGTCGTATAACTCTTCTACCGGTCGAGTCGGTCCCGCAAAGTGCCACTGCGGAGCGGTCATGGTTTCTTCGTTGGTGAGACGATAAAAATCGTGGCGAATCTCCCCCTGATCGGGCCAGGCGGTCGGCTGGTTGTAGCCGAGATGCGGACGAAAGTTGCGAATATAGAGAAAGCGACGATCGCGGACGGAACGGGCGGTGTCGATCGCTTCATCAACGCGGTCCCGATGTCCGAAGACATAGTCACGCGGCGAAGAATTTGCCACTCCCAGAAACGGCTTCCCTTGCATCGGTTGCGGGATCTTCACATCCGCGAGACTGAGAACAGTCGGTCCGAAATCGACGAAACTGACCAGTCGGTCGATTGACTCCCCCGGTTTCGCGGGGGCGAGATGTTGATACTTTTCGGGGAAGCGAATCAGGAGCGGGACGTGCATCCCGGAGTCGAGTAACGCCCGTTTGTGGCGCGGCATGCCCGATCCGTGATCGGAATAAAAGAAGACGATCGTCTCCTCGGCGAGGCCGTCTGCTTCGAGTTGTTTCAGGATGTCACCGACCTGCTGGTCCATGACGCTCACGCAATCGTAATAGCGGGCGAGTTCGCGACGCACGAGGGAGGTATCAGGATAGTAAGGAGGGAGGGGAACTTCTGCCGGGTCGTGGATTTGTTCTGGAGAGAGTTGGCTTTGGACGTCTTTTTGAAATTGATCGTAGGGCCAGACCATCGTGCGGGATTGATGGGAGGTCATCAGATTGAAGATAGAGAAGAAGGGCTGATTCTGTTTTTCCTGGGGACGATTTCGCCAATGGGCCGTGTCGCTGCTCTCATCCCAGGAGCGTTCGATCAGCCGCGCGTTGTTGCCGGTGTTGTAATCCGTTTTGACGTTGTTCGTTGTGTAAAAACCGGCTTTGCGCAGTAAGGCGGGAAAGCCGTTCATGGAATCCGGAATCGGGAAGGCCGACCGCATGTTTTGTGTCCCCAGAGACGTCGCATAACAACCGGTGATCAGACACGAACGGGACGGCGAACAGACCGGAGCGGTCGCGAAGGCATGCGTGTATTTCACACTTTCAGTTGCGAGTTTGTCGATGTTCGGCGTTGTGGCGTAGTCGTCGCCGTAACAGCCGAGCGTTGCGCTCATATCCTCGGCGGTAATCCAGAGGATGTTGGGAGTAGATTCCGCGAACAGAGAAGAGAGAGAGGAAAAGAGGATGATGAGACCGAGCGAAAAACGAAACATAATTTGCATCCGGATGAAGTTTGGGTCTTAATGAATTCATTCTGGACCACGTGATCTTTCATTTCAACAACTGTTGGAGTTTCTCATGTCTCGTCAAACTCGTCGCTCATTTCTCAAAACATCGACCGCCGGTCTCGCGGGAACATTCGCCGCCCCCGCCATTCTCTCTGCTCGTTCTCCCAACGAAACGGTCCGGATCGCCGGTGCGGGAGTGGGCGGTAAAGGTTGGGTTGATATCAACGGTGCCGCGAAGCACGGCCAAGTGGTTGCTTTTTGTGATGTCGAAACGGGTGAGAACCGACGCGGCGGCTATCGGGCCGCTGCGGAAAAGTGGAGCGACGCGAAGGTCTTTACCGATTTCCGCAAGATGCTGGATCAGGAAGGAAAGTCCATTGACGCGCTGACCGTCAGTACTCCCGATCATATGCACGCTCCGATTACGATGCTGGCGTTGCAGAGGGGAATCGCCGTCTACACTCAGAAACCGCTCACGCGAACCGTCTACGAAGCGCGACAATTAACGACAGCCGCCGCCGAGGCAGGTGTCTCGACGCAGATGGGAAATCAGCATCACAGCGGGAAAGGGTATCGCACTCTGGTTGAGATCGTGCAGGGAGGACATCTCGGAAAAATTAAAGCCGCCCACACCTGGTCGAATCGCCCGATCTGGCCTCAGGGGATCGACCGTCCCGAGGGCTCCGATCCTGTCCCGGATCACTTCGATTGGGATCTCTGGTTGGGAGTCGCCGACGAACGTCCCTACAAAAAAGGCGTCTATCATCCGTTCAAATGGCGCGGCTGGTACGATTTTGGTGCCGGGGCGCTCGGCGATATGGGCTGCCATATCATCGATCCGGTCGTCTGGTCGCTCGATCTCGGACCCGCGAAAAGCGTGTCCTATGAAGGGCCCGAACCGAATGCGGAAACGTTCCCGGAATGGGAAATCCTGACGTATCGATTTCCCGGTACGAAGTACACGACGGGGGATCAGTTCGAGATGGTCTGGTATGACGGCGGGAAGAAACCTTCTGCAGAAGGTTCTCATCTTCCCGGTGACAGCCCTTTGCCCGCTAATGGAGTCCTGCTGATCGGCGAAGAAGGTTCGCTTGTGTGTGGACACGGTCAGACGCCGAAAGTCTATCCCGAAGAAAAGTTCGCTTCCTCCGACTTACCCCAAGTCGAGGGCCTCGATCATTACGGCGTCTGGATCGACGGTGTGAAGACGGGCAAAACTCCCAACAGTCACTTCGGCTACGCGGGACCGCTCACCGAGACCGTGCTGCTGGGGGTGGTCGCTTCCCGCGTCGGTCACGGCGAGGAACTGAAGTGGGATTCAGAGAACCTGCGCTTCACGAACTCCACCGTCGCCAACCAGTATGTCAAAGATGACTATCGTACTGGCTGGGAGATCAAAGGACTGAGCTAAACACTTACATCTTAGAACGCTTCCGCGGATTATTTTCTGCATCGGGTCTGCCATCGGCGGCGTTTCGAGAATCTTCCCTCTAGCGGACTTTTGGAAATCTGCTACGATTCTTTCGGGTTGGAAAGCTAAAGTTTTCCCGCCCGACAGACATTTTTCATCGCCACCGATTGAAATGATTTCAAGCCGTTGTTTAAGCGTTCAAGGAAGATACGTGCAATGAATGGAAAACTGTCTCTGTCCTGGCTTTTCGCTTTCGTGGCTGTCGGTGGCGCGGGGCTCATCTTTGCCGTCGAGTATCTCACGACCAGTGATGCCGATCCCGGAGCAGCTGACGATCCAGTCCTCATCGAAGACTCGCCTCTGTTGGTTTTTGAAAGGCACAACGAGCTGTTGCAGTTCGAAGATTACAACGCCTCGTTCGGTGTGGCTTTGGCTGATGCGGATGGGGACGGAGATACGGATCTCTGGATGACTCAGCACGGTGGCGGATCCATCATTCTGCGTAATCGTGTGAACGAAGAACTGGCGAGCTTTGAAAGAATCGAGACCCACGAACGTTACGACCAACACGGTGTCACGTGGGTCGATCTGGATCGTGATGGTCATCGCGAAGTGCTTGTGATGCATGGTGGCGGAAAAGGTGGCAAGGTCCACAAGCCGATGAACGTTCTGGGAAATCGGCTGATGGTCAATGAAGGAGCCGGGACAAACGAACTTCGTTTCGTATATCGAGATAAAGCCAACAGTGAGTCCGACTCTCGCGGATTGTATTACTCACACGGTCGGGGCCGAAATGCGACGTTCCTCGATGTCAATCAGGACGGTCTTCTGGACGTTTTTCTTGGCAATGAACCGCGCCCGGATCACGGCTATCCGTCGGTCTGGTTCATTCAGCAAAGCGATCACACATTCGTACGCGATCGCGAGGTGCTTGGAATTGAGGGGCAAGGGCTTTCACTCGCCGTGCCTGCTGACTTTGACGGAGATGGGCGGATGGATCTGTTCCTAAAGGGGGCCAGAACCCCTAACGCATTTGTGCTCGGGGATCGTCACAAGTTTAAGGATGCCTCCGCATCGCTTCCCGAATCCGTACGCAAGAAGCGAGCTGAGGATGTGATCGTCGCCGACTTCAATGGAGATCTGAGACCGGATGTCTGGCTGGTGGCGAAGCAAAGCCAAATGGGAAAGGGGGGGCGTGACCTGCTGATGCTCAATACCTCAGCCGGTTTCATCAACGCTTCCAGGGAATCCAGGGTCAGTCGTTTGGGTTTTAACTCAAGGAATGCCACTGCCGGTGATTTTGATAATGACGGCGACATCGATGTCTATGAGGTGAACTCAGATTTTGGAGCCGAGTACATCAATCAGAATCTACCGAATGTCTTATGGGAAAATGTCGGCAATTCCCTAATGACGATCGAAGGACGAGAGGTTTCTGTCCCGCAGTTTGTCGCTCATATCGGTCCCGGTTGTGCGCCGAGTGAAGATAACGGCTTAGGTTTCAGCGTGGCGATGGGAGAGTTTAACGGAGATGGCTTGCTGGACTTGATTGTGGCCAATGGTGCCAGAAAGGCCGAGGGAAACCCCATAAAATTCTCTCGCGGTACTTACGATCTGTTTCTCGCTGTGGATCACAGTCCGAATGCCTGGTTGATGTTGGAACTCGTCGGAACCAGATCAAACAACGAAGGAATCGGCGCTGTTGTCTATGCCACTGTGAACAACAAAACCTGGTTGCGTACGGCCGATCACGGGATCCACGAGAAGACGCAGAATGATCCCCGGTTGCACTTTGGATTCGGTCCGTTGTCAGACAGCGATCGAATTTCCTTGGAAATCAAGTGGCCCAGTGGTCTCCGACAAGTGGTGAACGACGTCGAACCCAATCAGGTTCTGAAAGTGATTGAAACCGATTCTCAAAACGAACTGTAAGTACCCCTCACAGTTTCGATTCATTGATCTACCGTTTCGATTTCTGCCGTGGTTTGTTTTTCTGCACCGGTCCTGCCATCGGCGGCGTCTCGAAGAACTTGCCGTCATCGACCATGCGCGGGTCGCCCGTCTCTTTCAGTTCGGTCAACAGGCGCGATTTTAATGCTTCGACCGTCTCGCGATAGGCGGGATCGTCGGCGACATTCTGCATCTGATGCGGGTCTTTCCGGAGGTCGAACAGTTCCACCATCGGGCGTTTGCCGTAGGCGTGTTCGTAGTAGAACCTCCACTTCGGATCGTTCCGATGCCGGACGATCCACGATTTCGTCGGCCCCGCGTCTTCATCGGGGAGCGTGATGATCGTCTGGTTGGTGAGTTGCTGATCGGTGGGAGGATTGTCGCTGTCCAAGAGATACGGATCGCCGAGCGGATAGCGATCGGGGCGGAAGTTGAGGATCAGCGAATAGTCCTGCGTCCGGATGCAGCGCTGCGGATAGGGGAGTTGCTCGGCGCGGGCGACGGCGACGTGGCGCTCTCGTCCGGTGAAGACTTCCGTGCGCGTCGGATCGACGAGGCCTTCTTGGTCTGAGTTGAGTGTCGGCCAGAGGCTCTTCGCCGTCATGACGTCGGGGATTTCGACGCCTCCCGTTTCCAGAAAGGTAGGGGCCAGATCGGGCAGACAGGTGAAGTCTGTCACGACGCGTCCGCCGGTCACACCGGGACCGGCAATCGCCAGGCTCACCTGAGTTCCGAAATCGTACAGATTGCATTTACCGTGCGGGAATCCGGGCGGGCCGTGATCGCCGCTGACGACGATCAGCGTATTGTCGAGTTCGCCCGCGTCTTTGAGTTGCTGGATCAGAATTCCCAACGCGACATCGAAGGCGGCCACCTCGCCGAAGTAGTCGGCAAGATCCTGACGGACGGTGGGAACATCGGGGAGGAACGGCGGCAGCTTCCCTTTCAGATCATCGGGATCGATATCCCACAGTTTCTTGCCGGAGCCTTGAATCCATTTGCGGTGCACGTTCGTCGGTCCGAACCAGTAGCAGAACGGCTGTCCTTCCTCGCGGTCGGCGAGAAACTTCGAGAAGTTCCCCCGGACCTGATCGAAGAGTTCTTTCTTGGCGGCGTCGATCGATTTCCCGTTCTCAATCAGCTTGGTGGCTGTTTGCGAAAACCCGTTGAAGGACCGACCCGCCTGTTCGTAGCTATGCTCGTTGATGCCGTAGGGGGCGTCGCGCGGGACGCCGGGGCTCCAGACCTTATACGTTTTACCGATGTGATAACCGTTGTCTCTCAGTAGCAGCGGATAGACGGGGATCGATTCGTCCCAGACCGCCCCCTGGAGAATCGCGCCGCGACCGGTCCGCCAGAAATGCTGTCCTGAGAGGAGCGAACTGCGGCAGGGCGTGCAGGAGGGAGCATTCACGAACGCGTTTTGAAACAGGACACCCCGACGGGCAAGTTTGTCGAAGTTGGGAGTCTTCACAACGTCATTGTAAGTGCCCGGTCCTTCGACGTCGGCGTAAATACTCGCGCATCGGCCCCAGTCATCGGCGAACGCGAACAGAATGTTGGGCCGTTTCGGTCCTTCCGCAGAAGCCGGGGACTGGTTGATCCCGAGCCATAAAACCAGTGTCAGCAAGGTCAGACAAATGCGAGCGTTTCTATGCATGGTTTTCTTCGATCTGAGAACTGTGTGAGGGAGTCCTCATTCGATCGTCGAAAAACCGAGCTTGAAAGTCAACGGAGGGATTTGAAGAAGTGATGGCCCCTGTGGAGACGGAGATTATTGTGATTCCGTCCACAGTGTTCCAAAGAGGCGTTCAGGTTCGCTGAAGGGACTGTTGACTGTAGAGCTTCGGCTCACGGAAACTCGATCACTTCTTTCCCGGCGCGGGTCAACATTTTCAGCCAGAGTTCAGGGTCGATGTTGGCGGGTAACGAACGAACCGATCCGTCCGCAAACGTCGCCGGGATGACCGATTCACCATCCGATAGCTTCCAGCGAAGCAGGCCTTTCAAGGGGTTTTCGGGGTCGATGACCAGATCGTCCGGTTTCGTCCAAATGACCGAGTGTTCGTCGTCGGCGATGGTGATCAGCGCCGTGTTGGAGGTGCCGTCGATGATTTCCTGGATTTGGATTCCATTTTTCGTACCCGTGGTGATGGCGGAACCGTCGGGAAGAATCGGAAACACGTAACCGGTCTTGCCCTCCTGGCCGACGGTCGATCCGGGGACTTTGAAGAAGTCAGGCATCTGTTTAATGAGCGGTTTGTTGTGGGGACTGTCCCACGGCTCATCGAGATGGAATTGCTCGTATAGCTCCCGATTGTCGACATAGGGCAGGAGATGGACCCGCCAACTCAATAGCGGTTTTTCGTCTTGACTATAATTGGCATGAGCGGGAAAGACATTATATTTGCTGTGCCAATTGTGCATGGCGATGCCGAGTTGTTTCAGAGAAATTTTCAGTTCGTTATATCGAACGCTGGCAAGTTGTTGGTCGAGGATTGGCTTGACCAGTTGGACCAGCGGTTCGAGATTCTGTGGTTCTTCAAGTTGAAAATTCAACGCGAGTTCGGTTCCGGTCCGTTCGAGTTTTAGTGATCTCACGATCTTGTCAAAGCCGGGAACCTGCATCATCTTCTGAGTCAGTTCGGCGACCTGATTCAGGGAATCGTGCTGTACCTGCTTCACCAACTCCGCGGTTTCCTCGTTCTGGGAAAGGATTCGCAGGCTCACGCCGGGAGCCGGTTGCAATTGAAGTCCGATCGTCGCGAACTGGATCCCGTCCGCGAGTTTGACGCCGTCAATTCGATCTCCCAGAGGAGGCAATGGGGGAACCGTTTCGCGAATGGCGCGAAGTTGATCGTCGGTCGGACAATAGACGACTTGAACCGCAGCGGCATCGACGGATTCCAGAGCCGCCGCCAAGTGAGGACGAGGGGCGGTGTGTCCCGCTTTGAGGTGTTCGAGAATCAGTGGATCACCTGCGAACAAATAATCCGCGAACGGTGTCACAATCTTCCCGTTCCAGATGCCAGACTGCTGTGCCAACTCCTGAATCAGTTTCCCAATTTGCTCAGGATCCGCATCCTCACGATGCCTGATGAGCAGATAAGGACCAAATCGAATGTACTCCAGATCAAACACGACGGAGAACTCCGTCACGCCGGCGTGGACAAACTGTTGTCGAACTTGTCTCACGGGAGCCAGTGACGCTTCGATTCGTTTATTCATCCTCGGCAGATCTTCGAACGATTTCTTCGCCAGTTGTTCGAGTGAGGTGAAATCGAGTCGATCGAGCCGGACCCGAGCAAAGCCAAGGGTGGAGTCGGTGAGACACGATTCGAGCTTCTCAGCAGGAACATGCTCCTGGGCGGTGGCCTCAAGCGAGAACCCGATTGAGAGAAGCGTCGTAACCAGAAAAACATGGAAGATGCGGGACATTTTGGTGTCTCCCGAGAAGATGTCTTGAGAAGGTAAAATTGAAAATCAGTTTTGGCCAGCGTTCTTAAGTTGAAATTCCCACCAGTATTTTCGACCGAATGTTTCGGGCATTGTGGGGACAATCAGTGCGTATCCGAATTCTGTTTTTTGATACTCGAACGGTTGGCCCGTCAGCGGAGATTCTTTCGGCGCAGGCACGACGGTGATCTCGTCCAGTGTTTTCGGCAGTTGACCGTCATTTTCGGCCATGTGCATGCGGATCGCTTCGAGCACCATCAGACCTTTGATTTTGGCGGTCATCCGCACTTCGGCTTCCTTGGCCTGTTTTACGGCGGGGAGCAGGAGTGTCGCGATGGGAAATGGTTCCCGCATGCGGTTTTGTTCTTGTTGAAAACGTTTCTGATCGGTCTGAAAACGCGAACTCTGTTGTCTTTCCTGATAGGAGGTGTAGCTCCATTTCATGAATTCGTCATAAATGCTGCGCGTCACGTGCTTCTGGTAGATGGCGACCACCTGACCGACCGGCATCTGGTCAAGCTCATCGCGGTCCCAACCCTGAGCAGCCAACTCACGTTTCGCGACCGGATAGCTTCTCACCAGCATTCCGGCACCGAGAAGATCTTGTCCTGTCGCAGAACCTCTGAATTGGCCGGAGACATCATCTAGATTATGGACCATTTGCCGCATCAGGCGCGCCCATTCAGCGGCGGAGTGCTCGGACTGAGCGGGATTTTTGAGAAAGGGAAACATCATTTCCGGCATGGCGGACTCGTATTCCAACCCCGGATTCATCGAAATCAACGGATCGGGAAGCGCCGCCAGCGCCCAATAGAGGTTGGGGCAATCGGTCTGAACGATCGTGTCTCTTAGAGCTGCGAGAGAGATTGCGGACATCGCCACACCGACCAGATCGTTAATCAGCGTCGGCGGTTCGGCGATCATTTCAGCCAGTTTGAAATTAATCCGATTCAACCGCAGGGCTTCGTCGATATTTCCCTCAGCCGCCGCCAGACGGGACTTCACAGACAGAATGCGGGAAAATTCTCGCGCTTCCTGAACTTCAGGAAGCCGAAACGTAATGGGATCCGTACCTTCCAACTGCGTCATCTGCCAGTCCCAGTCCGTCTGCTCCCGGTAGACCGCCCGCTCCAGTTCCTGCAGGGCGGATTCAAATCCTCTTAACACGTCGGCCTGTTCCCGAACTTCGGGATCGTCGTACTCGCTGAACGGTCTGTCGTCGAGAAGTTCCATCAAATCGTAGAATTCTCGACGATGTTCAGCAGACGAACGGTCCTTGAGCGAAACCAGAGCCCGGTAATAGAGGGGGACTGAGTTCCCTGGCTTCAGTTCACCCCGCGAAGGATAAAGCCGGTATTTAAGTGCTGGGATCGGCTCGGGAGCCGAGGCCTGCTCGACCACGTACAATTCGGGGAGATCCTTGTCCCGTCGGGTCTGCCTGATGTCTTCCGGTGAGCCCGGTTCGGGAATTTCCGGTTGAGGCGGTGTCACGCCGGGAGTCGGAATCGCGCGGATGATGTCATTGCCATTTTGAGCCGACGCGATGCTTGGCAGGAACAGGGCGAAGCATCCGAGGGCGATTCTGCAAGTCGTGAAATGATGAGGCATAATTCGAGCCTTCGTTGTAGGAAAGAGAGCTTCGTTTAAATCTGGTTCCAGAGTTCCGGATCGCGCCCGTCACGCACGCTGAGCGGTTCCCGCTGAACCGGAGAGCCGGTGTAGGTTGTTTCCGGAGAAAAATCCGGTTCGGGGAACGCATCCAGTCCGTCTCGCAAAACTCGGTTGCGTAGTGTGAGATACGAAGAGGTAGAATTCTCCGAAGTCGGAGACAGTTCGTTCCACCAGGCAATCGCCGGTGTCTCAGAATTCAGAGGCGACGGAGATTGAATTTCGGTCGGCGTTTCCGTCTGCACGACCGCTTCGGTTGTTGAGTTGGCTGAAATATCCTGTTCTTGGGGATCAGGCGTCTCAGGGGAGTGCTGTTCCGGTAAGAGGGGCGTTTCGCTTTCGTCCTGCTGCGTGGCGACAGAACGATCGTTGACAGAGCCGGTGTTGAAACCGGGCCAAAGTATCGTTACCGCCAGTAAGGCACAGGCACTCGTCACAAGCGTGGAGATTTGCCAACGCCGCAGTCGAGCGTGACTTTCCTGCAACGCGGCGTTGCGTCCTGCCTGGAACATCAGTCGGGCGGGATCGAGTTCCGAGACGCTGGGTTGCAGTTGACGCAAGGCGTCTTCAAATTCGTTTTGATCGGGATTCAGGGGTTCGTATTCGGACATGGGAGACCTGCTTGTTTGCGGAGTTCGTCAATCGCCTGCTGATACAGGCGATGACAGGTACTGCTGGAACTGTCTGTCAGTTCGGCAATTTCAGTGAAGGTGAAATTGCTCCAGATTTTGAGAACCAGAACTTCCCGTTGGTCGTCGGGAAGTTCTTTCAATTGATCGGTGACTTGTCGGGCATCGAGTTGATCGTCGGGACGTTCTTCAAACCAGTTGTCGTTTTGCTGAGACTTTGTCTGTTCGCGTTGTCGTCGGCGTGAGTTGGACCGAATGGCTGAGATCGATTTGTGTCGGACCACCTGATACAACCAAGCGGCCACATTTTCGGGAGGCGTCGGCTGCTGAAACAGTTCCAGAAAAGCTTCCTGGACGACGTCATCCTCATCGATTGAAAATTGCGCTGCATAGATGCTTAACGGTCTCAAATACCGTCGCAGTAGCAAATTCCAGACGTCGGGATTCCAGTCAACCACTCGTTTCTCCTGAGTTCACAGAGATAACGTCACCAAACAGAGTCTATCCCAAACGAATTCGAGATTTCCTAGCAAACTTACTCAGAAAGTGTTCGCGTTCTGATTGGGAACCCTTGTGAACGACCGGAGCGGTCTGTGGGAGAGCGTAGACTGCGCAGGGCTGCCGTCAGTAGGCAGCGTCGTCGTATCGCGCAAGCAGAACGCCGCTGTCCAGTTTTTCGACAGCGGCGAGACAGATGTCAAGCAGGCAGAAGTTGTTTGGGAAGCCGGTGTTTGAGGCTTAATGCGTCCGGTTAAACTCGTCGATCTGATCGTTGAGTGTCCACAAGTCGTACAGCCAGCCGAGACCCAGCAACCCGCCGGTCAGCATCCAGATGATTCCCGTTACCCATTTCTGCAGATAGAGGCGGTGAATCCCCAGATAGCCGAGGAAGGTCAGCAGTAACCAGCCGGCACTATAATCCGCCAGTCCGGGGACATACTTCCGATCGGCCTCTCGTTTCATGGAAGGGATTAAAAAGAGATCGACGATCCATCCGACGAAGAGCAGCCCGAGCGTAAAGAACCATAACGTCCCGGTCAGTTTCTTGCCGTAGTAGAAACGGTGAGCCCCCATAAACCCGAAGATCCAGATCAGATAACCCAACATGGTGGAGTGGGTTTCAAACAGATTCGATTGAGTCATCTGGGGTGCTTCATCGTGAATAACAGTCGCCATGATTGATTCTTTCCGTGTTGAATGATGGACTGAGCTTCAAGAAACTAGACAGGCTCGCGACGGGCGCGAACCTGCCTCCGATCAACAATCTCTCAGGGCCGGAGCACGTGAAACTTGATTGTCGTACGCGCTCGCAGAAATGTTGATCAGGATGAAACCCGATCAGGAATTTGATTCGACGGTTTCTTTCGTGGTGTCGGTTTTCTTATTCTTCTCTTCTTCGGAAGTGAAGTCTTCTTTGACGTCTTGGAAGGTTTCCTGGGTTTCTTTGCCCGCTTCTTTCAAAGTTTCCTCGGTCGATTCCAGAGCTTTTTCTCCTTCATCTTTCGCTTCCTGGTAAACCTCTTCCGCTTCTTCTTCGGCAGCGTTCAAAGCATTTTCAGTTTTTTCAACCGCTTCTTGAGTCTCGTACTCGGCTTTCTCCTTATCGAAGGTGACCGAAGCCGTTCCCTCAGAATTGGAAAATGCGATCCAGCCGAGGAGTGATAATCCCACAACGACGGCGGCAGCAATAATGATGACTTTCATGGTGTGTTCCTTTTCCCGTGTGGATTACGTGTTTTTGATGTCATTCAATTCCGGCATAACGGGACGCAGCATTAGAGGGGGGTGGTCCGACGTCCGGTTACCAGTGCAATGACCAAAAACACAATGAAGGCTAAGAACAGGACTTTGGCGATCCAAAGCGAGGTTCCGGCGATGACCGTCATTTCCAAGGCACTCGAGATGAGTGCGAGGATCAAAAATAAAAGTGCCCAACTCAACATGTTATATCCTTTCCCGACTCGATCGATTCCTATGATTTCTGTTCTGATTCGAGATCAACATCGACCGTCGGCTCTTCTTCATCCGCCTGAACTTCCAGATCCATTCCCGGAACATCAACGTCTACTTCCGGGGCGTCTTCGCTCGACTCCGTCGAAGTCTCATCGACGACCGGTTGCTGAGGCGAACATCCCACAGACATCGTTGCGGCTGTGAGTGTGAGCGTCGAAAGTGCAATCAGTCTCATGGTTCTCCTTTGACGAATGCTAATGGTCTAAAAAATTGAAAGATGCAGCAAACATGCCAAAGTCTCAGAATTATCTGAAGTCGCTCTAGAAGTAGGTGTGGGAGGTCGTGAAATGAATTACCGTTACGTTGAAGAGCGTTCTATCAAAGATAAATGACTTGGGCTGAGAGTCTCTGCGGGAACATGCATACTCATTTTTTCAGTCAACGATTTTGTATTACTTATGGGGCTCTTTTTGAGGGTCCCTCTGTTTACTCAGATGTTTGTAGCTAGTGCGTATGTATTGTGTTGAATTCGTCGATTTGATCGTTGAGTGTCCACAAGTCGTATAGCCAGCCGAGCCCCAACAGACCACCGTGCGCTTCCTCGTGAATGACAGTCGCCATAGTTGCCTCTCTCTGGTCTCAAAATGAAACAGGGGCTCAAAAAAATAGACAAGCTCGTGAGGGGCACGAGCCTGTCATGAATCAACGTTTCTTGTGACGAATAAATGTTGATCGTGTCTTGGATTTAAACTCAGGAATTGGAGTTAGAGGTTTCTTTCACCTTCGGCGAAGACTTGTCGGATTCCTCTTCCGAGCTGAAATCTTCCTTCACATCATTGAAAGTTTCTTTGGTTTCCTCTTTCGCATCCTTCAATGCTTTTTCCGTAGAATCCAAAACTTCCTGACCTTCTTCTTTCACATTTTCATAGGCTTCTTGAGTTTCTTTCTTGGCCGAATTAATGGCTTCCTGAGTCTCTTCAACCGCTTCCTGCGTGTCTTGTTTAACCTCAGTCTTATCGATTGTCATCGATGCAGACTCTTCCGAGTTCGCGAATGTCAGCCAACCCAGAAAGGATAGTCCGATCACAGCAATGGCGGCGATAGCTAAAAATCTCATGGCGAATCCCTTTCCTGAAGGATCTAATCTTCTTATTCCAATTCATCTCCTAGTGAGCATTTGGCAGAGTCAGACGCTCGTCGTTCGGCGTCCGGTTACCAAGGAGACCACCAGAAAGACCACAAAGGCCAGGAACAGAACTTTGGCAATCCAGAGTGAGGTTCCAGCAATGACAGTCATTTCCAGTGCCCCCGCTATAAGTGCGAGAATGAGAAACATGATTGCCCAACTTAACATGTGATTTCCTTTCTTCTTGATTGTTCTCACTGGATAGATAGTTGCAGGAGTGATGCCAAAACTCGAAAAACTCCATTTTCTTGATGTAACATCACGCATGGGAACAAGTTAGCAAACTGTCTGGTTTCGCATTGAAAACGAAACAGCCAGTTCTTTGCGAGAGCTTCTGCGGGGACAGATGCCAGGCTGACGGCTTGGACCGCAGTCTGAATCGAAGCCTGGGAGAGGCCCCGAGTGAGTTTCTCCAGACTCTTGGATGAGCGCTCGAACTATTTCAAGGAGTCCTGAATCGCTTTCAGAAACTCAGGGTCGGAGAGGCCGCCCGGTTGTGCCGTCTTCAGAGGCGATTGAGGATAGGGATACGGTCGTTCGATCACTTTACCTCCCATCCATCTGAGATTCGCAAAGATCGGAAAATCTCCCTGCCACGGGGGAAGCTCGACGGAAGAGACATTCAGCCGATTGCCTGGTGTGAAGATTAATTCGGTCATTCCTTCCCAGTCGGCGAGCGACTCACCTTGGAGATTTTTGAAATCGGAAGCCGAGAGTTCAATCTGATTCTCTCCCTCTTTCAAAGGTACGAGTGCTGTGTAGCTTTTTCTTTGACGCCCCGCATACATTCGCCAGCTATCAGTTTCAATTTTGACACCCAGCGTATTGCCGGGGGCCGTCGTGGTGATTTGAAACACGAGTCTTCCGTTTTGCGGCCCAGACCAGCGCGGGTCGGCGAGTTTGCGCGTCGCATAGAGCCAGTGATGCCGATTGTTGCCGTTAAGGACGTACCAGTCATCCCAGCCGCGTTTGAAATCGTCGATCAGTCGGTGATGTTTGGCATTTGCTTGAATGCCGGTTGCTTTTAACTCTGTGGGATAAATCTGATCGGCAACACTGAGAATGAATTTTTCCGGATCACCTTCGCGCCGCTCCTCCGGTCTCAATTTGTAATAGACATTCGCCATGACGAATAACGGCTCATCAAGGTCGTAAATCGAGCAGGTACCATAATAATCCTTGCCAGTGGGACAAATCGGAGCCCAGGCCCAGAATCGATTCCGTGGGTCGCGTTCGTAGCCGTAATAGATTTTGACATCGGCGACTTCACGCGAATGATCAACGGTCACCTTGTAAACGGGGCGACCATCGGGAGAATCAAGAATGAATTCTCCTTTCGGTGATTCCGGGAAGGTCAAACGATTTTGCAGATGGGCGTCGAACCAAAGTTTCCTTGCGACCTCGGCTTCCGGTGTGAAGCGATGATTGAGATGAATCGCATACGTCGTTCGCTTGCGGTCGTGGGGGACCAGTTTCATTCCCATCTCGACAAATTCCATCGGTGCGTTGAAGTCGTTCGTTGCCGAGAGATATAGAATCGGACATTCGATCCGCGCGAGAGACGCTTCCCCGGAGAGTGTGCGACGGAACAGATCCAAGTTTCCTCGTACACGACGGGCCGACCCCGGCAGCCCCCACAAGTCGTATTGCAGAAATCCGCTGCCTCCGACAGAAGGAGAGGCGGCTTTGACGCGATCGTCGCAACCGGCGACAAGTCCCGTCAATCGTCCTCCCATGGAATGGCCCCGGACTCCCAGGCGTTGGGCATCGACTTCCGATTGCTGTTCGAGAAATGTCAGTCCGCGACGCGCACCGATCGTCAACAGAAACCAATTGTTGTTGCGAGGAGATTCTACCGAATCTATCGTTTGCTGATTGGGCTGCAAGCTGGAATACCCCGGCACATTGTTTTGTGTCGGATCGACGGCTCCCCAGTCAGTATTTTCTTCCCCAGGTAAAGCCCCCTCCATATCGCGTCCGCCCCAGTTGATGGAGAGCGTGGCATAACCTCGGTGCGCCATCTCTTTGACCAGTTGCAGATTGGCTCGTTGTCCTCCGCCGTGACATTGCAGCAGTCCCGGTAGTTTCCCAGATTGCTGATCGGGAAATGCGTAAAACGCCGCCATCCGTGCGGGTGTCCCCTTGAAGGTCCCGATGTGAAACGTGACGTATCGGATACGGATGCCATCTTCGATCCACTCGCGGACGACTTTGATGTCGAGCGGCTCAAGACGAGGGTCGTAACCGTCCCAAAGTTGCTCTACATTTTGAGGCGGACGTCCGTTGTTGAGAGGGACGAGAGAGTCGGCTGCTTCACCTTCCGTCGCGGGAAGGATTAACAGGAAAGTCAGGAGCACCGTTGAGAGCCGTGGCATGGGCGTGTTTCGCAATCCAGATGGAAATAGCAATTTCATTTCACACAGACATCTTGTCCGAAAAACCTTCGCAACAAAACACAAAAAAGTTTGACTCGTACACGTTGCCGAAGTTCAATGAAGCCCAATCACGAGAGACAGCAAAAGTCATTCACTGTTACGCTCGCTGAGGAATGGTCCGATGATGTTTTTTCTTCAACTGGTCGGGGCGATGTTCGTCGCCCTGCTGCTGCTGATCCTGGCCATCTATCTTTACATCCGCTGGAAGTTTCGTTCGGCGTTCGGAAAATTTGCCGACTTGCTGAAAAACATGGGAGGAGCGGCGGTTCCTCCCTTCCGGATCAAGTTGAAGCCTCGATCCGAAGTGTTGGACGCTGACGATGAGCTTGAGGATTTTCTGAACCATCCCGACGAGTTCGAAGAACGCTGTGGCGAGTATGAATCTCTCGGCTTCGACAAGATTGACGACTATTACGTCGAAGAGGTCGGCTTAGCCATCACTGCTTACATTCATCGAGCCTCTTCCACCTACGGCATCGTCTACGATCATCCGATGGCGGGTGTGTGGTGCGATGTGTACCGGAAGTACGAAGACGGTTCCAGTTGGACGTTTGGAACCAATCAGGAGACCATGATGGACTATCCGGACGATAAGACGGTCCAATATCATCCGGAACTGAGCGTTGCCGACGTATTTGCGACATTTCAGGAAGAGGCTCCCAGCGACAACGCGACGACTTACCCGGAAGACGAGTTCGCCCGGTGTTTCGAACGCGCTTACGCCGAAGAAATGGATTGGCGCATCTCGCGAGGGGGAGCGACCGAAGCCGAAATCCGCCGCATCGCCGAGCGAGACGGGACCGAGTGTACGCCGGAATCTGTCGCGGCGATTCTGTTGCAATGGCGCACGGCGATTTCTCAGTTTCATGCCGAACGTGCGCTGAAACGCTTCCGCAAGGAAAACGATCTCTCCCGCGACGAATGGGAACAACTGAGTTACGAAGCGGTGGTCGTTCATCAGGAAATGCAGGCGGAGGAAATTCTTCAAGCCTTCGACGACGAGTACTATCCCGGCTCACCGTTCGATATGCCGGATGAAACCGATCCCGAATACGCGGACGAACGCGCCGCGTGGAATCAAAAGCTCGATCGGATTCGCGAACAGCTCAAAACCACGCCACCGCAGCAGATTCTCAAATCAATGATTGAGTCGAGCGACAATCCGGAAGTGGTCTGGGAGTTCAAAGGTTCGGTAGAGCAGCCGATTCCCGCCGATATCTGGATGCGAAAGTGGAAAGATCCCGACGAGGACGACGACTGGGATGACGAGGACGATTGGGACGAGTGAAGGCTTACTCAATCGGTTCGTCACGTTCTTCCAACAGTTCGGTTAAAAGACGGGACAGCTTCAGTTCTTTGGCAAAATCCCGAACCAACGCCTGTTCTTCATCGGTGCTCGTACGAAAGAGTCGTCGAACGTCCTGTCGATTTTTATGATTTCCTTTGCTGACCCAGATGAGTTTCGAAAGAATTGCATCGGGGCGTGAAACAATCGGATATTTTGTCGAAGTGATGACAGCGCGTTGTACGGAACGTTGCAGCTCACCGGGAATCATTTCTCTCGGGTAGATATCGAGTTTCAGGGATTCCTCCTGATGGAGAATCTGAAACACACGCCCTTTCTCAACGGCTTCTCGGATTGCCGATTCACTGTATAAAAAACTGGAGTCGGCCAGCGCTTTCAAAAAGTCATCGAGTTTTTCAGTCAGTTTTCGAGGATGCACGACAATATCGAGGTCTTGTGTCATCCGAGGCTCCCCATAAGAAACGGTGGAGACACCTCCCGTGAGATGATAGGGCAATGAAAGTCGATCAAAGATCGCAGCCGCCTGGGAGAGTGTTTTTTCAAACGCTTCAATCGGAAACACGTTCGAGCATCCTGTTGACGAGTTTCATCGTGGCCGGTTCGTCGGCGTACATGCGAGCGGCCACTTCCCACTTGAGGCGTTCGAGGCTGTATTCCGGATGAGCTGCCGCGATTTCTCGCCCCAGTTGTTCTCGATAGGCATTAAACATCGCCTGCGAACGAGCAAACTTCTCGGCAATTGGCATTTCGGACAGCCGACGTTCGTATTCCTGCTCGACTTCGTTCATTTTCTTGTCCGGAATCCTAAGGACCGCTTATTGTAACAGTTCTACCGACGAAGATTATCATTTTTTCTTCCGCGGTTGAAACTCCACCGCCGCGGGGTCGAACGTTTTCAATTTCGGACTTGATGTCTGTACCCCGTTCTTCGGCACGTCCTTTTGCGCCGTCCAGACGACCGCGTTCAAAATGAACGTTCGCAGGTCATCGTCCCGCCAGTTTTTGTAGAAGTGAGGCATTACGATGCCGAAGCCGCGACCGGAGTCGGGGCGTTCCACACACCAGGCAACCGCTTCTTCTTTGGGATCCTGCGGCGGTAACATCGACGTCGCGAGGATCGTGACGTTGGCGGCGGGAGTGTTGTTGTCGGGCCCAAAGTAATTGTTCGTGTACGGTTCGTCGTGGATGACGAATTCTTTCCAGCCGCGCGAGACGGGATGCTCGATCGCGGCAGGTTCGATTTTGGCTTCCGGATAAATCCGGGCGATCGATTCGTGATGTGGGCAGGACCGGTTCGCGAAATAGCCCCCCATCCAGCGGAGCAGAGGATGATCGCCGTCTTT
This sequence comes from Planctomycetaceae bacterium, assembly GCA_014762625.1. Classification (GTDB taxonomy): domain Bacteria; phylum Planctomycetota; class Planctomycetia; order Planctomycetales; family Planctomycetaceae; genus JABURQ01. The sequence goes on along the minus strand of JABURQ010000048.1, from coordinate 57,644 downwards.
GGTGACGTCCTGTCCGAGCAGCCCGGTCGCATAATGAATGCAGACGATGCCGCAGCCGCGATTCATCATCTGGGAGAGGTCAGCGAGATTCTGTTCCGGGTGGGGAAAGCGGTTGGCGGGGAAAGTATCGCCGATGAAAACGACCGTGGAGGCTTTCTCACGCAGCTCTTCACTCGGCCATTCCTCGACCAGATCGACTTTCAGGTCGGAGACATTTTCGGCGTGCTCCAGCAGATGTTTGAGGACGCGACCGCCGGCGGCGACTTCGTGCGAACCGGGAGGATGATTGCTGGGACCGACGACGATGAGGACGTGCGTCTCCTCGGCAGCGAGCGAGGCCGCAGAAAATAGCATGAGGCCAATTGCGAGCAGGTGTTTCATGATCTTGTTTCTACAGAAGGATAGTGTTCCGAATGAAACTCTGGTTACGCGGGATGAGCGCCGGGTCGGCCTGCTTCCAGAATGAAGCTCCCGCGGGTCGCCATTTCCGAACCGAGTTGATCGACGATCGGCGTGACCCGGAAATCGGTCCGCCATTCGTCTTCGGTCAGCGTACAGGCCACGTAACCGCGTTCGGCGTTATACCATTTGACGAAGTCGTTCTGGGCGGCGGCTTTCTCGAAGACTTCGATTCGTTGGCCGCCGTTTCCACCGGAGGTCATCGACGTGCCGACGAATTCTGTCCCCACGACGGGAGAATTCGGGTCGTCGAAATCGACGCGGAGGTCGTTCACCCAGTTGGTATGAATGTCTCCGGTCAGTACCACCGGATTGGGGACTTTTCGATCGTTGAAGAATCGGAGCAGGTTATTGCGGCTGACTTCGTAACCGGGCCACTGATCCATGCTGAAGGCGCGTTGGTCGCCGCTGCCGCGGTTGACGCGCGCCATCATTACCTGTTGCGCGAGGACGTTCCAGGTGGATTTGGTCTGTAACAAGTTCGACATCAGCCAGCCTTCCTGCTTCTCGCCCAACATCGTCGCTTGCGGATCGAACACCTTTCCGGCGAGCTCTTTGTTGCCGTCGTTGTTCGGCTGATCGCTGCGATACTGGCGGGTATCCAGGACGTAGAAATTGGCGAGTCTTCCGTAGCGGATTTTGCGGTACAGTTTCATGTTGGGACCGCGAGGCATAGTCGCCTTGCGCAACGGCATCACTTCGTAGTAGGCCTGATAGGCGTTCATGCGGCGATAGAGAAATTCCTCGGGGGAGATGCCTTCTTCCTCGGAAACGAGGTTGGCGTAGTTGTTGTCGAATTCGTGATCGTCCCAGGTCACAATCCAGGGGAAAATGCGATGGGCCTCCTGGAGTTGTGGATCGACTCGATATTGGGCGTAGCGATTGCGGTAATCGTCGAGGGAGACAATTTCGTTGCCGAGATGCTTACGGGGCATCTTGTCGCGTCCGCCGTATTCGTAAATGTAATCTCCCAGATGGAGAACGAGATCCAGTTCTTCCTTGACCATATGGTCGTAGCCGTTGAAATAGCCGTACTCGAAATGCTGACAGGAGGTGTAGGCGAAGCGCATACTGTCGGGCATCGTGCCCCAGGGGGGAGTGGTGCGGGTCCGTCCGACGGGACTGACTTCCGAGCCGGCCTTGAATTGATAGAAGTACCAGCGGTCCGGTTCGAGTCCGTCCACTTCCACATGGAGTGAGTGTCCCAGTTGCGGCGTGGCGATCGCCGTCCCTTTCTTAACCACTTTCGTCATCTGTTCGTCTTCCGCCACCTGCCAGCGAACTTTTACAAATTCTTCCGGCATGCCGCCGTCGTGAAGCGGATCGGGAGCGAGTCGCGTCCAGAGCACAGCACCGGTCGGTGAGGGATCTCCCGAAGCGACCCCCATTTGGAAGGGATTGTCTTTGAATTTCGGCTGTTGCAGAACGCGCCCTTCCACCTGCTGGCCCAATAAGGGAACCGCGGAGAGTGCCGAGAGGTATTTCAGAAAATGACGTCGATCGACGCCGTATCGCTTGCTGCTCATCTGGAACCTTTCATCTTTGGGATTGCTCAGATAATAACACATTTTTGAAATGGAGCGACGATGAATTTTTGACCTGAGAATCATGAACGTGGGCCTGTGTTTCTGTTCCTGTTTTCCCGACTGAATTTCTTTGTGTTCCGGTTGTGGCTCCGATTAAGCTGAAGGCATCACGAATCGTGATCCGAACCGGCTGACGTTCTGTTGACCTGTCTGGAATTCACATGTTCTCATTACTCGGAGATTCCGTCATGCGTTTCGCCTCTCTCAAGCTCTTGAGCCTCTTCTTCGCGGGGGTTTTCCTGGTCGGCTGTTCGTCCGATGAGCCGGCCCCATCATCGACTCCTGAGAACGCCTCTGTCGAAAGTGCCGCTCCCGAAGAAATTACGGAGGCACCGGCTCCTCCCAGTATTGAGATTGATACAACCACTTCCCCCGAAACGCCGACGACGGTCGAGACTCCGACAACTGCCGAGTCCGTAGCGACGGCGGAAAACCCACTCGACCTCTCCTACATCACCGACGATTTCACGAGTGCTCTGATTCTGCATCCGTCCCGGATGCTGGCCTCGCCCTTTGTCACTTCACTGAAAGAGGCGGGCGTTCCGATCTCCCAAGGTCTGGATGAGATGATTGCAGAATCGGGCATCGATCCGAACACGATCGCCCAACTCATCGTGCTGGGAGATAAGGACTCCACACAGGCCGCTTCCATGATGGGACCCGGTTTTTTCGGTTTCGGAGGGGGCCCGCCTCCTGAATTCGTTCCGGAAGCGAAACCGGAAGCAGCCCCCGACCAAAGCGCTGTCGAGAGAGACCATCGAGAATTGCAACCGGTTAATTTTCAACCGGCCGCAGGCGCGTTTGAAGCGGAAGACGCTCAAGGCGGCCATGGTCCCGGACCGATGGGGCCGCGGCCAATTCCGACGGTCATTATCCGATTGACGGAAAGCGTCGATCCTAAATCATTCTTCGATGAAAAACCGATTCCGCCGCTCGAAGATGCGGAAGTGGACGGTCTCGCCGTGAAGAAGATTCCCGATCCGAACCTGGACGGCGTGATTCATTTTGCCGACGACAAAACCGTGATCTTCACCAAACCGACGTTGCTGAAAAAAATGATGGCGGCGAAAGGGGGCAACAGTCCGCTCGTCACTGAACTGCAACAGGTCGAGGCGTCGAATGACATCATTCTGGTAATCGATATGTCTCCGCTACGGGATTTGATTGCCGGCCTGGGGGCATTCATGGCGATGGGACAAGAAGGAGGGCCCGATCCGAATTTAGCTCTGGGACTGAAAGTGGTTTCGGAGTTGAAAACGCTGACGATCACCGCCGGCATCACTTCGGATTCACTGTTGAGCATCAGTCTGGTGGGGGAATCCGCCGAGACGATGACCGAAGCCAACCAGAAACTGGATGAACTCGCCCAGATGGGACGCGGTTTGTACCAGATGCAGAAACCGGGACTCATGCAGGCAGAATCTCCACTGGCTGAGAGCGACAAGCAGTCTTTACTCGCCGTTGCCGATGAGGTTGTCGCCGGGATCACCAACAAGGTCGAGGGGACCAGACTGACGGTCTCTGTGCCGAAACCAGAAAAACTGAATGACTTGCCCGACATTTTAAAGCCAATGATTGGTCAGGCTCAGAACGCACAAGTTCGCATGCAGAAGAAAAACAATCTGAAAATGATCGGCCTCGCCTTTCATAATTACCACGATGTGAACAATGGTTTTCCCGGTGCCGGGAGTGATTTCTCGGGAGAGAAGCAGGGACTGAGTTGGCGGGTGCATCTGCTCCCCTTTCTTGACCAGCAGGCTCTCTATTCGCAATTTCATCTCGACGAATCGTGGGACAGCGAACACAATGCTTCGCTGATTGCCCAAATGCCCGATGTGTTCAAAAGTCCCGAAGTGACCGAGGAGGGAAAAACGGCGTTTCAGCTGTTTGTGGGCAAAGGGGCTGCCTTTGAAGGAGACAAAGGACTTGCTTTCCGCGATTTCACTGATGGTACTTCCAACACAATCCTGACGATGGAAACCAGTCCGGAAAAAGCGGAATACTGGACCAAACCGGGAGGAATTCCGTTCGACGAAGAAAAGCTTCTCGACTACTTCCAGACTCCGTACGACTACGGATTTTTATACGGCAGAGTGGACGGTTCCGTCCAGACAGTACAGGATCTGGACAAGAAACTCGAAACCTTCAAAATTATGATTACCCGGAATGGCGGTGAAGTGGCCCCGAGACAGTGGTGAAATGGTTGGAGAGTTCTAAAATAAATATCAGAAGGAGGCTGCTTCAACGCCTCTCGGTTAACTAAGTCTATTCACAAACGGAGTTTGACGATGTTACGCATCACGATGCACACCTTTCTGTCGGCCCTGGTGCTGGCGTTGTTTACCGGCTGTCCCGCGCAGGATGCCGAATATCAGGAATACAGCGACGCCGAACAGAATGAAGATCACGGACACGATCACGATCATGGTCATCACGAAGGCCCCCACGGCGGTCACATTATCGAACTGACCGACGATCATTCAGCCCACTTGGAAGTCACGATGGGCGGCGATCGCACGATCACCCTCTACGTACTCGGCGACGATCTCGAAACCCCGCTTCCGGTGGCGGTTGGCGATATTCTCTTCGAGCTCGAGGGAGAAGGGGACGAGGAAATCGAACTCGAACTGACGCCAATGCCGGCGGATGGTGAAGCGGAAGGGACTGCCTCGGTCTTCGTCGTGAAAGCGGAGAGTGTTCCCGAAGCGATCGACGATCTGGAAAAACTCCACGGTCACGTCCATATCACGATCGACGGAAAAGAGTACGAGGGAGAGCTCGAACACGATCACGACCACGAAGGTCACGATCATGACGAGCACGAACACGAAGAAGGTGAACACGACCACGAAGACGAAAAGCCGACGGAAGAGTAAGCCGTCACCTGTGGAAATCACGACCTGACGGGAACACCACCCGCGGCCATCGTCGCCGGGGTGGTGTTCTTCTTCTCGAAATATTCCGATGCCTGAATCTCAACCTTCAACAAAAGACGCTCCGCTGCACGATCCGACGGCGCTGGCGAGATTCGGCAATCTCGATCTCGTCGCCAAGCTGGTCGTTGAGGGTTACGTCATGGGGCAGCATAAAAGTCCCTACAAAGGGTCGAGCATCGAGTTCGTCGAGCACCGGCAATATTATCCCGGAGATGAAATCCGACACATCGACTGGCGGGCGTTCGGCAAAACCGGACGCTACTACGTCAAGGAATACGAAGACGAAACCAATCTGCGTTGTTACATGATCGTCGATTGCTCCGGCAGCATGGGGTATGGCGATAGCACGATCAGCAAAGCGGACTACGCGCGGCAACTGGCGGCGTCATTGGGGTATCTGCTCTTCACCCAACGGGACGCGACCGGGCTTTACACTTTCGATACGCAAGTCCGCGATCAACTCGAACCTTCCACCAGCCCACACACGTTTCAGCGGATTACCGAAGCCCTCGCGAAACGCGAGCCAGGGAACGAAACCTCGTTAGCCAACGTCTTTGAAACGATCGTGCCGCAGCTCAAACGAAGAAGTCTCGTGACGATCATTTCGGACTGTTTCGACCGCATCGAACCGTTGATGACGGCGCTGAAAATGTTTCGGCATCATCGGCACGAAGTGATTCTGTTTCAGATCACTGCTCCTGAAGAAGAATCGTTTCCCTTCAGTAAGCCGACGCAGTTCCGCAGTCTCGAAAGCGCCGGGCAACGGAAACTGGTCGATCCCCACCGATTACGGAAAATCTATCTGGAACAGTATCGAAAGTTTCAGGAGTCGCTGGTGAAAGGTTGCGGGGCGATTGGCGTCGATTATCACAAAATCGTGACGAACGAGCCCTACCAGAAGGCACTGGGAGCGTATCTGGCCACGCGCACGCGAATGGCGTCTCACCGATCTGTCGGACGATTTCACTGAGTGGAGCCGGTCGCACGGTTGTCGGAGAGGTGAACCACGCTGATCTGTGAAGGTTTGCCACTGCTTGCTGAAGATCTTCAAAAAAATGGGAAGGGTGGGGAGTCTCTGTTTTGACTCTGGCGGGCCATCGCGTAAACTGAATAACAGTAGTCCAACGTTGTGAGAGATGCGTTCGTACTATTGCGGGGTGATTCTTCCTTCCTGTCAGATGTGAAAAATCTTATGTCGGAACAACTTGGTCAACTCGATCCTGTCGGTGGCGGCGATCCGATTCCTCTGCTCAAAAAAGAGTTGCAGATCGGACGACGTAGCCACTGCGACATTACGCTTCGTTTTCCCAATGTCTCTTCGCACCACTGTTTACTCACCTTCAAAAACGGTTACTGGTTCGTCGAAGACACCAACAGCCGCAACGGCATCAAAGTGAATGACGTCCGGTGTCAGCAGAAATATTTGCTGCCGGGCGACACATTGTCGATTGCCAAACATGAATACACGATTGAGTACGAGCCGCAGGGGATGGAACCGCCGCCCGATGATGAAGAAGACGTAATGTCGATGAGTCTGATGGAAAAAGCGGGACTGGTATCCCGCAAACGGGATCGCGAAACCGGGCGCCCCATCACGCCGAAGCCAAAACCACCCAAGCCTCCCAAAGTGATCGAGACTCCCGACGACGAAGCGCTGGTCTGGTTGCTGGACGATCCGGAAGAGGAAGAGCAGGAACAGGACGAATCGACCAGTTGAGTGTCGCGCTGTTGTTCGGCACAGGGAGGAATCGAGAGTCACGTGGGTAAGAAGAAAAAGAACAAAGCGAACAAAGTTCGCGTCCAGTTCCGCAAAAACCGCGGCAGTCGCTCTCGTCAAAATCGCATCTCGGAAGAACAGCTCGCCTCCGAAAACATTGAAGACCTTGCCTCGGAGGAACGTGTCTCCGGCAAAGGCGCTCTCTCTCGCTATCGCACGGTCAAATCAGTCGGCGGAGAGGATGAGAACGATTTGCAACGGGTCGTCGATGAGTCGGTTTGTGAACCGGCGCGCATTCTTTCGACCGCAGGTTTGAATTCTTTGGCCCGGACGGAATCGGGGCGGGATTACGAATGCACGGTGCGGCAGGTGGTTCGCACGGTTTCGCGCGAGAATCGTAACGCCGTCGTGACCGGAGATCACGTCCTCATCCAGCCGATCAACGAGGAACAGGCGGTTGTCGAACGTGTCGAACCTCGGTACGGGACGCTGTCGCGACAATCGGGCGGACGAGAGCATTTGATCGTCGCCAACGTCGATCAGGCGTTGATCGTGGTTTCCGCCGACGAGCCTCCGCTGAAGCCGAATCTCATCGACCGGTTTCTGGTGAGCGCCGGCAAAGGGGACGTGACGCCGATCGTCTGCATCAACAAAGCCGATCTCGTCGATCCTTCCGATTTACAACCGATCGTCGGCCTGTACGCTCAGCTCGGCTATCGCGTCCTGCAATGCAGCGGGGCGAAGGGCTGGGGGCTCGACGTTTTGCGACGGATTTTGAAAGACAAGCAGACCGTGTTGGCCGGTCAAAGCGGCGTCGGGAAATCGACGCTCATCAATCGCGTACAACCCGACTTGAATCTGGAGACGAGTCACATCAGTGAATGGAGCAGCAAAGGACGCCATACGACGCGTCGCGCGGTGATGTATCCGCTCGCTATGGGAGGGGCCGTTGTCGATACGCCGGGAATCCGCCAGATGGCGCTCTGGGACGTGGTCCAGGAGGAAGTGGAAGGCTTCTTCGTGGAGTTTCGTCCGTTCGTGCCCTTGTGCCAGTTCCCCGATTGCTCGCATACTCACGAAGAGAAATGTGGCGTGAAACAGGCGGTTATTGCGGAACTCGTCTCCCATCAGCGTTATGATAGTTACCTGAAGATCCTCAGTGACGAACAATTCGATCCTGAATGGTAACTCTCTCCACATCTCCGCAATCACCTCAAGGCCATGAATCCACCCAGACGACGCAAAACAACTCTTGATGCGTGGTTGAACTCCGTCGTCACGCCGATTTATTTTCTCGATTCTCGTCGCCGCATTCGCTTTTATAACACCGGCTGTCATCAACTCACGGGTTGGATGGCGGGAGACGTTCTCGGCAAGGTGTGCGATTATCACACCGAAGACGAGGGAGCCGATCGCTTTCGGGGGGAGCTTTGTCCGCCACCATCCGTCTTCGAGGGGCAGGGCAATACCGTGGCGGCGTATCTGACTCACAAATCGGGACGCGTGATTGCCTGCGTTCAGGAATGTTTTCCGCTCAAGAACGAACAGGATGAAGTCGAAGGCGTGCTCGTCGTGCTCTCGCCCCTCGAACAGCCCCGCAAACCGCCTCAGCCGACGGTGGCACAAAAATGGCACGCGGAACTCGCGTCGGCGCGTCAGTCGATCCGCCAGCGATATCGTCAATCGTCGCTGGTGGGACGATCCCGCGCGATGCAGCGGGTGATTGCCCAAACGCAGCTCGCGATGAATTCCGATGCCCACCTCTAGATTCAGGGAGAACCCGGCACCGGACGCGAACACCTCGCCCGCACCATTCACTACGGCAGCGAATTTCAATCCCGGGCGTTTGTTCCGCTCGACTGTCGCAGTTCGGCCGCCATCGAACTCAAGCGAACGTGGCAGCGGATGCTGGAAATGGCGAAGCCGGACGAAGCGTTTTCGAGCCTGCAACCGGGAACTCTGTTTCTGATCGAAGCCGATCGGTTCCCCCGCGACCTCCAGCAGGAGTTGATCGATCTGCTCGATCGGCAACAGGAATACCCGGCTGACCGGCGAATTCGCGTGATTGCCTCGTCCGTCAACTCCCCGGCGGAACTCGTCGAGGGGGATGAGTTGATTCGCGAATATCTGCTCCTGTTGAGTACCATCATCCTCAAATTGCCTCCCTTGCGGGAACGGCTGGAAGATCTGCCGTTGTTGGCGCAGGAAATTCTGGAAACTCTGAATCGGGGGGAAGAATGGCAACGGGAAGGTTTTGAAGATGACGTCCTCGAACTTTTCCAGCGCTACCAGTGGCCCGAAAACATCGCGGAACTGACCGCCGTCGTGCAGTCCGCCCATCAGTCGGCGACAGGTCTCCTGATCACGGAAAGCGATCTGCCGTTCCGGTTTCGCTCGGGTTACGATGCGCAGCGGGAAAATCCCGCCCCCGTGGAATCGTTCACCGATCTGGAATCGTACCTCGAACGGGTCGAACGGGAACATATTCTGGCAGCGCTCGAACAAAGTCGTTTTAATAAAACGAAAGCCGCCGAACTGTTGGGGATTCCCCGTCCCAAGTTGTATCGTCGTCTCGAATCGCTCGGCATCGATACTGAAGACTGAAAGTTAGCTTATGCACTGTTCTCCCAGCCGCCGCGATTTTCTGAAAACCTCTCTGGCCGCCGGTATGATCTCACCGCATCTGTTGTTCGCCGATTCCTGTACGACGACTGAACGACCGCGGGTGGCGGTTGTGTTGACCTGGATGGTTGACCGGTCGCACGCGCACGTCCTGCTCGAAAGCTTTTTGAATCCGGTTCTGTTCAACGGCGAACTGGTCGATCCGGGCGTCGAGATTGTATCGATGTACGTCGATCAATTTCCCGAGGGACGCGATATGTCTCGCGACGTCGCCAAAGAATACGAGATCCCGATCTACGACACCATTCGCGGAGCACTCTGCCAGGGAGGCAAGACGCTCGATGTGGATGCTGTGTTGTGCATTGGCGAACACGGCGATTATCCCGACACGAAGTACGGCATCGATAAATACCCCCGCAAGGAATGGTTTGACGAATGCGTCGGTATCATGAAGGAATCGGGCCGCGTCGTTCCCTACTTTAACGACAAACACTTTTCGTACCGTTGGGACTGGGCGCGGGAGATGTACGACACTGCTCAGGAGATCGGTCTACCGTTTATGGCGGGAAGTTCGGTCCCCCTCGCTCAACGCAAACCGGACATCACCATCAAACCGGGGACGGAACTGGTGGAGGCGATCTCGATTCACGGCGGTCCCATCGAACGCTACGACTTCCACGGGGCCGAAGTGCTGCAATCGATGATTGAATTCCGCAAAGGAGGCGAAACCGGAATCTCAAAACTCGAAGTCCTGAAAGATGAAGAACTCCTCAACGCCGGGAAGGCGGGGCGCTTCTCCTGGGATTTGTACGAATCCGCCATCAAAGCCGAACTCGGGGAAGTTCCCGAAACGTTCGGAACGATCCCCGGCGAGGGAACACATCCGACGCACGGCATCTTTCTTGAATACAAAGACGGCCTGAAAGCCACGATCCTCAGGATCGGGGCGTCGAGTATCCGTTGGGATTTCGCCTGGCGGGAAAAGAACGATCCCGCTCCGAAAGCGACCTACTTCTACCCCGGTCCGTGGAACAACCGCAATCTTTTCAAGGCCCTCGCGCACGCCATTCAAACCCACTTCCGGCAAAAACAGGCTCCGTATCCCATCGAACGGACGCTTCTGACCACCGGCATCACCGAAGCGGCCGTCACGTCGTATTACGAGAACGTTGCGCTGGAGACGCCGCACCTGGAAATCGCCTACGAACCTCGCGACTTCACCGCCATGCGCGAGCGGGGCAAAAGCTGGGACATTCTGACCGAAGATCTGACGTCCGAAAAAGGGTTGTACGACCCGCGGGTGTTGTTTGATTCAACAAACTAGTCAGATTCGGCGAACCCGCGGAAGATCGTTCGGCGGAGCGGATTGCTGCGACTGGTGAAGGGATCGTCGTCGCTGGGCATTTCGGATAACGCTCCCGCCATCATCTGGAATTTGGCATCGATGTCGTCCGCGTAATGTACCAGCAATGCTTCCGGAGTGTGCGGTGCGATGGGCGATCCCCATTCCGGCAGGTTCTGATGCGAGACAATGATGTGCTCCAACCGCAGCAACGTTTCGGGATTCAGGTTTTCAATTTCTTTTCCGGCGTCGCGGACCATGTCGCGTCCCAGCAGAATATGCCCGATCAGTTTCCCGGAGGGGGTGTAGTTGGTGACGGGTGGCATGTGGGAGAGTTCCTGGAGTTTGCCGATGTCGTGCAGGATCGCACCGGCGATCATCAGGTCTTTGGACAGCGGAGGCTTGAGAGCCGGGTATTCCTGTTGGTACTTATCGGCGAGGTAGATCGCCGTTCGCGTGACCGAGAGGACATGCTCCAGAAACCCGCCGCTGAAGGCGTGATGATTCTTGGACGCCGCGGGCCACTTCAGTAACGGCTCTTCATTCTCTTTCAGTATCGATGTGACCAGTTCGCGGAGCGGCGTTTCCTCAATCTCCGCAGCGATCTCGATCAGTTCATCGAACATCTGGCCCGGATCGCGACGGCTCGTTTCAAAAAAGTCGCTTTGATCGAAGCCATCGGCGGAATCTTCCTCTTTCGTCGGTCGAATCTGTTCGATCTCGATTTGCGAGCCGTATTTGTTTTCGAGATACCGACCGCGAATTTTGAAGAACTGCCCCGGCCTCCAGGTCTGGTCAAAATCGTCGAACCAGCCGGCATCATTCCAGATCATGGCGGTGACGGTTCGCTGGGGATCGCGCAACGTCACACGATAGTAGGGCTTGCCGTCGCGGGTCGTGCCTTTGTCTTTAGCGACCAGCAGGACGAAGAAATCAGATTGGTCACCCGGTTCGAGTTCAAACAGACGACGGACAGTCTCGGCCATCAGAGCAGACTCCTGAGAAAACGGAGGGATTTCTCTCAAGGTATCATCTGTTCATAGGCGATGAAACGCAAAAATCAGGAAGACGTTGATTCCCGAGCGGGGCGCATTTGCTTCTCGGCGATATCGATCGCTTTGAGCAGCCCGCGGGCTTTGTTGAGCGTTTCCTCGTATTCGGTGCGGGGGACGCTGTCGGCGACGAGTCCCGCGCCCGCCTGGACGTAGGCTTTGTTGCCCTGCATCACCAGTGTTCGCAGCGCGATGCAGGTATCCATGTTGCCGGTGAAGTCCAGGTAGCCGACCGCTCCCGCATAGGGACCTCGTTTGTGCGGTTCAAATTCATCGATGATTTCCATCGCCCGAACTTTGGGAGCGCCCGAGACGGTTCCCGCTGGCAGACCGGCCCGAAGGGCGTCGAGGGCCGACTGTCCGGGGAGTAACTGGCCGGTGACGTTTGAGGTGATGTGCATGACGTGCGAATATTTTTCGACCACCATCACGTCGGAGAGTTTCACGCTGCCGAACTGACTGACCCGACCGACGTCGTTCCGCGCCAGGTCGATCAGCATCACGTGCTCGGCCCGTTCTTTCGGGTCGGCGAGAAGATCGGCGGCGAGTGCTTCGTCTTCTTCCTTGTTCCTGCCGCGCGGACGCGTTCCGGCGAGCGGACGAATCGTAGTTTCTCCATCTTCCACCCGAACCATAATTTCGGGGGACGATCCGACGAGCGAGCCGTCGGGCGTTTCCAGCAGAAACATGAAGGGACTCGGGTTCACCACACGCAACGCGCGGTAGACGTCGAGAGGCGTGGCGGAGGTTTCGAGTTCGAGCCGTTGGCTGAGGACGACCTGGAAGATGTCACCCGCCTGGATGTACTCCTTGCACTTCTCGACCGCCTGTTCGAATCCCTGTTGTGTGAAGTTTGATTCCCAGTGGAGATCGGGAGTTTGTGTGAGATCGATATCGGCGACTTGTAGTTCTTCGGTCGGGGTTGCCAGTTGATCGCACAACTCGTCGATTCGCGCACAGGCCGCTTCGTATTCCGCCCGTTTGTCGTCGGCTTTTCCATCCGCCAGGGCCACGACCTGAATTGTTTTGTTGATCTGGTCGAAGATCACCATGCTGTCGTAGAAGGCGAACGAAAGATCGGGCAGATCGCGGTCGTCCTCCGGCACATGGGGAAGGTGTTCGGCGTAACGGATGATGTCGTAACCGGCGTAACCGACGGCGCCGCCGCAGAAGCGGGGCAATCCCGGCACATCGACCGCCTGATACTGCGAGAGGAGTCCTTCGAGATCGCGGAGCGGGTCTTCAGCGGTTTCGGTTTTGATCGTCTCCCCGCTTTGCAGCGTGACCTCCGTCCCTTTGGCGGACAGGTACAAAAACGGTCGCGTCCCCACAAAACTGTAACGACCGATCTGTTCCCCGCCGACCACCGATTCAAACAGAAACGAATGCCCTTCCTCGCGAATTTTGCACCACGCGGTCAACGGCGTCAGCGTGTCTGAAAGCAGTTGTCGCGAAATAGGAACCAACTTGCCTTCTTCGGCAAGGCGGCAATAGGTGGCGAAGTCGGGAGAGTAATTCATGTTTTTCAAAGAGTTTTGAATCGGATCGAGCAGGAAAGCCGGGGCGGCTTGGCGTTCGCATCTATAATAACTTCAAACTGTTACGGCGAGAAGCCCCAAGCGCAATCGCTTGACAGTGATTCTGACAGGGATAGAATGAGCCCGGCTGATCTGTCATCATGACAAATAGTTCGTTCAGCAGGTTCAATCGAGGAAACTATGAAAAAGTGTCGTCGCTGCTCCAAGCCGGCCACGCTGCATATCACGGAAATTCACGATAGCACGGTGCAGAAAATTCATCTCTGCGAAAAGTGTGCGAGTGAGTATCTGGAGACTCCCGATCCATCCATCGACGATGAAATGGAAGCGTTGCTGGAAGAGGCCGGTCTGGGAGAGGAACAGGACGAACTGACGTGTCCGAATTGCGGAATCACCTATCGGGAATTTCGCAAACAGGGGCGACTCGGTTGTCCACACGATTATGTGGTCTTTCGGGAACGGCTGACTCCTTTACTGGAAAACATTCACGAGAGCACACATCACGCCGGCAAATTCCCGAAACGGGCTCCCGATGCCAGTCAGAAGCAGTACGAACTCATCAAAATGAGAAACGATTTGCGGATTGCCGTTGAGAAAGAGGATTACGAAGAGGCGGCGAAGCTGCGAGACCACATTCGGCAGTTGGAAGAACAGCAGGCCACGTGATTTCGTGCTGAAGATGGACGGTGCTTTGATTGACGACTCCGATTTACGATGGGAATTTCCACGGTGGATATCGAGACGCTGATGCAAAACGGCTGCGAATGGCTTCGCGGAACTGGTCCCGATGCGGAGATTGTGGTCTCCAGCCGCATTCGACTGGCCCGTAATCTGGCGCAGTTCCCGTTTTTATCACGGGCCGACGATTCGACCAAAAGCGATCTGGAAAAACTGCTGCACAACAAGTTGTTGAACCTCTCTGCCGGCCCGCATCTGAATTATTTTGATGTCCGCAGCCTCTCGAACCTCGATCGACAGTTTCTGATGGAACGCCAGTTGATCTCTAAAGAACTGGTTGAAGCGGATGGGGCGCGGGGGGTGGCCGTCGATTCGGGACAATCGGTCAGCGTGATGGTCAACGAGGAAGATCACCTGCGGATGCAGGTCGTCCGGAGCGGGTTTTCGCTGGATGAATGCTGGCGGGATATCGATCAGCTCGACGATGCGATTGAAGAGGATGTGACCTACGCGTTCAGCGAAGAACTCGGCTATCTGACCGCGTGCCCGACGAATGTCGGAACCGGCATTCGCGTCAGCGTGATGCTCCATCTTCCCGCCCTGCACATGACCAAAGAGATTCAGAAAGTCCTCGGAGCCCTCCAGAAAATCAGTCTGGCGGTACGCGGCTTATACGGCGAAGGAAGCTCGGCTTCCGGGCAATTCTTCCAGATTTCCAATCAGATTACGCTGGGGCAAAGCGAACAGCAGATCATCGAAAAACTCCAGGAAGTCGTTCCTAATATCATCAACTACGAGCGACGAGTTCGCGAAGCGTTGCTGAAAGACAATCGTGCGAAGCTTCACGATCAGATTTCCCGCGCGACCGGAATCCTGCAAAAAGCGCAGACGATCAGCTCCGAAGAAACGATGGACTTGCTCTCCAGCGTGCGATTAGGGGTGAGCCTGGGGATGATCGACGACCTCGACCTGCTCTCCGTGAATGAACTCTTCATCCACACACAACCAGCCCATCTGCAGAAAATACGCGGCGAAACTCTCGATTCGGGAGAACGTAACGCCGCTCGGGCGGCCTATTTGCGATCGCGGCTCGCAGAAGCTTGAGTGCCTCTGCAATCCCTAGTTGTTATCGGGAAGGTCGGATTGCGCCCCGTCGCCTGTAGCATCGAGCGTCATGGTGGTTTTGACTTCACTGATCTTGGTGAAGTTGGAACGAGGTTCGGTGGCGGCTTTCTTTTCGCGAACCTGTGTCACTTCCCATTTCACGAGACCGAAAGGAATCTTCGTATTCCGCCACATCAGGGCGTTGTTGATGATGCGAATCTCGCGGCTCTCGATGGTTTTTTTGGCGGTCAGTTTTTCGGCGGTTTGGATGTTCGGGGCATCGACATTTTCGTCTCCTTCCGAAGTCACTTCCCGATAGTGCATCAGCAGCGTGAGAACCGGATAAACCTGTAACGCGCCCGCCGGAAGCGTTTCGACTTGTCCCGCGCCCACTTTGCGATAACCGCGAACGATGGGAATGTGATTGACGAAGAGGTCGTTGGCGTCTGTCACGCTGCCGACCACCCCCGATTCGGGGATCAGTACTTTATAAATCACTTCACCCACCGGACCGGCGACGAGTTGCGTGTCTTCTGTTTTGGCGTCGATCAGTTTGAACTCCACCCACCGGCAAGCCGTGGATTCTCCTTGATAATCGGCGTCTGCTTTTCCGACCGATTTGATGGTCAAGACCCGTTCCCAGGATGTGTTGATGTCTTCATTCTTGGTTCCCTCCTGCACGTCGGTCAGAGTATATGAACCGGTGTAGGTGACGTATTGGCCGTCCTCGGGAAGAGACCAGATCAGTCCCTGAGCGGATGCAGACAGACAAGAGAACGAACAGATCAGTCCAGCCAGAATGAGGCGAAACATAAGGATGGCTCCAGGGAATCGACGAAACTCAAGAAACTGAGATGGGTTGCGATACAAATCTCAGACCAGTCTGCCACACTGACAAAGGGCTGACAAGCGATTTTCCCCGAACGATGGAACGCGCGGTCACAAAGTTCGACGATTACGCCACCTGCGGTCTTTACAAGAATCGGTTGCAACGGTCGTAACGACTGTAGGTTGCAGCGGTTCGAGGGTTTGGAACCTCTTATTCCACCGGCACATCACTCCACAGCCATCGCAACGCATCCGGCAGGATCGCCCCGCCGTGTCGCCCGTTGTGCCCGCCATCTCCGAAGACGAATTTGTAGTCATAGCCGGCAAACTCCAACGCCGAGGCCATGCGCTGATTGGCGAGCGGCCAACTGCCGTGGAGATTGTCGAGATCGTTCTTCCCGTCCTGCAGGAAAACCTTCAACGGCTTTTTATCGGTTTTTCGAATCAGGGAGGGATAGATGTGGCCGCCGCGGATGTTGGTAAAACTTCCCACGTAACTGAGAACCTTGTGGAATTGGTCGGGACGTTCCCAGGCCACGGTGAAGGCACAAATTCCTCCGGAACTGATACCGCAGGTCGCTCGGTGATCGGGGTTTTGAGAAATGTTGTACTTCGCTTCGACCATCGGCAGGACTTCCTCCAACAGAAACTTCGAGTATTGGTCGGAGACGGTGTCGTATTCAAACGATCGATTTTTTCTCGGCTTGGCCCCTTCGATGGCGGGGGGAATGACGCCCGGATTGAGAAACAGACCAATGGTGACCGGCATCTCTTTTTTGTGAATCAGGTTATCGAACACCACCGGAACGCGCGAATGCCCTTTCGGATTCACGTAACCGCCGCCATCCTGAAAAACCATCAAACACGCCGGCTTGGAAGCGTCGTACTGTTGCGGCACGTAAATCCAATAATCGCGGACCGTTCCCGGATAGACGGTTTGGCTGACGAATTCTCCCTGAATCACTTCTCCCCGAGGGACTCCTTCCTGCGGCATTGAATCCGGTCCGAGCGTGTAATCGTCGGCGGCGAAGAGAGTCAGGGGAGTCCACAGGAGACAGAGAGTCAAGACGATGCGCATTTTCAATTCCCGGAAACAAGGACGTTCACCAGAAGATACCGCGTGATTGTGATTGAAGACAAGCGGCAATCGCTCGATTTATCTCTTCATAACATTCACCAGCTTCGGGAAATCTTCATCAGATTTCAATTTGAATCACTTGGTCCTCCATCCATACTGGAAGTCTGTCGCCTTTCGTCATCCCTGATTGGAACCGAACCAATGCGAATTTCCTCCCCGATATGGTTTGTTGGAGTGTTGCTGACTGTGGCGATGCCGCTTTTTTCAAGTTCCGCTATGGCTCAGGACTTAAAGCATCAATCACTGATTCCGGTCGCTATGGGAAATCGGTGGGAGTACCGGGAATCTGAATTGCGTGAGGATGGGACCGTTGCATCGACGAGGCCTACTTCTGAAGTGATTCGAAGTTTCTACGATTCACCGCGCGGACGTTTTTTCTACCTGGAAGCCACCGATTATTGCATGTGGTTACGGGACACCGCGCGGGGACTGGAAGATGTGATGATGGCGGTGGACGAGGAAACGATGACGCTGAAATTCGATGGGAAACCGGGAGTCTATTATCGCTATCCGGTGGAAGAGGGGCAGACGTACCTCGTCGATTATGAGACGGAGTTCATGCCGGTGACCGTCATGACGGTTCTGGAACTGAAAGCGAAAGTTCAAGTCCCCGCAGGTGAGTTTACCTGCATCAAATACCAGTCACTCGATAAGGAAACGCGATTGCCGGAAAGTATGCATTACGTTTGTCCGGGAGTCGGGCTCGTCAAATATGAAACTTACGAAGAGGGGAAACTGGTGACAAACAGTGAACTGACCAAATACCAGTTGAAGAAAGAGGCAATTTCCGATTCCCCCAGGATGATCAATGCCATTATGCCGATCGCGCTCGGGAATAGTTGGACTTATCGGGGCACGTCGGTGGACGCGGATGGGACGACCGTCGCTGAGGGGCCGTCCCGAGATGTCATCCGAGGCATGTACGAGTCGGAAGCGGGGTCGCTCTATTATCTTGAATCCGATGACTTCGGGTTATGGATCCAGAATACTCCCCAGGGAAATCAGGATGTGGAAATTGTTCTGGATGATGAGACGAGCCATCTCAAGATGGTCGGGAAGCCGACGATGTATTATCGGTATCCCGCCAAACCAGGGACAACTTACGATCTGTTATACGGCGGCTTGGAAGAGGACGAAGCTTATTCCACGATTACTGTCGCGGCCCTGGAAGAGGAAGTGACAGTACCGGCGGGGATCTTTATCTGCGTCAGGTACGAATCCCACATCAAGGAAACGGGTGAGCTTGAGCGGGTCGAATTTGTTTCTCCGGGGACAGGACTCGTGAAAACGGAAGAATATCTGGATGACAAATTGACTTACACCAGCGTCCTCACTCGCTACAACATCAGGAATTAAACGCTAATCCGACTCGTCCCGCCTCCATTGCGACCCTCTGGCGGGTTTCTATAATGGCGACTTCCCACAAAGGCGGAGCGTTCGATTCTGAATCGACGAACGATTCCGCCCTCTGCCGTGTCACTATCAATACGGTCACGTTTTGAGTCGCAAATCGAGGTACTGAAACTTGTTACGTTCACACAACTGCGGAGAGCTCCGCAAATCCAACGTCGGAGAGACCGTTCAACTTTGCGGATGGGTCGATTCCTATCGCGATCACGGCGGGGTCGTCTTCATCGATTTGCGGGACCGCTACGGAAAAACGCAGGTTGTCTTTCGACCGGAAGAAGGTTCGGAAGTCCATATCGAGGGACGGCACCTGCGAAGTGAGGATGTGATTCAAGTCGCGGGAGAGGTGGTGCCGAGGACCGAGAAAGATGTGAATCCCAAAATGGTGACCGGCGAGATTGACGTTCGGGTCCGGGAACTCAAAGTCTTCAGCAAATCGAAAACCCCTCCCTTCGAACCCCGCACGCAAGATCTTCCGAATGAGGAACTCCGTCTGAAGTACCGGTTCATCGACCTTCGCCGGGAAGAACTCCGGAAAGCGATGATCCTGCGACACAAACTGACCAAACTGGCTCGCGACTATTTCGACGAGCAGGGGTTTCTCGATATTGAAACGCCGATCCTCGGCAAAAGCACTCCGGAAGGGGCTCGCGATTATCTCGTGCCGAGCCGCGTTCACGAGGGAGAATTTTACGCCTTGCCACAGTCGCCTCAGATCTTCAAACAGATTCTGATGGTGGCGGGTTACGACCGCTATATCCAAATCGCGAAATGTTTCCGCGATGAAGACCTGCGGGCTGATCGGCAACCGGAATTCACGCAAATCGACCTGGAGATGTCGTTTGTCGAACAGGACGACGTCCTCTCGATGGTGGAAGGTTTGCTGGCGGTCTGGATGAAGGAACTTCGCGGCGTCGATTTACAACTCCCGCTGCCGCGTCTCAGTCACGCCGAGGCGATGGAACGATTCGGTACCGACAAACCCGATTTGCGTTTCGGGATGGAAATTGTCGAGATCACCGATCTCGTCGCGGACAGTGATTTCGGTGTGTTCAAAAATGTCGTCGGATCGGGCGGACGCGTTCGCGGTTTGAACGTGAAAGGGGTCGGCGATCGCTACTCCCGTCGTGTCCTCGACAACGATATGAAAAATCTCGTCGGAGAACACGGAGCCAAAGGACTCGCTTATTTCAAAGTGGTCGGCGGGAAACTGGAATCCTCCATCGCCAAGTTCTTCAACGAAGAGCAACAGAAAGCGATCGTTGAACGGATGCAGGGAGAAGACGGCGACTTACTGCTTTACGTCGCCGATCAACCGGATGTGACGTCCGCTGCTCTCGCCGCGTTGCGAAATCATCTCGGGAAAGATTTGGAGCTATACGATCCGCAAGAGATGGCGATTGCCTGGATACTGGAGTTTCCGCTCGTCACCTGGAACGAAGACGAGCAGCGCTGGGACGCCGAACACCACATGTTTTGCAATCCCTTTGAGGAAGACCTTGAGTATTTCGTCACCGATCCATCGAAGATACGGGCTCGTTCGTACGACCTGGTCTGTAACGGTTACGAAGGAGCCTCGGGAAGCATCCGTATTCACGACACCAAAATTCAGCAGCAGGTCTTCGATCTGCTGAAAATTGACCCGGAAGAAGCGGAAGAACGATTTGGTTTTCTTCTGGAAGCGTTACGGTACGGGGCTCCTCCTCACGGCGGCGTGGCCTTGGGGCTGGATCGCTGGGTGATGCTGTTTTCGATGTACGACAATATTCGCGACGTCATCGCGTTTCCGAAGACTCAAAAAGCGAGCGATCTGCTCAGCGGCGCGCCGTCGGAAGTCGATCCGAAACAGCTTCGGGACCTGCATATCAAACTCGATCTGCCGAAGTAACGGTCTTCTTCAAAGACGGGACACTTTCAGTCGTCCCGTCCGTTGATTCAATTCGGATTGACGACCGCGATATTCGAGCAGGTAAGGTCCGCGTTCTCTGCCACTCCGGTCGGCGGTTACACGCAACAGGACATCGGGGTCGATCGTGCTGCGCGAGAAATCTTTTTCGATCTTGATCTCTTCTTGATCGGGAAGAATGAACCGAGTGGTGATGATTTTGTACTCTTCGTTGTTTTCCGCAGAGCGGCGATGCAGTGTCGAACGCAGACATTGATAACTGCCGTCTTCCTCTGGTTCCGAAGTCACAAGTTGAAAGGACTCGGGATCTTGAATCCCCAATGCGTAGTGGGACCGAGAGAGAAGCGTGGAGAAATTGAAAATCACAATATCCAAGCCGCGTAGCAACCCGATTCCGATGGCACGCTTTTGTCCGTTGGGATCGTCCAGCGCGGAACAAATCACGTCACGATGAGGGAGCCAGATCAGGGGCGTTTGTCGGACCGGTTTTTTTGATATCCCCGTGAAAAGATCTTTCTGACGAGCTTTCCAGTATCGCTGCCGATTCAGTTTCTGGCGAGTCTGGATAAATTCCCAGAACGGTCGCAGGAATCGCATTTCGCGATCGATGACCTGCGGGTCGTCGAACCGATGTATCAAATTGGTTGCCAGTGTGACGCGTTTCCGTACGGTTAACATCAGGGCATTCAGTGAGCCCCGGAACTTCAGGTCATATGGAGGTTGCATCAAAACTGTTGGTAGGTGAGGGAGGGATGGGATAGGGGTTGAATAGGTAATCATAGATCAGAAAAGGGGGGAGTTGTCGTCTCGGCTCCGGACTTTATCTTATCTTCATGATGTGTGGAGAAATCATCAGACAAAAAAACTCTCGTCGATCGGAACCGACGAGAGTTGAGAAATGTTGGGAAATCTATTGTCGAGAGCAATCAATACTCAGCGGTAATCCGTTCTCCACCACTGCGCGTCGCCAGGGCGGTGAAGATGTTCCAATCGATGTTTTTGCTGATCGGTCGAGCGGAGTTATCGACCATGGCGAAATTGACCACATCACTGTGGTGCGAGCCGAAGCCGAAGAAGTGGTAATTGCTGGATTGCCAGTAGTTGTCGAAATAGGGCATATCGGGCCTCACGCGGGCACAGCAACTGTTGCCGTCTCCCCACAAGCCGAACAGGGTTTCGCCGATCATCAGAGTTTGCGTCGTTCCGTCTGTGATATCGCGAAAACTGACCGAGCTGTTGTCGTAGAAGACTCCTTCTCCGCTGACGAGCGGCATGGCGTCGGGGTCGGTATTCGGATTGTTCGGATCGGGGTAAACGGAAGCAGTAACGCCAAAGTTCCCACGATAGGTGGTGTAACCAAATCCTCCCGGACGACGCGAGGGAAGAGACGCACTCGCGCAGACGTAAGAAGGAATCTGAACCGACATCGCATCGAGATTGTTTTGAACGCCGTTCTTCGCGGCCTTGAAGTCGATGTTGACGGTTTGTTGATCCATCTGCGGCAGTAGCAACGCATGCCAACCCCAGAAGCGAACCATCGTCCAGGCATTCAAAGTTAACTGACCGCTGGGAGGGTTATTTGTGTTGGTACTCGCATCGCGGGCGAACGGAAATCTGGCCGGTTCGGGAAACGGAGAGAGGTCGAGATCAGAGCCGAAGTCGAGAGTGACCAGGTCGGGTTTGATGACCCCCGATGGAAAACTGCGGTGAGCGTCTGCGTAGTTGTGCATCGCGATCACGAGGTTGTGCATATTATTCAGGCAACTGGTCTGACGGGCCCGTTCGCGCGTCTGTTGGATGGCCGGCATCAGCAAGGCGACCAGCAGGGCGATAATCGCCATCACAACCAGCAATTCCACCAGCGTGAATCCTCGGCGGTTCTTGAATGATTTTGAATGGTGATGCAGCATGAAGCTCTCCAGGTATTCCTGATCGGTGAGTAGGTGTGAATGATGGCGCCGCGTTTCCTGTTTGGAGTGAAACAGATGTTCCATCCTATCCCACCGAAATAGGGAATGCAATTCTCTCTTCTCAGGGATTCCGTCTTCTCCAGCGGTCTCAAATCCTTTGTAACTGCTTTTTGTCGATCAGTTTACGTGTTGTTTTCTCGGTCCAGTCGATCAATTGGGCGAGATCGCGAAGATCGAGCATCTCGACCGCGGAGTGCGAATAGCGTCGGGCGAGACCAAGTGTCACGGCGGCGATCTCTCCGGACGCTTGTTGGGCGGAGGTGGCATCGGTAATCCCCGCTGTGTCGATAATCAGCTGGTAGGGGATGTCATGTTCTTCCGCCGTTTTGCGAAACAGCGACCGCAACGGTCCATGTGTCGAGAGGCCGCTGGTTTCGCGAACTTTCAATAACGGCCCGGCTCCAATCGTCCAGGGAAGTTCCTCGTCGGAAAGTTCGGGAGTCCCCCCCGAAGGGACGGTATCGAGGGCAATGACCACATCGGGGGCGGCTTCCATCGCGGCGACCGCCGCTCCCCGCAGTCCGATCTCCTCTTCCACCGTGAGCACGATCACGCAATCTCCCGCCGGACGGTCTTTCGAGAGACGTTCGGCAATCTCCAATACCGCGAGCCAGCCGGCGCGGTTGTCGATCGACTTGCCGAACACACGCGAAGGATGAGAGGTCGGAACCAGTTCGCCCACGAACACCCCCGGCGTTCCCGGTTCGAGACCCCATTCCGTCAATTGCTGGGCTGATTCCGCTCCCGCATCGAGATACATTTGCTCGACGGGAGGAACCCGGTACGCTTCGTCGCCTGTGAGAATGTGTCCCGGTTTCACACCGATCACAGCTTCAACCGGCGGTTTCCCTTCCGGTAAGAGCCGGACCCGTTGTCCCGGCAAGACAGACACGGTGGGGCCGCCGAGTCGCGTGAACCGCAGAAAGCCCTCGTTGGTCAGCGAAGTGACCATGAACCCGATTTCGTCGGCGTGAGCGGTGATCATCACGCGAGGAGCGGCTGAATCGACGCCGTTGATTTCCGCGTAGAGATTCCCCCGGACGTCTACCATCATCGAGTCGCAAAGCGGAGCCAGCGCATCGCGTGCGGCTGTCAGTACCGGTTCTTCAAAACCGGTCGGCGCATTCATTAGGGTCCAAGAGGCGAGTTTTTCGCGCAGCGAGTCGAGGTTCATGGCGGTGATGTCCGAGTGGGGGATTGATTGTCGTCACCACGAGTTTATCGGTTGTTGAAGAGATTCTCGACTGGTTTTTCTACCTTCACCGGTTTCACTCGCGAGCGTAGAGAGGTACGATTCCTGATGTTCTGTTCGTCTTTTCCTGTTTTCAATTTTACTATGTCTGAGAATCATCTGGAACAAATCACGATTCGTCCCGCGGAACAGCGGGACGTCAATGAACTCGATGAGTTTATCAAGCCCTTCGTCCAACAAAAGATCCTCATCCCGAGGACGTTTGACGAAATGACGGAATTGATCCGCCACGGGTTTGTGGCCGAGCACGAGTCCCGGATTGTCGGATTTGCGGCGTTGGAGGTTTATTCATCGAAGCTGGGAGAGATTCGTTCTCTGGCGGTTGCCTCCGAGTTTCAGGGATGCGGGATCGGGCGACGTTTGGTGGAAGTTTGCATCGAACGGGCACGGGAAAAAGACGTGCTGGAAGTGATGGCGATTACCTCGTCCGAGCAGTTCTTCAAAACGTGCGGTTTCGATTTCACCTTGCCCGGCGAGAAAAAGGCGCTGTTTATTCAGACGCGCGATCTCTAAAGGTCGTCTAAAAAAACGATCGGGACTTCTTTCGTTTCCAGCGCGAGAGGACCCTCTGCAGGATGAGTAACATTAACAGGCAGGAGATGAGTACGCCTCCTGCGATTGCCGGAGCAGGGCCGATCCATTTCGACAGGATCAAAACTCCCGCCAGCACAGTCACGCTGAGAAGGGCGATTAACCCGACGGAAAAGTTCCATACCAGCGCGACTTCAACCGCCAGCAGAGCGAGTCCCAACCAGAGCAGCCACTGCGATAACGGGGACTCCCGAAAGCCGGCAACTTGTCCCGAGTTGATGGTGGGAGTCGTGCGGACATTCCATTGGGGATTTTGAAACAGCTCCTTCCGAATTTCTTCCTTCGAGGACGGAGTGAGATCACCTTCGCGGGGATCGACATTGACGGCGACGATTTCCGGGGCAAGCGACGGTAACCCGAAATCGATCTGATAAAAACCCGAACGGGAGGTGGCGTCGTAGTTCCAGGATCGGAGGGGAGATTGAGCGCTCGCTGCAATCGGCTCGATGCGGGCCCGTTCCCCCACCGGATCGATGACGGAGACCTCCGGGACGAATTGATCGATCGGCAGCAGACCTTCCAGGGACTCGCCGACGAGCGATTCGGAATCTCCCGAATCTTCGGAGACCAGATAGCGGAATATTTCAATCGCGATCGGCGGGAAACTGCCGTTGAGTGGTGCCCAACTCCCGCTGGTGGCGTCGCAAGCCATCGCGGTTTCCAGGCAGCGCCCATTTGGTAACGAAATCGCGACCAGAGCCGGAGACCCGTCGTCGAAGTCGAGTATCGCTTCCGCATCGCGGGTGTCGTCGAGTTTGAGGGGAATGCGCTGCCAGATGACGGCGGATTCCAATCCCGTGCCTGGATTGCCGTCAAAAGGTTTGACCACAGGATGCGTCAGTTCGGTCGTCAAAAATCCCCAGACCTCGTCCTGGCTGGCGTCCTGTTCCTGTAACGTCACCGGCCAGGACCGATCGCTGAGTCGATTGAGCGTGGTGGTCCAACTGCGGATATCCGTCTGATCCCCATGCACGATCAACAGCCCCCCACCGGTAGAGAGGTGTCGTCTCATCAGAGCAGTTTGATTTTCGTTCAGACCGGGCAGGTTACAAAGCCCGATCACTTCAAATTCCTGGAGCGGGAAATCGTTCAGTCCCAGAGCATCGGTGGTGGTGATTTCAAACAACGGCTGATTCGAGACGGGATGCATCACGGTTTCCAACGCCGCCCGTAAGTAATGAGACGACTTCTCGCGCGTCGATCCGGCAGGCTTTCCTTCGACCAGCAGCACACGAACTGCCTCTCGCACATCGATGACTTGAAAGCGTTGGTTGTCGGCCTCCAGACGGTCTTCGGTAATCCGAACGCTGATTTTTCGTTGACCGGCGGATTGCCACGTATGGACGAATGCAAGGTTGGCGGAGGTGCCGTTGGCGTTACTGACCGATCGTGTGGCGATCGAGCGATCGTCGATGAGTAATTCGATCGCCGCACCGTCGAGGGTGGCTCCACCGTAACCCTGAATGGTCGCGGTAATGGTGGCGCTCTGACCGACCAGGATCGGTTGCGGTTCGATCTTGATTTTGGAGACGGCGAGATTCGACGTGTCTCCCCCGCCGACATCGAGAAATGTGAAGCGAAGCTGCTCTCCCTCCAGTCGGGCAATACGCGATTCCAGTAACTCCCGTTGAGAACCGGAAGGCTCCCAGTCCCGCTGCTGAAAATCGGATACGAGGAGAATCTCCTTGTTGCGCGGTTGAGGCGATTCCTGAAGCAGTGATTCCAGTCGCGCGAAGGTATTATTGAGATCGACGGAGCGTTGCGTCGGTTGGAGATCCTCCAATTCGGAGAGGAGCGAATCCTGACGAAATGTGGGAGTCAGCAGTTCTGCCTGCATTTCGCGGGTCATGCAAATCAGGCTGTATCCGTCCCCCGTGATGCTGCCGGAGATCATCTGACGCACGGCTTCTTTGCCTTGTTCCAGCCGCGTCTCGTTGCCGATCTGTTGTCCCATACTGAAACTGTCGTCCAGAACGACAATCACATGTCGCGGTTCACGTCCGCTGACTGAAGAGAACGCGTTGTCGAAAAAGGGACGTGCGAACGCGGTCGCGAGAAACATGACCGCGAGACAGCGAATCAACAACACCAGAAGCTGTTCCCAGCGAAGACGCCGCGATTGCTTCCGCGCGGCTTCCGCCAGAAATCGCATCGCCGCCCAGGAGGTTTCCTTGTAGCGTCGTTTATGGAGCAGGTGGATAATAATCGGGATGGAGGCGGCTCCCAGGCCCACTAACATCGCCGGATTCCCGAATCCCAACGCCAAAATCGCCAGACCGCCGTTCATGCCCGTCCCCCTGGCGTCGCCAGCAGATCGGGGATCGGCTGCGGCGGGCGATCGGACAAAAACCGTCGTAACACGCGGTCGAACGGTTCGTCAGTGCGGATGATGTCGTGCTCGACGCCGAGGTCGCGGCACAGGCGTCGGCTTTCGATGAGGAAACTCTGAAACTCTTCCAGATAGGCCTGGCGGATTCCGCGCGGATCGATCATCTGATCCTGCGAGATTTCCAGACCGTGGAACAGTGTCGGTTCTTCGAAAGGAAATTCCAGCTCAGCGGGATCGAGAATCTGCAGGACGCGAATGTCGTGTCGCCGGTGTTTGAGACGTTGGAGCCCCAGGCGGATCTCGTCGAGATCGTCGAATAAATCAGAACAGAGTAGAATCATGCCCCGTTTGCGAAACCGGTCGGAGACTTCGTGGAGCATCGGTCCGAGCGCCGTCGGTCCGGAAGCTTGCGCCTGTTCGAGTAGTTCCCAGATGCGCGTCTGTTGTTGGGGATTTCCCGCCGCGCGGGCGTAATGTTGGAGTTGTTCGGAAAAGATCACCAGCCCCGCCGCGTCCTGCTGGCGAATCACCAGAGAGGCCAACACCGCCGCCAGCAAGCGGGCGTATTCAAATTTGGTCATCGCTTCGGGATCGCTGCCATACAACATCGACTCGGAGGCATCCACCGCCAGCATGCATGCGAAGTTGGTTTCTTCTTCAAATTGTTTGAGGTAATAACGATCGCTACGTCCGAAGACTTTCCAATCGACGTAGCGCAAGTCGTCTCCCGGCGCATATTCCCGATGCTCGGCGAACTCGACGGAATATCCCTGGTGGGGGCTACGATGCAAACCCGTCAAATACCCCTCCACAATCACTCGCGCCTGGAGACGTAAATGAGTGAGTTGCGCGAGTTCCCGGGGATTAAATGAGTTCGGAGAGGGGGCCGTCATTGGTCTCTCCCGAAGAATCCAGAGGAATTCTCTCGATCAGTTTGTCGACGATGTCGTCCGCCGTGATCCCCTCCGCTTCCGCGTTGAAATTCGTCAAAATGCGATGTCTGAGGACCGGTTTGGCGACCGCTTGAATGTCTTTCTTGCCGACGGACGAATGACCGTGCAGAACGGCGCGGGCTTTCGCGCCTAACACGAGGTACTGACTCGCTCGCGGCCCCGCTCCCCAACTGACGTATTGCTGGATGAAGTCGGGAGTTTCCGGACGATTGAGTCGCGTCTGTCGGGCGAATTGCATCGCGTAACGAATCAACGCATCTGCGACCGGAATCCGACGAATGAATTCCTGCAACTGAACGAGTTCTTCGCTGCCGAGGACCGGTTCGACCTTCGCTTGGTGATTGGCGGTCGTCTGTCGCACGATGGCGAACTCTTCCTCTTCGGTTGGATAATCGACGAGCACCTGAAACATGAAGCGGTCGAGTTGAGCTTCCGGAAGAGGATACGTTCCTTCCTGTTCGATGGGGTTTTGAGTGGCGAGCACAAAAAACGGATCGGGAAGTCGGTGCCGATGACCGCCCGCGGTGACCTGTCGTTCCTGCATCGCTTCGAGTAACGCCGCCTGAGTTTTCGGTGGAGTCCGGTTGATTTCATCAGCGAGTACGACGTTGGCAAAAACCGGTCCCGGCAGGAATTTGAGATCCCGCTCTCCCGTCGTTTGATTTTGCTGGAGGACTTCCGTGCCGGTGATATCGGCGGGCATCAGGTCGGGAGTAAACTGCACCCGATTGAAACTCAGGCTCATCGATTCCGCCAGCGTCCGCACCATCAGAGTCTTGGCCAGTCCGGGCACACCGACCAGCAGTGCGTGCCCTCCCGCCAACACGGCAATCAATAATTCTTCAATCACCTGATCCTGACCGACGATCACCTGCCCGATCTGGGATGTGATTTGCTGATAGGCTTTTTCCAGTTGTTCCAGCCGCTGGAGGTCGTCGTCATCCAGAGAGACGGCGGGTTGCGGAATCTGATCGCTCAATGTGGTTTACTCCCAAGTGGTTATCGTCCCTCCATCATTCTTCAGAGAGAGGTGGAAAGTCAAACATCAGCCGTCTCGATTCTGGTCGAGACGGGAGATCCGCGGACAAAATCAGAATCCCACGCTACGAATTTAGAATGAATTCCCTAAAATAGTAGTAGTAACACTGATTGAAACGTTCGAAACAGGCGCCGTTTGAATATGGTGTCAGGGAGAAATGTTCCATGTCGACGACAACCCAAAGTTGTGAAACACTGACTCAGAAAAAGTGCAAACCTTGCGAAGGGGGTGTCCCGAAAATGACGCCCGACGAAGTCGCCGAGCAGATTAAGGAACATCCCGGCTGGGAAGTGACTCGAAACGGCGAACGGATCGCTCGCAATTGGACCGTGAAGAATTTTATGGCGGGTATGAAGTTCTTCAACGAGGTTGCGGAGGTCGCGGAAGCAGAAGGGCATCATCCCGACCTGCATATCGAAGGCTATCGCAACGTGACGATCGAAATCTGGACACACGCCATCGGTGGACTCTCGGAAAACGATTTCATCCTCGCGGCGAAAATCGATCAGCTCCCCGTCGAGTTGCAGGACTCGTGATCGATATGACTGTTGCGTTTGGAAAAATCGGAGATCCATCGAGACAGATTTACTCCAAAGTGGGTCTGAATTTTCCGAATTCGGCTTTTCTGCTTTGAAAGTTGGCGACTTGCTGCATTCTGACGTTAGAATAATAAAATAGCATTTCGCAGACGATTTCCGATCCGATTCCGGATAAGCAACATGGCCGTATATCTCGAACCACTCGGCAAAGGACGCCCCGTCCTGCTCGACAAACCGATTCTGTTTGTCGGGAGGCATCCGGAATGCGATATCGTCCTGCTCAACAGTCGCAAGGTTTCACGCAAGCATTGTTGTCTCGCTCAGATTGACGACCACATCAAGGTCCGCGATTTGGGGAGCACCAATGGGATCATTGTGAACGGTCAGCGGGTTAACAAAGAAGCCAGTATCAACATCGGCGACGAAGTGACTTTCGGGGATGTGGAATATCGCCTCTTGTCGGGAACACCTCCCAAAAACGCGAAACCAGCCTCGGAGAAAAGTCTGGTCGCGGATGATGACGATGTCATGCCTGCTGAAGACGTGCAGGAAATGGTCTCCAATGCACAGGATGCCGACGATCCCATCTCGGTCGGTCCGGCGTCTGTCGAATTGAGCCAGGAAATCCCCGTCGTGATCGACGAGGACGAGCCGATTTCCATCTCCAACATGCCGCCTTTGGAAAATAACTCTTCGGGAAGCGGTCATCTGAAAAACAGTGCCGAATTCGACGAAGACAGCCATTCCGACATCATCGTGCTTGACGAAAGTCATCAGTTTCTGGACGACGATGACGAAAAGTCCGACTGAGAACGCAATCAATTTTCAGACGTGACGGTCCCGATCCCAGGTCTGTTTTGAGGAATACCGGGCGGTTTTCTGGAATCTCGCGGCCAATCCTCGTAACGTAATGACCAGTCCGAGTGTCATTCTCTCGAAGATCCCAATCCCTACTCTGATTTCCGAATAAAGGACGGTCGATGGCCGCCAAAGCCTGGGGCGGACGGTTTCAGGAGCAAACCGATTCCCGCGTTGAATTGTTTACCGAATCGATCAGCTTCGATTATCGTCTGGCCCAATGCGACGTCAGAGGCTCGCAGGCTCACGCGCGAATGCTGGCGACGACCGGTTTGATTACCGAGGAGGAACGCGACGCGATTGTTGCCGAACTCGACCGCATTCTCGCCGACATCGAAGCGGGAAAGATGGAGTTTCAAGTCAGTCTCGAAGACATCCATATGCACATCGAATCGGCGTTGATCGAGAGGCTGGGGGATGTCGGTCGCAAACTGCACACCGGACGTTCCCGTAACGATCAGGTCTCGACCGATTTGAAACTGTTTGTCCGGGACGCCATCGATCAGGTGGATGCGTTACTCGAAGATATCCAAAAAGCGTTCGTCGAACGTTCCGCCCATGATTTGGAGATCATCGTCCCCGGCTACACACACCTGCAACGAGCGATGCCCGTCCAACTGGTTCATTACTGGCTCGCGTACTGCGAAAAATTTCAACGCGATCGCGAACGCTTGACCGATTGTCGTCGGCGGGTGAATATTAATCCGCTCGGTTGTGCGGCGATGGCGGGGACTTCCCTGCCGATTGATCGCGACCTGACCACGGAGTTACTGGGCTTCGACGAGCCCGCTGCCAACAGTCTCGATGTCTCCAGCGACCGAGATTATCTGGCGGAGTTTGTGTTTGCGTTGTCGTTGATCGCCGCGCACCTGTCGAGTTTGTCGGAAGAGTGGATTTTGTGGTTCTCGACCGAATTCGGGTTTCTGAAACTCCCCGACGCCTACACGACCGGCTCCTCCATCATGCCGCAGAAGCGAAATCCCGATGTCCTCGAACTCATCCGAGGCAAAGCTGCCCGCGTGATGGCCGACGTCTCGCAACTACTGATTTTGCTCAAAGGCCTACCGATGGCCTACAACAGGGACTTGCAGGAAGACAAGCTGGCGATGTTCGACGCCTTCGACACGACCGCCGCCTCGCTTGAGTTGGCGGCCGCCATCGTACGCGGAGCCGAAATCCAGCAGGAGGTCATCGAATCGCGATTGGAAGACGGCTTCCTCGACGCCACCGCCCTGATGGAATATCTGATCAAGCAGGGAGTGCCGATGCGAACGGCTCACGGAACCGTCGGCTCGCTCGTCGCGTTGTGCGATGAAAAGAAGTGCCGTCTGTCCGATTTGTCGCTTGACGAGATGCAGGAAGTCTGCGAGTTGATCGACGAGGATGTGGCGCAAGTCCTCGGCACGAAGAACGCTGTCGCCGCGTTGCAAAGTTACGGTTCGGGGGGGCGTAAACCGGTCGAATTTCAGCTTTCGCAATGGCGGGATCGATTGGGGATTGAAGCCTGAGACATTGGCAGGACCAAAAAATGTCCCATCCCACTCGCAATATCCGGCTGACCGTCTCCTACGACGGATCGAATTATGTCGGCTGGCAGATTCAGCCGAACGGCGTCACCGTTCAGGAAATTCTGCAACAGGCGTTACGAGACTTAACGAGTGAAGAGACGAAAGTAATTGCTGCCGGTCGGACCGATTCGGGAGTCCATGCCTTAGGCCAGGTCGCCAACTTTCAGACCGCCTGCACCATTCCTGCGGAGAAGTTTGCCTCGGCTCTGCAAAGTCGTCTCCCGGACGACATCATCGTTCGTCGCTCGGATGAAGTCCCCGCACGATTCCACGCCACCTACTCCGCGGTGCGGAAGTGTTATCGTTATCTGATCCACAATCGCGAAACCGGCCTGCCGTTTCTGAGGAATTACTGCTGGCGATTCGCTAACCGACTCGATCTCGACCGCATGCGGGAGGCGGCGATTCACATCGTTGGGACGCACGACTTCCGCTGTTTCGAGACGCAGTTTCCGAATAAAGCGACCAGCGTACGAACCGTCGAACATCTCTCCCTGACGACAAAACCGATGTGGGATATTTGGTCGGCTTTTAATTTTGAAACCCGGCAATCTGAAGTTGCCGGCAGCGATGAATTTCTCTGTCTGGAAATCTCCGCGGACGGCTTTCTTTACAACATGGTCCGCGCGATCACAGGAACGCTCGTGGACGTCGGACGAGGCCGCTTCGCGCCGGACGATGTCGGTCACATGATCGACGACGGCGATCGTTCACTGGCCGGCCCGACCGCACCTCCGCAAGGTCTCTATCTTGTCTCGGTCGATTACGACCTGAATAATCTAAGACCGAAGGATTCGTAGCGATCGTGCTGCGAGAGTGCGGCCTGTCGTGCGTGTTCCGAATTTGCCTGTGTTCTCGCGGTCGGATAGAATAAATTCCTTCCCGATTCTCCCACCGTTGAAGTCTTCCCACCATGCGCGCACTCGTCCTATTATCTCTGCTGTTTCCTGCGGTGATCTCTGCGGCACCAAAGCCGGAAGCCGCCGATCATTTTGAAACGGAAATCCGTCCCCTGCTTCTGAAATATTGCGCGGCGTGTCACGATCCCGAGGAACAGGAAAACGCCGCCCCGTTTCTTCGCGCAAAGACCGTCGATCAGATCGGAACGTTTCGGTCGCTGTGGAGTAGTGCGGCGGAGCAGTTGCAAAACCGCACAATGCCTCCCGCCGACGAAGAACAGCCGACCGAAGCCGAACGTCTGAAACTATCGACCTGGATTGAAGAGACGCTGGAGGCGACCGCCTGTTCGGGAGATGTGTATGCGGGGCGAGTTGTGACTCGCCGCTTGAATCGGCGCGAATACGACAACACGATTCGCGATCTTCTGGGCGTCGATTTGAAAGCGTCCGAAAAGTTTCCCGTCGATGGCTCGGGAGGAGAAGGCTTCGATAACAACGGGGAAACTCTCTTTCTGCCGACGATGTTGATGGAACGCTACCTGACGGCGGCTTCGGAGGCTCTCGACGCGGCGATCATTTCACCGCCGCTCAAATTGAGTTACTTGCCGAACGACTTTCTACCGGCGAGTGACAAAGCCAATGCGAAGGTTCGGTCGCTCCCCGAAAAAACGCAGATCAATGTCCTGGCGACGATTTTTAACGACCGACGTTATCAGGTACGGATCCTGGTGAAACCGGTGAAAGAGCAGGGAGCGAAGTTGATCTTCAAACTGGACGGCATCGCCGCCGAGCGATTTGAAATCAAGGACGCTTCACTGCCGCAAGTGGCATTGGAGACCAGCGTTCGCTTGGCACGAGGGAATCACGTCCTTTCGCTTCGGTCTCCCGAAGGTTCAGAACTCGAGGTGGTTTCGCTTGAAGTGACGGAACTGCGCCCCGATCCGTCTCCCGAGTACTGCGAACGTCACCAGCGATTGCTGCAACTGGAACCGGATCGAATCCCCGAATCTCCACACGAGCATGCTCGCCAGGTTCTCAGCAACTTCCTGCCGCAGGCGTTTCGTCGTCCTGTAACGAATGATGAAATCGAAAAATACCTGAGTCTGTATCAGCGGGGAGAAGAGCGGGGCGACCCGTTCACGGAATCGATGAAGCTCGCCTTACGCGGTGTACTCGTTTCGCCGCACTTTCTGTTTCGGATTGAGAGTGAACCGCAGAGCGACCGTCCGGAACGGCTCAACGATTACGAACTGGCGTCGCGACTGTCCTATTTTCTCTGGTCAACGATGCCGGATGAGGAACTCTTTGAGTTGGCGGCAGAGGGAAAATTACAGCAGCCGGGAGTGTTAAAGCAGCAGATCGAACGGATGCTCGACGATCCCAAGGCGGAGCAGTTTGCCTTCGAATTCATCGGCCAATGGCTGGGGACGAAAGAAGTCGGTGCGTTGGTGGCTCCCGATACGGGGGTGTTCTCGGGAGAGTTTACAACCGAGTTACTCTTCGATTTACAGGAAGAGCCGGTCTACTTCTTCCGCTATCTGCTGGCCGAAAATCGATCGCTCCTCGAATTGATCGATTCGGACTACGCCATCGTCAACAAACGCCTCTCCGGCCATTACGGTTTCGATGAGAAGAATCGACCGAAACGGAATCCTTCCAATCCCTGGGTTCAGAATCCCAAACGTGGAAGCGGCGGTCCGTTTGAAAAGGTGATGTTGCCGGACGATAAACGGGGCGGCGTGCTGGGAATGGGAGGCGTGCATATGGTGACTTCCTATCCGACGCGAACGTCTCCCGTGTTGCGGGGGGGCTGGATTCTGGAAACGATGCTCGGCGTCCGCGTACCGTCGCCGCCACCCGATGTACCGGAGATCAAAAGAGGCAAAAATAGCGAGCTGTCAACTCGCGAGATCCTGAAGAAGCATCGCGAATCTCCTTCGTGTGCGGCGTGTCACAATCTGATGGATCCCCTCGGTTTCGCTCTCGATAATTTCGACGTCCTCGGACGTTGGCGCGACAAAGAGGGGAAAGCGGAAATCGATGCGTCTGCGTCGTTGCCGTCCGGCGAATCGTTCACGGGTCCGGAAGGCTTGCGACAGGTTCTGTTGGGTCGCCAGGACGACTTCCTGCACCATCTGACTCGCAAGATGCTCGGTTACGCCCTCGGTCGCAGCCTGACTGATTTCGATGACTGCACGATCCAGAAAATCTCGCAAACGGTTTCCGAGTCGGGGTTTCAGTCGCGGACGCTGGTGCGGGAAATCGTGTTGAGTCCGCCGTTTCGATCTCAGCAGCGAACCGAAAATATGTTAGAATAACGATGCGTTGATCCAATGCAGAAATCATTGAGGCTTCACCATGAATCCCATTTTCCAGAAACATCTCTCCCGACGAACACTGCTCAAAGGAGCCGGTGCGGCTCTGGCGTTGCCTTGGCTGGAGGCGATGTCTCCGGCGTTGTGTGCCGATGAGTCGTTGTCGAAACCGCCGTTGCGATCGGCGTTTCTATTCATGCCGAATGGGGCGAATCCGAAGTTCTGGACGCCGGAAGGAGACGGGGAGCAATTTGAACTCTCTCCGATGCTGGAGTCTCTGAAGAACGTCAAAGACGACTTCATGTTGCTGGAGAATCTCTGGAATGAGAACTCCGTCGGGCGGAACGGTCACTGGCCGAAAGTTCCCGCGTTTCTGTCGGGCGGTTACGTTGTCCGTACTTCGGGTCGCGATATGGATACCGGCGGCACGTCGGTCGATCAGTTGATGGCGGATACCATCGGC
This sequence comes from Planctomycetaceae bacterium, assembly GCA_014762625.1. Taxonomy (GTDB): domain Bacteria; phylum Planctomycetota; class Planctomycetia; order Planctomycetales; family Planctomycetaceae; genus JABURQ01. The sequence goes on along the minus strand of JABURQ010000048.1, from coordinate 22,555 downwards.
AATCGCACGCCGCTCCCTTCTTTTGAACTGGGAGTTGATGAAGCCTACACCGGCGTCGATAACATCGGCGGGGGATTTACTCGCATCTACGGCTCGCATATTGCCTGGCGCGATCCGCATACTCCCGTGCCGAAAGAGATCATCCCTCAGCTCGCCTTCGATCGCCTGTTCCGCACGGGACGCTCGAATCCGGTGGTCTCGGGGTTCACCACGCGACAGCCCGCCGTCACGAAATCGCTCGCTCGCGACGACACCAGCGTGCTCGATCTGGTCCGCGAGGACGCCAAGTCACTCCGCAATAAAGTCGGCAACAACGACAAAGTGAAACTGGACGAATATCTGGAATCGGTCCGCTCGGTCGAACGTCGTATCGAAAACACGATGAAACCGCAAAAACGATGGATCAACACCGGGCAATTTGATGTCCCGCGTCCGGGACCGGGAATTCCCGAAGAGCATGTCGAACACTTGCGACTGATGCTCGATATCATGGTGCTGGCTTTCTGGACCGATTCGACCCGCATCGCCACCTTCATGCTGGGGAATGCCCAAACCGGGCGGAACTTCTCATTTCTCGACGGTGTCAAAGGATCGTTCCACGGTATCTCGCACCATCGCAACGAAGAAGACAAACTGAAACAGTACGTCACAATCGGCACCTGGCACATCGAGCAGGTGGCGTATCTGTTGGAGAAAATGAAATCTCTCGACGAAGCCGGCACGTCACTGCTGGACAATTCAATGGTGATGTTCGGTTCGACATTGAAGGACGGCAACGCTCACGATCCTCACGATCTCCCGATCATCCTCGCCGGTCGCGGTTGCGGAACGCTTAAGCCGGGACGTCGGGTGCGATTCGAGAAAGATACGCCGCTTTGTAACTTATATCTGTCGTTGCTCGAACGGATGGGGATTCAGCGGGAATCGTTCGGCGACAGCACGGGTAAGCTCGACGGACTCGGTTAAACCTCAATCCATTCGCACGTCAGAAGCAATCTTGCAATTGCTGCGGAAGTGGTCCAAATTCAGGCCGCCGAGGACCAACGAATCGACGCTCGGTTCCGACAGCACGAACTCGATCGCCGCTTGAGGATTGAGATGTCCGGCGGCGAGCCCCTTCTTCACGAGGACCCCGACGCCTTGTGCGTGGGCTTGCCGCATGAGTTCCCGATGTGCGGTGTCCCGAATGTGAAATTCGACCATCAACACGTCGGCCCAGTCGAGTGCCGCGGTGGCTCCTTCTACTGTCTTGCCGGAGAGACCAATCGCGCGGACCTTTCCGGCCAGTTTCAGAACCTGCATCGCGGCGACGGTATCGGTCTCGTTCAAGATGTGAAGATCATCGCCGTGGGAATGAATCAGCAGCAGATCCAGGTGATCGGTTTTGAGTCGTCGCAGAGACTCTTCCACACTTTGCGTGACCGCGTCGGCGCCGAACTCGTAAATCGATTCTCCGTCCACAAACCGCTCACCCACTTTGCTGGATAACACGATCTCCTCGCGACGCTTTCCGAGCAGTTGCCCCAGACGTTCTTCGGCAATTCCGTACGCGGGGGCAGTGTCGATCAGATTGATGCCGAGATCCAGGATTCCGTCGAGCAAGTGACTGCATTCTTCATCGCTTGGGAGTTCGTAACCGGTCGGGTATTTGATCCCCTCATTGCGGCCAATTTTGAACGATCCGAACCCGATCGCCGAAACCTCCAGCCCGGTATTTCCGAGCGGACGTCGGGGAAGCGAACTCATGCCGCTTCTCCGGTCTGTTCCTCGTGTTGGGAAGAGGTTTTGAGAGCGAGTGAGGGATCCCGGGCGTCGGTGAGTTGACCGAGCAGTTTGCGGATCAGCTCTTCCGCTTCAATCCGTTCGTTCAACCAGCGTGAGCGAAGCTGACGCCACGCCTGTTCGCGTTCGTCGTGTTTGCTTTCGATCTCCTGCAATTTTTTCTGGCGTTTGGAGAGCGTTTGATCGCGTTCCTCGATCCACCGGCGAAACTCCGTCTGCTCTTCGGCGAATAATTGCGTTTGCATGGCGAGGTTGGCGCGTTGTTCGGTCAGTTTCTCCCGTTCGACGCGTAATTCGTCCCGCACTTTTCGATAGCCAAGTGAGAGTTCCTGGCGGGCTGCTTCGAGTCGCTCGACAACCTCTTCGCTGTTTTCCCCCTCGGCCAGCTCCGCCATCTTCTCTTCGACAACCACTTTCATTTCCAGCGTTTGTCGATGCGTCTCTTCGAGTTCTTTTTGAAGTTGTTCGAGGCGATGGCGTCGGGTTTCGAGATTCTCGGCGTGCAGCGAGAGCATGTTTTGTTGACGTTTGATGTCGGCACGTTCGACCTCGACCCGTTCCTTCCATTCCTGCTGTTGTTGTTCGAGTTGCCCGAACTGCTCGGAGAGCTGTTCTTCCTGCGTGCGCCGATGCTGATTGAGAATGCTCACTTCGCGAGAGAGGGAGGCTTCGCGTTGTTCGAGAAGCTGTCGATAATGCTTGAGCTGACTGGCACGTAAGCGGAGGACGGTCTGGTCGCGTTCCTGCACCATCCGCGCGTATTGCTGGTCCTGACGGATTTCAGTTTGCGTCGTCGCCAACTCCTCCCGCAAACGTTCCAGATGCTGCTGTTGAAACTGGATCCGTTGTTCCGCGAGAGCCTGGGCTTCGAGCTGCTTTTCTTCCTGCTCTTCCTGTTGCCGTTCAAACGCGGTCTGGGCGGCGCTCAATTCCATTTTTTGTGCGGCGAGTTCTTCCTGCTGTTTCTCGACTTTCGCCGACCATTCTTTTTTCTGTTGGGCCAGATTGGCGACTTCCTGTTCGTGATCGCGATGGATCGTCAGACGAAACTCTTCCCGTTCTTCGTGTTGGCGTTTGTCGAGGTCGGCCAGTTTCTGGCGATGTTCCTCGATCAGCTTCTCGCGCAGTCGCTCCAGTTTGTCCTGCTCCTCTTCGACGGTCAGACGACTTTCGCGCAGCTTGCGTTTTTCCGCATCAACTTCTTCACCGAGCCGTGCCTGGTATTCATCCTTTTCCTGGGAGAGTTCATCTTCGCGACGAGAAAGTTCTTCTTCGCGATGTTTCAGCCGAGCTTCGAGTTCGTTGAGCTTCTGCTGTTGCTGATTCAGAGTCTCCTGCTGGGTTTTGAGTTGCCCTTCGCGTTCCTGTTGTCCCGCTTCAAACTCGGTCACTCGGAGCCGGAACTGACGTTGTTCGCGCTCCAACGCCGCCACTTGCGAATGCACCGATTGCTCGCGGCGGTCGAGTTCCTCCAGTCGCCCCTGCATCGAGGAGGCGATATGGCTCACTTCAGAGAGCATCTGCAGTTGATCCTGCATGGATCGTGCGACGGCGGGAGGCAGATTGTCGGTGTGTAGAGAAGCATCGCCGCGCGCGGGAGCGGAGACGTCCGATGTGAAATCATCCGGCCGGGAATCGGAACTCCCGGTCGGATGAGATTCGTGTTCAGAGTTGCTCATGCGGGGAATCCTTTCCCATAGTGAGCGATGATGTTGAAGTGGGAAACACTTCCACCGGCGAATTCCGTTATTCACCGATGATGCTTCAATCGATTACAGGGCCGCGTCGAGGGCTTCGGCCAATTTTTCTTTCGGGCTCACACCCTGGAAACGCTGCACCACTTTGCCCCCTTTGAAGACGAGGATCGTGGGGATCGCCTGGATTCCGTGTTGCGAGGCGACTTCCTGATTCTGATCCACATCGACTTTGCCGATGCGGGCTTTGCCGTTGTAATCATTGGCGAGTTCTTCAATGGTCGGTGCAATCATTTTGCACGGACCGCACCAGGTTGCCCAGAAATCGACCAGAACAGGCTGATCGGCTTCCACAACCTCAGATTGAAAATTGCTGTCGGTGAACTCCAATACGTTGTCAGCCATGAAATCTTCCTTTTCCTACGGAAATGTCTCTATCTGTGATCTCCACCAAACTGAGGGTGGCTTTGAGGTCGTCTCATCTCGATCGTGATATTCTCGCCACGTGAGCCGAAATTATAGGCATTTCGACACTTGTGTCAACGCGGAGCGCATCGCTCAATTCGTCGTAAATTCCTTTCAACGCTGGAGATTCGTCACGAAACTCGACAAAGTGGACAGTCTGAAAACCACCGTGGCGACATTCGCCAAGAATCACTTCGCCATTCTCTCCCTGGCGATGTTGATTGGTTATACTGAGGGAGGAAAATTGTCGTTCAACGGGAGAGGACCAAACTTGCGTTCCAGGCTCTGGAAAAATACTCAGCACCACTATCTGAAGCGTTCGAAGCTGTTTTGTGGTAACGGTTTGAAGCCGTCAGTGGGGGGGCTTTGTGTTCTGTTGGCAGTCTGGTGGATCTCGACCGTTGACGCACAGGATGTCTCGGCTCCCGATCTCTCCTCCGCAGAGAGCGCACGACGCCGCCAGCCGCCCGCCTTACCGGAGGCTGATCCGGAATCGGCGGAGCTTCCCGAGAAATGGTTCGAGTTTGTTCCCGTGAAGCCGATCGGCGGGTTGGGACTCTCCCCCGATGAGAACGAACCTTACTACCGCATTTTGAATCACGTCAAAAATCTACCCGAGAAAACGCTCGAACGGGCGAATCGACAATTTCGTCTGGCGATGATCGATCAGTTCGAGGCTCGGACGCTGGAACGGATCGCCGAAAGCGGAGGAAGCGAAGCGCAACAGAAAGCGCTCAGGAGACAACTTGAGAAGCGACTGGCCGAGTATCGAGAGAACCCGGCGACGTATCCCTTCGTTCGCGATGCGTATAACTTCGCGGAACAGTGCCAGGGCGAAGTGGTGTCGTTCTCCGGCCACATCCGACAGGCCGATTCCTTCCCCGCCGGAAAGAACGACTTTGGTCTGGAAACCCTGTATCAGATCACGCTGTTTGATGAAGAATCGAAAGGCTTTCCGGTCATCATCGTTTGCACCGAGGTTCCGGAGAACTTCCCACTGAATTTTCCCGATACCGAAGTCTACGACGGAGTCTCGGTGACCGGCTATTACTTCAAACTTTTCGCGTACGAAGGGAAAGAGGATCTCCAGGCCGTCCCGTTGATTCTCGCCAAATCCGTGGACTGGAATCCTCCCGAGCCGGTGTCGCGAGACGTGCCGGATTGGGTGTATGGTTTTGCGATTGCCGTCGGTGTCGTGGCTTTGTGGCTCGTGGTGCGTTCCAGTCGATCGAGTCGGCATCTGAAATCTGTGCGGGCGGAGATGAGTTCCCCCGCCGATAATCCGTTCGCAGATCCGAATTCCTCCTCCGATTGAAAGACATTATCCGATGTTGTCTCAACCTCTCGATCGCCCCCTCAAACTGGGAGTTCTCATTTCCGGCGGCGGAACCACGCTGAAAAATCTGATCGCCGAACAACGCGCCGGTCGGCTCGACATCGCCGATCCTATTGTGATCGCGAGTCGTGAGGATTGCGGCGGCGTGATCTGGGCGCGGGAAGAAGGCTTTCCTGTCGAAGTGATCTCCCGGGGAAATTTCTCCGATACCGAATCGTTCAGCGAAGCAATCTTTGAGAAATTACGGGAAGCGGAGGTTGATCTGGTGACGCTGGCCGGATTTCTCTCATTGATCCACGTTCCGGAAGATTTCCTGGGGCGGGTGATGAATATCCATCCGTCGCTGATTCCCGCGTTCTGCGGTCAGGGTTACTACGGCCACAAGGTTCACGAAGCGGTGTTGGAACGCGGAGTGAAGGTGAGCGGCTGCACGGTCCACTTCGCCGACAACCAGTACGATCACGGCCCGATCGTTTTGCAACGCGCGGTCTGTGTGAGCGACGATGAGACTCCCGATTCTCTGGCGGCCAAAGTGTTCGAGCAGGAGTGTGAACTTTATCCGGAAGCGATCCGGTTGTATGCGACTGCCCGCTTGAACGTCGAAGGACGCCGGGTCAAAATTCTGGATCCCTGACGAGGACCGGGATTCGTTCCTTGCGTTGGAAACCTGTGAGCGGATAGGATGAGGCCAGTGAGGCAGACGCCTCGCTATTGTTTGGTTTTTGACTTGAATGAGAATTGAAATGAGTGCGCATCGGATTCGATTTGTGATGGTCGGCGGTTTTCTCGGAGCGGGTAAGACCACCACGCTGGGGCGTCTGGCGTCCATGTACATGGACCAGGGACTCAGTGTCGGCATCGTGACCAACGACCAGGCGGAAGATCTCGTCGATACCAACACCCTCCGTTCTCAGGGGTTCGATGTGGGGGAAGTGGCGGGGGCCTGTTTCTGTTGTAACTTCAACGAACTGATGGGAACCATCGAAACGCTGGGAACCGCACAGCGTCCCGACGTTATTCTCGCCGAACCGGTCGGTAGTTGCACCGACCTGGTCGCGACCGTCATTCAACCGATCAAACGTCTGTTCGACGCGGAATTTGAGATCGCTCCGTATTGCGTCATTCTGAAACCCTCGCACGGGAAACGGGTCTTACGGAATGAGTCGGGGGCCGGCTTCTCTCCCAAAGCCGCCTATATTCTCAAGAAACAGATGGAGGAAGCAGACGCTATTCTCGTCAATCGCATCGATGAACTCGATCCCGCCGAGGTCGATGAGTTGGCCGATCTGGTGCAGCAATCGTTCCCCGGCACGCCCACGCTTCGCGTCTCGGCGAAATCGGGCGAAGGGTTCGACGGCCTGTTCGAGTTTCTCGGCCAGCAGGGAGACTTCGGCCGTCGGGTTCTCGATATCGATTACGATATTTACGCTGAAGGAGAAGCGGAACTCGGTTGGCTCAATTCCAGCATGCATATCGATGCGGAGGAGCCGTTCTCGCTCGACGAACTGCTGCTCGAAATCGTTAACAAGCTGCGCGACGCGCTTATCGAGCAAGACGCCGAGCCGGCGCATCTGAAAACGATCGGCTTGTGGGAAGGTTTCTTCGGCGTGGCGAATCTGATCAGCAGCGACACGACCCCCGAGCTGTCCCTCGCCTCGGGATACGACGTCAAAAGTATCGAGTTGATCGTCAATGCGCGAGTCGCGTGCGATCCGGCGATTCTCGAACAGACGGTCTCCGCGGTGCTGGACGACGTGTTGGAATCACGAGGCGCATCGAAACGGGATCAGCAGACTCGTAGTTTTCGGCCGGGACGCCCGGTTCCGACGCATCGTTTTGCGGACGAATGAGTCCCGCGGCTTACCAGCCCTTCAATTTCACGTCGAGAATATCAGACTCTTCCAGATTGGAAGTTCGGGCGCGTTCGATCTTGATCACATCGCCCGGCTCGTACTTTTTCAGCAAGTCGACCAGTTTGTTGAACGTATCGACTTGCTCGCCGTCCAGAGACAGAATGACGTCGTTCGCTCGCAATCCGGCGGCGTGAGCCGATTTTCCGGGAGTCACTTCGCCAATCAACACGCCTTTCCCTTGAGGAGTGTTGGAGAACGACAAAAATCGGACGCCGAGTTCCACCGCGCCTCGTTCCTCGATACGAATCTCGGGAGCAATCGGATTCAGAATTTCTTCGACTCGTTTGGCGGAGACGGGGCAGTTGGAAATCACATACAGCAAGTTGAGACCTTGCAGACGTTGAATGTCTCGAATTCCTTCCTCGCCCCCTTTCCAGCCTTTCCCCAGTCGCACATGTCCGATGCCGGGATATAATTCACCCGTGACTTCATCCACCGGCATCATATCCGTACGAAACTCGATATAGAGCCCTTTGGCCTGTAAGTCGCCGGTGGCTCGCTTGGAACGTAATTGTGCGTGAGTCGTCAGAATCTCCCGAGCCTGCATACCGAGATCGTTGGCGAACTGAAACGCCAGATCCTCCAAACCCGTTTCGGCGGCTCGATTGGCGACGTCGTCTGCGGAGAGAAAGATCGCTTCGAGAACCGACAACGCCCGCATCGATAATTCGGGCGAGTTTGATTTGGCGGCTGCGGTCATCTTCTGGACGGTCTTGAGACTTCCCTCCTGTTTGAGAATGCGGGTGGCTTCAACCCGTTCTCGATAGTTTCCACTCTCCAACTGCTGCGTCAGTTTTTTGAGGCGTTCGTCCGAGAGGGCGATCCGCGACGGAAGCGGAGGAGGCGCGGGAAGAACCGGCACGTACAACTTCTGCTGAGGACGTCCCCGATTTTCGAAGGGGCTGTTTCCAAAGCCTCCCTGGCGGGGAACAATCTGGATGCCGCGCGGCGGATTCGGGACCGGTTGAAATTGTGCCTGTGCTGTAGGCACGGAAAGAGTGCCCAACAGCAAACTGCAAACCGTGGTAAACAGCATAAAAAATCGGATTGTCATCACAGCCGACCGTTCCCAGAGCAAAAAATTTAGCGCTCGTCTCAGAGCTTGTCTTCAAATTCGCGATTCGCAGCCAAAATGAAATTTGAAGACGGACTCTCAGTCTAGAGGAAAACAATGACGCACCACAACACCCTCTCGCTCCGAGAACCCAGTTCGCTGGAAAAATCCCGTTGATCGCTGCAATCGGAACCGGTTCGTCCCGCAGCCTCCGATGGAGGGATTTCGGTCCCGTTCTCGTGACCAGAACAGCGAGCATAATCGGATCAGCACGGCAGACCTGTATGGAACTCATACCTGGAAGAATCGAACGCATTCCAGAAACACTCCCTCAGATCGGCAGGAATCGCCGATCAGTAAAGAGCAGTACGTTCCTAAAATGGACGAACAGCCCCAGTTAGGGAAATCACAAGTTTCCAGCCGATTCAGGGAATGAATTCGCGTCGAGCCTGAGAAAAAAAATCCGGCTCGGGAATCTTGGATAAAACAAGGTAACTGAAGTTCTGACAAGGACTTTTGATTATTTAGGATTGTCAAAAAATGAGTTGAGATTGGCGGTCCCTTCCCCTTTTTTACGAACCGCTCATTGAAGACGGAGACGACTCCTATAATTTGCCGCTCACAGGAAATTGAGACGCAAACCGAATTCGACAGAGTTCGGATATCAAAGGAGGAATAAAACCATGGCACGAAAAGATGCCCTACTTCGACTTCATGAGAAACTTCGCGAGAAGCGGGATGAACTGCGGGACAGTCTGAACCAGGAAATGGATCTCGGTCAGCAGTCCCGCGAGGTGGGAGATGTCGGTGACGACGCCGTCAACGATACTGAGAAAGAACTCAACTCCCAGTTAATGGCTTTTGAAAGCCGCGAGTTGGCCCAGATTGAACGGGCCATTGAGATGATTCGCACCGGTCGCTTCGGCGACTGCGAATTATGTCAGAAGAAGATCCCGATCACTCGACTGAACGCCCTCCCGTTTACGCCGTTTTGCGTGAAGTGTCAGGAGAAAGTGGAACAGGCCGGTGGTGACCTGGATCAATTTGATATCGATTGGGAAAACGCAGCCGATTTTGAATTTCGGATGCAAGAGATGGATTTGACGTTGGGCGATCTCGATCAGCATTCGTGACCCCGACGCCTTCACGGACAGAAGGCGGCTTCCCACCGATATCACGATGAAGGCATGGACGCCGATTGAAGCGACGGAGCGTAATCGTTTGTTATTGAACGCCGTCGATTGTCCGATCGGGAGCTCATCGAGCCATGACCAACCGCCGTCCCTCTTTGATTTACACCGCGCTGATTCTGTTGTCGGGAATTGTTCTGGGCCTGGCTTTGGAAGATTGGCCCGCCAGCCGTCTCCTGCAGGCTCGTCATCTCGATCCTTCCGAAGTCGATCGCCTGTATAACGAACTGCAACTCGGCGATACCACGCTCAACGATTTCGGACGGGTGATGTCGCGCATCTACACCGTCGCGTCCCCCAGCGTTGTTCACATTCAAAGCGAACGCCAGGACGCCCGGCGGGGAACGATCGAAGAAACCGGTTCCGGCGTCATCATGACGAGCAAAAAATCACCGCGACCGTTTATCGTCACGAATCGACACGTGATTCAGGGAGCGAGTCTGAATGAAATCCAGGTCAAGCTCGACGACGGTCGCGTTCTGCGACCGACGCGCATCATGAGCGATCCGGCGACCGATCTCGCTGTGCTGGAATTCCACAACAACAGCGTCACCCCCGCCCGCTGGGGAGACAGCGATCGGCTCGAAATCGGTCACGTCGTCTTGGCGATGGGAAGTCCGTTCGGACTGAACCAGTCGATCACAATGGGCATCATTTCCGCCAAAGGACGTCGCTCGTTACGACTCGGAGGCGAAGCCGATTCGAGCTCCGTGATCAACCAGGATTTTCTGCAAACCGATGCCGCCATCAATCCCGGAAATAGTGGCGGCCCGCTGATCGATACTCAAGGGCGGGTGATCGGCATCAACACCGCCATCGCTTCCAACAGCGGCGGAAACGAAGGGATCGGCTTCAGCATCCCCAGCAATCTGGTGAAATTCGTCGTCGATCAACTGCTCGAACATGGCCGCGTGCAGCGGGCGTTTCTGGGGGTGGCACTCGATGAAGAATTCTCCCCCGAAGACGCCACTCGCCTGAAGCTCGATCGCGTTCAGGGAGCGCGTGTGACGGAAGTCTATCAGAACACTCCCGCCGCTCGGGCCAAACTCCGCTATAACGACGTCATCCTCAATTTTGACGGCTACGACATCGAAGATCAGAATCACCTGATTCATCTGGTGAGCCTGACGCCGCTCGACAAACGCGTGCGGCTTGAAGTTCTCCGCAACGGTCAGCATGTGACCGTGTACGTTGAATTGACGGATCGCGCCCGTTTCCGCCGCGTCGAATAAGACGCCCCTCCAGACGGGTTGCCGTTCAGGAGAGAGCTTCGACCAGCAACGACTCCGCCGCCGTTAAACCCAGCGACAGCGATTGGTCCTCGATGGAGATCGTCATGATGCCTCCTGAGACGTTCCGCGTTTCGACGACCCCTTCCGTATCGATGTTCAAATTGGACTCGCTGAGATAACGCAGGAATTCTCCCTCCTGATCGGTCACCCGAGCGAGCCGAAATTTCTGTCCGGGATGGCAACTCGCCAGGGTCACTATCTCCCGCGTGGTGCCGCGCATGACACCTTCCTCAGTGGGAATCGGATCGCCGTGAGGATCGAATTGCGGACGCCCGAGAAACTCGTCGATCTTCTCGACGAGAAAGTCGCTTACCGAATGCTCCATATCCTCGGCTTCCTCGTGGACCTGATCCCAGGTCAGATTGAGCGTCTTGACGAGAAACAATTCGATCAAGCGGTGACGACGCAACATCCGCATCGCCAGCTTCCGTCCAGACTCGGTGAGAATGGCTCCTTCATACGGTCGGTACTCAGCCAGGCCGGATTCGCTTAATGTTTTGAGCATGCTGGTGACGGTACCGGGGGAAACCTCCATCGCTTCGGCGATTTTCCCGGTCGACATCAAGTTCTCATCGGTTTGCAGTTCGTGCTGTAAAATCGACTTCAGATAGTTTTCAACAGTCAGCGTGGTCATTGTTTTACAAAGTTTCTGGGAGGTTGCGGGCAGGTCAAATTATTCGATTCGACTGGAGGAAATTCCAGCGGCGATTTCTCGAAAAGGGAGTTCTACCCGCGAATTGCCGTTATTTCAGTCTCTCTCCGGCAACGAAAACCGCCTCGACACTTCCGGGAAATGTCACTCCCTCGAACGGCGACCAGCCGCATTTCGTCTTGAGATCCTCCGCGCGAACGGTCCACGGCTTCGCAAGATTCAGGATCGTCAATGACGCCACGTATCCCGGTTCGATCAGTCCGAATTTTTTCGGAGCAGTAAACGGGTTGACGAACTCTCCCGGATTTGCGGAACAGACGGCGGCAATCCGTTCGGGAGTAAAATTCTGCTCGGCCATCAACCAGGTCGTAAACGCGGCGTAGGTGTCGAGGTGCGGTTGGCCGGAAATACCTTTCTCGTTCTCTTCTTTGGTGTGGGGGGCGTGATCGGTGGCGATGTAGTCGAGTGTGCCGTCCCGCAGCGCCTCCAGCATCGCCAGCTTGTCGGACGTTTTTCGCAGCGGAGGATTCATCTGCATCCAGCCGCGATTCTCGTCCGTCAACTGGCTGTCGTCGAAATAGAGATGATGGGGCGTTACCTCGCACGTCACCGGCAAGCCTTTCTCCCGAGCCTTGCGGATGAGAGGTAACCCTTCTCCGACCGAATAGTGACACAGTTTCCCGACCAGATTGTACTTCTCAATCATCTGGAGAGCGAATTTGGTGGCCGAGAGCTCGCATTCGGGAGGTCGGCGTTGTTCGTGGGTCGGTGCGTTGGCGGCGGCATCGAGCAATTCGGGATCTTCACAGTGAAAACTGACGTTGCAGCCGCGATAAGCCGAGAGCGTTTCGTCGAGCTGTGCCAGAGATTTGAAGAACAGGTCTCCCACACTCGGTCCCATATACGCTTTGTAAGGGACGTTTCGAGAGAGGGGCTGGGTTCCCGGCCCGATCCCTGCGTAAAGCGTAATCTGGATCGGGACGTTCCGTTGGCGGAGATGCTCCTCCTTCGCCGCGTACGATGCGTCATCGATGGGAGCGGCGGGATTGTTGGGCATATCGGCGACCTGGACGACGCCGCCGTTCACGGCTGCCGCGGTGGCCGTCGTAAAATCTTCCTTATAAGTCTGTTCTTCGCTGACGTCGTCGCGAGCGTGAATGTGAATATCCCCCATGCCGGCAAAAATGAGGCATTCGTCACCGCAGACGAGATCCGGTTCGCCGGGGAGATCGCCGACGGCGGTGATAGTGTCGTTCTCGAATTGAACCCGGCCTCGGGTGACTCCTTCGGGAGAGACGAGTTGTCCTTCAATCAGCATCGAATTCTCCAAGATCATTTTTGCGTTTTGGATTTTGACAGCATACGCTGAGAGTCCCTATTGAGAAACCCTGTCGGACCTCGGAGAGACCCACCATGTTCTGTTTTCGCTCCTCATTCGTGCTGTCTCTGGTTGCACTTGTCTTGGGCTTGCAAACGATGGCTCTAGCTCAGAAGACTCCCGCCGAACTCGCGCGCGTCTTCGACGAGGGGGAATCGAATCCCGATGTTCGACTGGGAAAGCTCCGTGATCTGCGCGATGAATATCATCCCTGGACGCCCCCCGCCACTCTCGACGAATGGAAATTTGAATCAGAGAAAATCCGCTCGCAATTGAAAGTCAGTAACGGCCTGGTTCCGCAATGGCCGAATACCCCGTTGAATGCCGTCGTCCACGGCGAGATCCATCGCGGCGACTACATCGTGCAGCGAGTCTTTTTTGAGTCGATGCCGGGACACTTTGTGACGGGGAATTTGTATCGTCCCGTTAAAATCGAAGGGAAAGCTCCCGGCGTGCTTTGTCCTCACGGCCACTGGGCCGATGCCCGATTTTCGGATATGGGCGAAGAGGCCGCGTTAAAAGCGATTGCCGAAGGGGGCGAAAAATATCTCTCGGGAGGCCGGCATCACATTCAGGCCCGTATGGTCCATCTCGCCCGGATGGGATGCATCGTCTTTCATTACGACATGGTCGGCTACTCCGACAGTAAAGTGATCGATCATCGCAATGACTTTGCGGACGCCGAAGCGGGACTCTGGCTGATCAATACAATGGGTTTGCAAACCTGGAATTCGATTCGGGCTCTCGATTTTCTCACGTCGCTGGAAGATGTCGATCAGGACCGCCTGGCTGTAACTGGTGCCAGTGGAGGCGGGACGCAGACATTCATGCTAGCGGCACTCGATGATCGCATCGATGTGGCGTTTCCCGCCGTGATGGTTTCCACCGCGATGCAGGGAGGTTGCGTGTGCGAAAACGCCGATTACCTGCGACAGGGAATCAACAACGTCGCGATGGCGGCACTCTTTGCTCCGAAACCGCTGGCGATGACCGGGGCCAACGACTGGACCATCAACATCGAGACGAAAGGCCTCCCCGAACTCAAACAGATTTATTCACTCTACGACAAGCCCTCGAACGTCTACGCCGAAGCGCATCCCGAATTCGGACACAACTACAACTACGTCTCCCGGGCAATCATGTATCGCTGGATGGCCGAGCATCTGGACCTGCCCGACGCGCCGCTGGTCGAGACCGATTTCTGGCCGATTCCGCAGGAGGAACTCTCGGTCTTCGACGACGAGCATCCGCTGCCGGAGCGTTCGAAATCTACCGAGGAGTTGCGAGCGTGGATGATCGGGGAGTTGAGAACTTATCGTCAGGAAATGAAAGAACTGGCTGGCGACGATCTCGACGAATATCGTCGCCAGATGAGACGGATTCAGTCGGTACTGTTCGATACGGAGCTTCCCGGAATATCGACACCCGAAATCGAAATCACCACGGAAGGCGTCTCACTCAATGAGGATTTGAAACTCAACAAGGGAACCGTGACCCTGCAAGGAGCAGGTTTCGTGATCCCTTATGTGAGCCTGGAACCGTCCCAAAAAACGAAAACGGTGCTCTGGTGCGATGACGCTGGGAAGTCGCATCTTTTTGATGAGATGGGAAACATTGACGGCGAAGTACAGCGCCTGCTGGATGCGGGTTATGCGGTTGTTTCGATCGACCCCTTCTTGACGGGGGAATCACGACATGCCGAATGGACGGGCGGAATTCCCGTCAACGAACAGTATTCCGGGTACACCTTCGGTTACAACAATCCCACCATCGTCCAACGTGTGCGGGATATTCGATTGCTGCTTTCTGCGTTGTTCCGTCCTGAAGAGACGATTGTTGTCGGAACGGGAGACGCCGGCGTCTGGAGCTTGCTGGCAAGTTCGACGGAAGCCTCACGTAAGGGGTGGGAAAAGATGATTGTGAACCTGCACGGCTTCCAGTTTGCCGATATCGGAAAGACGTCCGATCCCAACTTTCTTCCCGGGGCGGTCCGGTATGGAGATATCGGCGGGTTGGGACTGTTGGCAAGCCCCACGGAGTTGATCGTCGGAGGTGTTGCCGAAGATTCAGAAACGGCGGAGATGTTAAAGCTGGGAGAACCCGGAAGAAACGGTATGCTACAGATTCAGCCTACAGATTTCAGTCGCCGGGAAATCGTCAATCGAATCCTGAACGCGAAGTGAACCTCACCAGCCGAGGCTGATGTTCGTTTCGATGGCTCGTTGCGCTTCGGTTTGATCGGAACCGGTATCCCGCATGTAGAGGCGGATCGCGGAAACCTTGTCTCCCTTGGCGCGGCCGAGGCATTCGCGGGCCACTTCGTTGGGGCTCATCGGTTGATCGATTCCCAGCATCCGTTTGGAGATGACCCACACATCGCGCGGTCGTCGTGAAACACGAACCACTTCCTCATCGGGGTATGATTCGTTGGCTAAAGCTTTCGCTTGATCGTCGTCATCCGCCCAGCCAATCATGATATGAGCGGTTGTCTCTATTTCGTACAAAGCCATGGTTATTCTCGCTGAGATTCCGTTCTCGAAGGATTGTCTCTCTGAGCGCCAGCTTCCTGCCGTACGACAATTTGACTACTTTTCTATCGACCGGATCAAACCGGCGTGATGAACTATCTTAGTACAAATTGGGGAATCTCGCTACGCAACCTGCGGTGAGGGAAACTAAGAGTGCTTCAGATCCCACTTCTCCTCGGCGGAACTCTTTCGGAGATAGAGGGGTTGCAGCGACCAGCAATCCCCCACAGGCAGGTCCTCCCGGACCGCCAGTTCACAGACGGCCCCTGCGGAAGGATAGAGACGGGAATTGTCCAAAACATCTTTTGAGCACTGGAGTTGCGCGGAATATCGACTCAAGCCCGGACCACACAAATATTCCGATCCCGAAAGCGATTTTGCAAATTCTTCAGCAGAAACAATGCGGATTTTTCCGGCAGATTGCCAAAATTCCGATTCATCGCGTACAAAATCACCCACAAACAAGTCGCCCCGCTGGGCGTCGCCGATCACGCTGACCCTGGAAATATCGGTGGGAGCTTTCTGAGCGACGGCAAGAAATGTCTCGATCGGTTTCACTTCGCAGCCGAGAGAATAGGCGAGCGTCTTCGCCGCGACGATCCCGATCCGTAAGCCGGTGAAACTCCCCGGTCCAATACTGACGGCCACGCGCTCCAGATCGTTCGGTTGTAGACCATTCTCCTTCAGTAACTCATCGAGCACCTGAAACAAGGTCGTGGCGTGCTTCTGAGACTGCGCGCCGAGCGAATGTTCGAGGGGTAAACCCTCGCCGTCCCAGATCGCCACACTTCCTCGTCGCGTCGAGGTTTCCAGACCGAGCGTCCACATGATCATTGGAGTCCCGCGCGAGACATCGTCCCCCGCGGAGCTCTTCCTTACTTTTTGAAATCGCCCGCCGTGACGTAGTAGATCGAATCGAAGTTGATATATTTCTGCAGAGCCTTCTGCACCTGTTCCGTCGTGACGGCGTTGAGCTGTTTTTCGAGTTGGATGTAGTAATCCATGTTTCGATCGACGTGTTCCGTTTCCGCCAGAATGCTGGTCAGGTTCTTATCGTTACTGCGGGCCACCACCTGTTCCTGCAGGTAACCTTGTTTGGCGGCCGTCAGTTCTTCGTCCGTGACTCCTTCCTTGCGAATCTTCTCCACTTCCTCGGCAATCGCGGCAACCACCTTTTCCATGTTGTCCGGATTGGTGATGGCGTACAGATAGAAGACGGCCCGATCGTTGGTCGCTTGCGCGTTGAATCCCGAACCGACGCCGTAAGAGAGTCCTTCCTTCTGACGAACCCGATCACCTAGTCGCGACGAAAGCGATCCTCCACCCAGAATAAAGTTCCCCAGCACGAGCGCCGGATAATCGGGATGCGCGTCGCTGATCGGCAGCGCGGTTGCCCCGAAGTAGGTGGCGTTGGCTTTACCGGGAGTCTGGACCACTTCGCGTCGTCCCTCGATCGGAATGTCGCCCGGTTTGAGAACTTCTTCAAACGCCACGTCCGACTTCCATTCGCTCAGTATGGATTCGATTCGCGGGACAATCTGTCGTGGCTCGAAATCGCCCACAATCGAAAGTTCTCCGTGCGTGCCGTTCATCTGGCTCGCGTAGAGTTTTTTGAGACGTTCGACAGTGACCGCTTTCACGAGCCCCTGTTCCTCATCGAAGTCGGGAACGTGGCGCGGATCGTCCGGCGGGAAGGGAGAAATGACCTGCCCGATTTTCTTTTGCGCGATTTTAGTGGGATCGGTCGAATCCTGTTCGATCGACGTGATTTCCGCGTTCTTGAGGATGTCGAGTTCCGCTTTGGGAAACGTCGGCTTACGCAGCACTTCTTCCAGAATGTCGAGGACTTTGGGAAGATTATCCCGCTTGCATTCGATGTTGAAGGTCGCCTGGCCCGGCGAGGCGGAAGCGGTCAGGCTGGCGAGTTGTTGATCGAGTTCGTCTTTCAACTGCTGACGCGTCAGCGATTCGGTGCCGCGTAGCATCATCTTCGGCAGATACTCGGTTTCCTTCGCGTAACCTTTGAGCGATTCGGGAGACCCGTAATAAAGCTGAAGTTTCAGATGAACGACCTCTCCGCGGGTCTTCTTCGGAAGCAGGGCGGCCTCGATTCCCGAGGCGAGTTGGACGCGCGTCGTTCGTTCTTCGATATTCTCAGGCGAAACGTCAAACGCTTCCCCCAAAGCGACATCTTCGCGCCCCTCGTAATCGCCGATCATTTCCGCGAGATTCGGTGTCGCGGGAATTTCGACCTGACTCGGCTCTTTCAGCGGGATGAAGATACCCGTCGTTCGGTTTGATTCCTGCAAGTAAAGCTTGGCGACCCGGTTCACGTCTTCGACCGTGACGGCTTCGACGCGGTCCCGGTACAGGAAGTACAGCCGCCAGTCCCCCTGAGCGGCCCATTCCGAAAGTTCGACGGCGATGGAACTGCTTTTCGAGGCGGCGAGTTCCCGCTGTTTGAGTAACGATTGCTTGGCGCGTTTGACTTCTTCTTCCGTGACGCCATTTTGCCTCAGTTCGTCGATGGTGGCGTACATCGTGTCGAGTACGGTATCAGATTCGACTCCTTCGTTCACTTCCACCAGAAGTCGCAAAATGCCGGGATCGTGTAACGCGAACACACCGCCGTACACTCCGGCGGCAAGCTGCTTCTCGACGAGAGCTTTGTAAAGTCGCCCGGCCGGTTCGGAAGTCATGATGCTTTCCATCACATCGCAGGCTGCGAAATCGGGGTGTCCGCCGGAAGGGATGTGATAAATGGCCCCTACCACCGAAACCTCGCCGGTCCGTTTGAGTGTGACGATTCGTTCGCCGTCCTGCGGCGGTTCTTCAGTGTAAGTTTTGGGGAGTTCGCGTTCGGGAGCGGGAATCGAGCCGAAGTATTCGTTGATTAACGAGAGCGCTTTTTCGGGATCGAATTTTCCCGCGACGACGACCATTGCGTTATCGGGCTGATAATATTTTTTGTAGAAGGCCTGGAGATTCTCGATTGGTACTCGTTCGATGTCGGCCCGGTTTCCGATCGTCGATTGTCCGTAATTGTGCCAGATGAAGGCTGCCGACATCATGCGTTGAAAGAGGATCGAATACGGGTTGTTTTCTCCGCGTTCGAATTCGTTCCGGACGACTGTCATTTCCGACTTGAGATCTTCACCGCTGACGTGGCTGTTCATCATTCGATCCGCTTCCATGCGGAGGGCGAATTCGAGATTGTCGTCATTGGCGGGGAGCGTTTCGTAGTAATTCGTTCGATCGAGCCAGGTCGTGCCGTTGAAACTGGCTCCCCGTTCGGTGAGTGACTTCGGGATATTCGGATGGTCGGGAGTTCCCTTGAACAGCATATGTTCGAGCAGGTGGGCCATCCCCGCTTCGCCGTATCCCTCGTGACGAGAACCGACAAAAATCGTCAGATTAACGGTCACTTTGGAACTGGAAGGATCCGGAAACAGCAGCACTTTCATGCCGTTCTCCAGGCGATATTCACTGATTCCTTCGATCGTGGCCATTTTGGTCATCCCTGACTCCTCAGCGTCTGCTGAAGAAGATTGAGTCGCGGTGGTGAGCAAGATCACCGTGGAAAGAAACATCCCGAGAATCGACAGTGGCTGCTTCATCGTAAGCTCCTCTTTCTCTTCCTGGAGAAAACGCAATTATGAACTCTCTCAAGTCTGCTCATGTTATCACGCCCGGTCGCCGAAAGAAACTCCCGGCAACGGGCGCTTTCCTGTTCGTCCGGGCGAAGATGCGTTAATCTGAGGGTTCTCCACAGCAGATTTTCAAAAACCATGAACGATTCGAATTCTCCCATTCCACCCGACGACAAAAACTCCGATCGGAGTCCGGACCAGTTCGACCACCTCTCCGAGATGATTGACGAACTGGACGGCCGGATTGCCGAGTACCGAAAGTCGGTGGCGGATTCGGAGACCTCCTCACCCGAGCCCGCGGAGCTGCGGACCGTTTCCTCGACGGAAATTCCTCCGTTGATTTTCGGAGCCCACGATCCGCATGTGAAGGAAGTGAATCGCTGGAAGAAGAAGCATTACGTGCTGTTGGTGCTGACGTTCGTCAGTTGCTTCTACAAAGGAATGACCTCGGGAGATGTCCCCGGCATCGAAACTCTCACACCCGGGATGAGTCTGACACCCGAAATGTGGTCGGCCCTGTTGTGGAATGGGTTGCAATACTCGGTGGCCATCATGCTGATTCTGTTCGCCCACGAGATGGGCCATTATCTGCAAGCGGTCCGTTACCACGTCGCCGCGTCCCCGCCGTTTTTTATTCCCATGCCGATTCTCCCCTTCGGAACCATGGGAGCCGTCATCGTGCAGCGTTCCGGATATGGCGATCGAAAGAGGCTGTTCGACATCGGCATCAGTGGCCCGCTGGCGGGATTGGTGTTTGCGATCCCCATTGCCTGGTTGGGAGCATTGCAGTCCGAAGTGCGATCGCGGCTCGAATTCGGCAACGGCTCGATCGAATTCGGCGACCCCCTGATCATGCAATGGATGTACGAATGGGTCCACGGACCACTCGGAGAGCATGACGTCATCATGCTCAACCCATTGCTGTTCGCGGGCTGGGTGGGGATTTTTATCACCGCCCTCAATCTGATTCCGATCGGGCAACTGGACGGCGGGCACGTTCTGTATGCGTTGATCGGCAAGCGGGCCCATCTGGTGGCGATGTCGCTGATCTATGGGATCCTGGGGTACATGATCTATACCAATAACTATCAATACGTCTTGATGCTGGTTCTGATAACGCTCTTCGGGCCGAAACATCCCCCCACGGCGGACGACAATATCGAACTGGGATGGTTTCGCATCGTTCTGGGCTGGTTGACGCTGGCGTTCATCGTGATCGGATTCACGCCGATGCCCATTGTGCTGCACCAGTAAACAACGTCTCGCTGGTCGTTGGTAAAAGATAAGTGCGTTACGCTTCCGTCACTTTGTCTTTTTCTCCCGGTAAGCCGGAGATGTGAGTTTCGATCGGCTCTCCGTCGTTGTTTCGGAGGTCGAGTTTGTCGATCACTTTCAGGACGGCGGAATATTGCGCGCGGATGTGGCGGCTGAGTGCCTCGCGGGCCGGCTGTTCCTCACCTTTGATCAGACTTTCCAGGATCTCACGGTGATGAGAGGCCATTTCCCCGAGGACGTCGCCCCCGAGCGCCGCGTAATCGAACAGCGGTTGATAGAACGCTCCGTACCGCTGGAAGAATTCGGTGATATAACGGTTGTCGGCCAGGCCGATAAAATAGCGGTGGAGATTATTGTCGATTTGAGGACGGTTGCGTTCGTCCGGTTGGTTCCCGTCCAGAATGACCTGCAATCGCGATTGCTGCAAATGAGGGAGCGCCAGTTGCAAAGCCTTGAGTTCCAGTGTTTCGCGAATGTCGATGTAGTCGCGCAAGTCGTCGTCGGTCAACTCACGCACCCGCCAGCCTCGACGGGGTTCGTGGATCAGGAATCCGCTCCCGGCGAGATGGCTGAAGACCTGACGCAAAATCGTCCGCCCGACGCCGTAACGTTCGGTCAGCACTTCTTCCCGCAGAAACTCCTGCGACCCGCGCAGGCTCTCATAAAGAACGTGTTGTGTGAGAACGTTTTCCCAGTCGATCGGTTTGGGAGGTGCACCCAGTTCCTCTTCCGTGCTCTCGCCGACCCGTTGGGGGTTCACGATCAAACGTCGGTTCTCCCCCTTGAGGACCAGACCGTCTTCATGAAGCAAACCGATCGCTTCCCGAACCGGTGTCAGGCTGACTTCATATTCATCCGCGAGAGCGGCGAGCGTCAATTTCTCCGGAATGTTTTTTCCGATCCGAATTCGCCGAGCCAGGTCGCTACGGATGTAATCCGTAATAGTCATAAGTCTCTTCCAGTGTTGATTCTCGAACAGGTCAGTTTTCTGTTCAGCCGTGAAAACTTAACATCTTCGAGAACAAATCTCACTAATTTTACATAAAGTGCAAAGTCACTTATGGAATTTGTTGTGCCTTTTGAATACTTTAGATACTCTGAATCGATCCCCTTCTTTTGTCCAATCGATAGATACCTGTTTTCTGAAGGTTTTGAAGTATGACCACTGCCTGGACCGGAGTGTATCCCGCTGCCGTTACTCATTTTCACGATGATGAATCCCTGAATCTTGACGCGACGATGACACATGTCGATCAGATGATCGAAGCCGGAATCCACGGCATCATCATGCTGGGAACCGTGGGGGAGAATTGTTCTCTGTCATACGATGAGAAACTGGAGGTCCTCAAGACAACAGCGGACCACGTCGATGGCCGAATCCCCGTTTTGACCGGGGTCGCCGAATGCTCCACTTCGCTGGCGTGTCGATTTGCCGCCGATGCTCAAGCCGCCGGTGTGGACGGCATGATGGTCTTGCCGGCGATGGTCTACAAATCGGACCCCCGCGAGACAATGCATCATTTCCGGTCGGTCGCCTCGTCGTCCGACCTGCCGATCATGTGTTACAACAATCCGGTCTCCTACGGCGTTGATATCACTCCGGAAATGTTCGCCGACATGGCGGACGAACCGAAATTCGTGGCCATTAAGGAATCGTCCGAGAACCCCCGCCGCATCACTGATTTACGCAACCTCTGCGGCGATCGCTATACGCTGTTGTGCGGCGTGGACGATCTGGTGATGGAATCGTTCATTCTGGGGGCTGAAGGCTGGGTCTCCGGTCTGGTCAACGCATTTCCTCACGAGAACCGATTGCTCTGGGATTTGTTACAAGCGGGAGACTTCGAGCAGGCTCGCGAAGTGTACCAGTGGTACACACCACTCCTGCACCTCGATACCTTTGTCAAACTGGTGCAATACATCAAACTGGCTGTGGCGGAATGCGATTACGGTTCGGAATTGACCCGCGCTCCGCGGTTGCCGCTTGAGGGAGAAGAACGCGAACGAGTTCTGGAAATCATTCGCAAAGGGATCGAAACGCGTCCCGCACTCTCGGTCTCTTAAAGACTAAGCCGGAGTGACTCACGCAGCCAGAAAGAAGTCCGACGTGAATTCGATTCAGGTCATCGATTCCCATACCGGGGGAGAACCGACGCGAACCGTGATTGCGGGAGGTCCCGATCTCGGCACGGGATCGCTGAAAGAACGTCGGCTTCGATTTCGCGACGAATTTGACGATTTCCGCTCGACCGTCATCAACGAACCGCGCGGTTCCGATGTGCTCGTCGGTGCGCTGCTCACCGAACCTACCAATCACGATTGCGTCGCGGGAGTAATTTTCTTCAA
>JABURQ010000017.1 GCA_014762625.1 Planctomycetaceae bacterium | reverse complement strand
GACGACTCCGCAAGTGACCATCGATCTCGAGGCCGCCTTGGGCATCAATTGGCCGGGTGGAGACAATAAGAAGCGGGTGGAGTCTCTGAAAGACTTCTTCGCGGAAGCCAGAGTCTATCGAGAGGCAAAGACAGCGGCGGAAGCCTCGGAACAGTCGATTTTGAAAGACCCTCGTTTCGAAGCCATGTTGCCATATCTCGCCGGAGAGAAACCCGTCATCGTCGAAGCCCATACTCGGAAGGAAATTGTGGAAGCGATTCTGTTCGCCGAAGAAGAAAAGGTGAAACTGATTCTGGCGGGAGCCGGCGATGCCTGGAAAGTAGCCGACGAATTGAAAAAACGGGACATCCCGGTCATTGTCGGACCGGTGATGCGTCGTCCTCATGAGTCGTGGGATCCGTATGACGCTCCGTATGCCAATGCGGGACGATTGCACGCGGCTGGCGTTCGATTCTGTATTCGCTCCGATAGTGCCTCCAATTCCCGCAACGCTCCGTTTGAAGCCGCTCGGGCGGTCGCTTTCGGGCTGCCGCCGGAAGCGGGATTACGGGCGGTGACCCTTTCGGCGGCGGAAATCCTCGGTCTGGATGAAGAACTCGGTTCGCTGGAAGTTGGAAAACGTGCGACGTTGATTGTGACCGACGGTTCGCCGTTGCAACACACCGCTCAAATTCACGGCATCTTCATCGACGGTCAGCCCTACCGACCCGAATCGCGTCAGACGGAGTTCTACCATCGGTATCGCCAGAGAATCCAACAGCCGGACCCGGCTCCCGTGACGCTGATTGACGCTCCGTGATCAACCGGCTCATTGCAGGATGATGTCGGAAGCTCGCATGACGTGTCGGGTCGCGGTGAACTTCAGCGGATTCTTTTTGAAGGTCTCACGATTTTCGTGAGAGGTAAACAGATAGAGTTTGCCGTCGAAGTAGGCACCGTACTGCGTCGAGCCGCGGATCGCTTTGTCGCGGAAGTACATTTCCACCGGGTCGCATTCAAGCAACTGAGGAGCGTAACGTTCCGGATCGGACTCGAAGATGCGTTGCTCTTCTTCCGATTGCAGGTGGTAAACCATGCCCTTGTATTCCGAAAGGAATTCCGCTTTCCCCTCGACCCATTTTCGATCCGTCAGCAACACGACCGGACTGAAGCCTTCCAAACCCAGTAAGACAGGTTCTTCCTCATTGGCAGGCTCCTCGGGAGTGACCGTCATCTCGAGTTTCTTCGGTTCAAACTTACTCGCCGAGGTTGTCACTACGCGGAGGTAACTGTTCTTCGATTTGAATCCCGAACCTCGATACAGAATCTTGCCGTCCGGATCGATGACCAGATCGCTGGGGAGCGCTCCGATCCCGAATCGTTTGATGATTGCCGGGTTCCGATCGCTGTCGATCTTGACGCCGATCACGTCTTCATCGATCAGACGCTTGATCTCGGGGGTGTGGAGAACCTGTTGTTCCATCGAACGACACGGACCGCACCATTTGGCATGAAAGTGGAGCAGCACCGGTTTCTGCTGTTCGCGGGCCGTTTTCATGGCAGCTTCGTAGCTCGTCAACCAGTCACCGGAGGTGGCTTCCTCCGCCGATACGCTGGAGACGATGGATAGGGACGTGACGATAATGAACGTCATGAACTTCAGGGACGGTCGCTGTTTTCTCATGATTCCTTCTCTCTCTTCCCGATTTAATTCGATCTGGTGGTCCTCACCTTGTCCGCCGCCGTCCCTGGCAGAGATGTTCAGGTTGTTTCAAGGAACATCGAATGTGGCGAAATCGGGGCTATGAAATCCGCGTGCCTTTTGGTTTTATCGGTTTTTCGAGGCGGATTGGACGTGAAACAGATCGCAGTCCGGGTACGAGAGCGGATCTCCGGTCAAAGAGGATCCGGTTTCATCGATTGAGCAGAAGATTCACATCCGTTGTGATGGACAGGCTCGTCAGCGGTTGAGGGGGCTTCCGTGCGTCGATTGAGATGTGGCTGCCGGCGGTCAGCGAATGTTTCGTCCTTGTTTTTTCCCGTCTTTCTCTTCGAAATTGATCCTTCAAAGTTTCTAAGTGATTTCCCGACAGTACCTCTGGCTTACCTCTCTTGCCAGCTTACAGGCCGCATATTCGGAAAAATTTTCCAATCTTCTTCAGTTTCACACTGAGAGGGAAACACTTCTCGCTGCTTGTTCTCTGAGACCGGAATACCGGCGGAAGAGAGAAAATTCTCCAAAATCGTGTGTCCCTGTTCGGTGAGGACCGATTCGGGATGAAACTGAACCCCAACCAGAGGCCAGGACTCATGTTGCAGCGACATGATGATTCCGTCTGCGGTTCGTGAAGTGATCTGCAAACTTTCGGGTAGCGTGGTTTCGTCCACAATCAGCGAGTGATACCGAGTCACCTTCAGTGGTTGTGGCAAGTTGGCAAAGATCGCCTGGCCTGAGTGGGTGACCTCCGATGTCAATCCATGGACCGGCTCGTCGGCCCGTCGGAG
This sequence comes from Planctomycetaceae bacterium, assembly GCA_014762625.1. Classification (GTDB taxonomy): domain Bacteria; phylum Planctomycetota; class Planctomycetia; order Planctomycetales; family Planctomycetaceae; genus JABURQ01. The sequence continues at coordinate 616 of JABURQ010000017.1, read as the reverse complement.
CGTGCCGCCCAACGCCGTGGCGATCGACTGATGCCCGAGGCAGACTCCCAGCATCGGGAGTGTGGGGCCGAACTCTCGGATCACCGCCTCGCAGAGGCCGGCCTCGTTCGGCGTACAGGGACCGGGGGAGAGGATAATCGCTGCGGGGTTCAGTTCGCGTATCTCATCGAGTGAGACGGCGTCGTTGCGCACGATCATCGTCTCACAACCGAGCTCTTCCAAGTAGCGGGCGAGGTTATGCACGAAGCTATCGTAATTGTCGATCACGAGAAGCATGACAAAATTGTTCTCCGCTGCGGGAAGGATTGCAAGTTAGCCGTGTGCTGAGAAACGGATTTGTTGTCAGGCAGAGGATTTAGGAGTCAGGATTCAGGAGACAGATATCAGTGATGTGATCTCCTGGCCGCGTTTGAAAGAAATTCCGTTGTTTAATGGCTGAACCTCGGGGGTTTTCAAAGATGAGCTTTTTGCAAGACCTCAACTTCTCAAGTTCTCATCTTCGAACGAAACCCGATGGTTTTGCCCGGTTTTGGGTTCGTCCGCCGCGAAATCTGAAATCGTGTCTGTCTGGGAATGGCCTGTTGTGCTGCGTTTACAGTCAATTGTGAGACCACAT
>JABURQ010000058.1 GCA_014762625.1 Planctomycetaceae bacterium | reverse complement strand
CCGACCTGCAAGGGCCACACAATCATCTATCCACCAACCAAATTGTCAAAGATCAGGCGATACGCTCTTCGCAGAAAACTCTTAAGTGCTTAAGAACCTTTGAGCGATTCGCACATCGCGGAGAGTCATTGTACCGCAGGCAAGCCGTGCGTCAACCGGCCCGGCAACAATTTTTTTCCGCAATTTTCGGAACATCCTCAATTCGACCGGTGTCCCTCTCAATCGTCCGGTTTCTGGCGGATTTCGCCATCACTCGCTCCCGTCAGGATCCAAATTGTCCTAAGATAGTGGCGACGTTTCCCGGAGAGGCGACCTGTCGTGTTTCCTCCCGTGGATGACACAACGCAACATCTGAACTGATCAACATTTACCGCATTCTAAAGAATCCGAGGTGCCCCTCTGTCAGATTCCGCTCGCAAAATTCTGGTGACCGCCGCCCTGCCGTACGCCAACGGACACATTCATATCGGACACCTGGTCGAATATCTGCAGACCGACATCTGGGTCCGGTTTCAGAAGCTGCGCGGCCAAGAATGCCGGTTTTTCTGTGCCGACGACACGCACGGGACGGCGATTATGATCCGCGCGAAGAACGAAGGCCGCTCGGAAGCGGAGTTGATCGCCGATATGAAGGAGGCCCACGTCCGGGACTTCGCCGGCTTCGGGATCGAATTCGACAATTACGGCAGCACAAACAGCGATGAGAACAAAGAACTGTGTGCGGAGATCTGGAAATCGATCCGCGACGCGGGTCTCGTCATCGAGAAGGAGATCGAGCAGTTGTTTGATCCCGAAGAAGGGATCTTCCTCGCGGACCGGTTTGTACGCGGGACGTGTCCGCATTGTCATTTGACGAATCAGCCGGGAGACAACTGCGATAACGGGCACACGTACACACCGACCGAACTGATCGACCCGGTCAGTACGGTCTCGGGGGCGACGCCGGAACTGCGGAAGTCGACGCATCTGTTTATCGAGTTGGAACAGTTACACGAGTTCCTCGATGAATGGACACAGAGCGGCGAGCACCTGCAATCGGAGATCGCCAACTATCTCAAAGGTCACTTCCTGCACGAGGAACTTCGGGACTGGGATATCTCGCGACCGGCCCCGTATTTCGGGTTCGAGATTCCGGACTCGCCCGGCAATTACTGGTACGTCTGGTTCGACGCGCCGATTGGTTACATCGCCTCGACGTGGGAGTGGTGTCAGAAGAACGGCCAGAATCTCGACGACTGGTGGAAGAATCCGGAGACCGAGATTCATCACTTCATCGGCAAGGACATCACATATTTCCATACGTTGTTCTGGCCCGGCATGCTGAAGACCGCCGGGTTCACACTCCCGGAGAAGATCCACATTCACGGATTTTTGAATGTGGACGGCGAGAAGATGTCGAAGTCGAAAGGGACGTTCGTGCTCGCGTCGACGTACCTGAATCATCTCGATCCGAGTTATCTGCGGTACTATTTCGCCAGTAAACTCGGGCCGCGGGTGGACGACATCGATCTGAACCTCGACGACTTTCAGCAGAAGATCAACTCGGACCTCGTCGGCAAGGTGGTCAACATCGCCAGCCGGTGTGCGAAGTTCGTCGCCGATCAGAACCTGTCTGAGACTTACCCGGACGACGGCGGACTCTTCCAGCAGGGGGCGGAGGTCGCGGAGAAGATCGCCGAGTATTACGAAGCCTGTAACTACGCCGCCGCGATGAGAGAGATTATGCTGCTCGCGGACCGGGCGAATCAGTACATCGAAACACGCGAGCCTTGGACGCTGCGGAAAGACCCGGAGCGAGCGGACGAACTGCGCGACATCTGCACGGTGGGACTGAACCTGTTCCGACAGATTATCGTCTACCTCACGCCAGTGTTGCCGGAGTTGACCGCGAAGACGGACGCTCTGCTGACTCAACCAATTACTCACTGGGACGATTCCCAGACACCCTTGACCGGTACGACGGTCAACAAATTCGAACATATGCTGCAACGCATTGACCCCAAGAAAGTAGACGCCATGACGGAAGAATCCAAAGACGAACAGACCAACGAAGACACTCCCGCCGCCACCGATCAGTGGAACGACGGCCCGGAAGCGCTCGAAGCGGAGCCGCTGACCGAGGAATGTACGATCGAGGACTTCATGAAAGTCGATCTGCGGGTCGCGCGGATCGTCGAAGCGAATCATGTGCCCGAAGCGAACAAGCTGTTACAACTCACTTTGAGTCTAGGTGGTGGCGTGACAAAGAATGTCTTCGCCGGGATCAAGAAAGCGTACGAGCCGGACGAACTGGTCGGGAAGCTGGTGGTCTGCGTGGCGAACCTGAAGCCGCGTCAGATGAAGTTCGGCCTCTCCGAGGGAATGGTCTGTGCGAGTGGTCCCGGCGGCGCGGATGTGTTCCTGCTGAGTCCCGACGACGGAGCGGTTCCGGGACAGCGCGTGCATTAACGCGTACATTAAGAGGGATTCCTGATTCCCTCGATCATCAAAAGGTGTGCGATGCGTGAATAATCCCACCTCCTCCCAACCACGGTCGGACGAAAAATCCTCGCGCCTTGAGCGGGCTCTGTGGTGGGGCTGGCTGATTGCCCATCTGGTAATCATCTGGAGCTTTACGTACATTCCGACGCGCGACGGGCCGGCGCATCTGGCGAGTCGGTTCATCGAACGGAATTACGACTCGCCGCAAACGAATTTCGCTGAATACTTCACGTTCAGCCGTACGCAAGTGCCGAACCTGACGACCGTCTGGCTGCTGAGGGGGTTGATGGCGGTTTTTCCGCCGTTAATCGCGGAGAAAGTTCTGGTCTCGCTGTATGTGGTCGCGATGACGTTCGCGTTTCTCTATTTCCTGCGCAGTTTTGGAGAGGGGGCCCGAACCGTTTCAGCGATTGGCTTTTTGCTGATTTTTAACGGCACCTTCTACATGGGGTTTTACAATTACAACTTCAGCCTGGCGCTCTATCTGACGATTCTCGGTTTCCTGTTTCGATATGCCGAACGGCCCACAGGGCAGCAGTGGCTGATTCTTTCAGGACTGTTAACGGCTACCTATTTTTGTCACTTGCTCGGCTTCCTGATGGCGGTCGCGAGTGCTGTCTTCATTCTCGCGGTCATGGGGCACTTCCGGTTCCGCCGGCTTATTCTTCTGATCGCCGCGGCGTTACCCGGCTTGCTGTTGACAGCGGACTACCTCTTCCGCACGGCGCACGCTGAAACTCCCGCCGGGGACCAGCAAGGGATCCTGGCAGCGCTCGCCGAGATTCGCCCTTCTTTTTCAGGTGTTTACGAAGATCTCGTCCTGATGGTGACGGAAGGGTACGTGCCTTATAGCTACGACTATCTGCCTTACGGGACGTTGATCGTCTGTGTGTACGGACTGATTCTGGGGGCTGCCTGGTTTCAGAAGAAGCGTCTCCTCTCTGCGGAAATTCGGCTTAAGAAGGCTCAAATCATCACGTTGATCTTCGGGGCGGTTTCCCTGCTGGCGTATCTGATCTTTCCCGACATGCTGGGAGCGCATGGAGGCTTTTTGAAAATCCGGTTTGCACTCAACGTCTTCATTTTTGGAGCGGCGTGCCTGTGCGTGCCGTTGGAAGGCGAACTCCGTTCGGTGGTCATTTATTATCTCCACGGCCTCGTGGCTGTGCATCTGGCTTGCGTGACTCTTTTCACGAACGCCGCGAACGAGGAGATTGACGTCTTTCTCTCCGGCCGGGACGTTTTCAGCCCCGGCGATGTTCTCTATCGCGAAGACTCCGATCCCGCGACGGAATTCCAGGGGTATCTCGCCAACGGAACCAGCTATTACTGCTTCATGTCGTCGATCGTGCCGCTCGATCTTTACCAGGCGGAAGTCGATCATTTTCTCATTCAATTTCAACCCGGCTATGAACGAGGACGAGGCGACTTTTTCACGTACGACCATCGAGACCAGGTCGATTACGTGATCGGTTGGTACAGCCAACCGAGTGAAGAATTTGAAGCACACTCCGAACTGAAATCGGTGTTCCAGAATCAGAAACTCCACATTGATCGCGTCGAGAGAAACGCGATCGGAAACTGAATCGGGAGCGGCAAAAAAAGAACGCAGATGTTCTATCCGAGTTCAAAAGAGAAACCGCACGCTCAACAAGAAGCATGAACTTGGGACGAAAGTCAGGGTTTCTCTGCGCGGAGCGGGTCCGGCCGGAAGAGTTTCAGTTGCACGCCGTAGTCGTCCGGACCGCGAGCGGAAGTCCGATGTTGGTGAGACCAGTCCAACCCGCCGTCGTCGATGCCGTTCTCGAAAACGCTGTAAACCACCGGACCTTCCGGATCGAAACGATATTTGAGCGGCTTGCCATCGTAGTTGTCGACCGGAATTGCGTCGAGGTAATCGGGGACCAGTTCGTCGAGAGTGTTGGGGAACTCTCCGTGGTCTCGGCGATAAGCTTGCCCCGCGAGCATCACCAGCAAAGTGCGATACTTGGCTTCTTCGCGATCTAAGGCGCGCTGAATCTGACTCGTCGCCGGTAATACTAATCTTGCCAGAATGGCACGTTGAAACGCCGTCTCGAATCCCGTGGCGTCCCAGTGGTCGCCGTCACCCAGCTCGAACCCTCGAGGATCGTCGTACAGGTCGTTCCTGCTCACTGTGCGGGGACGTTCGTAGACAGGTAAGTCGCAAAACTTCAGTTGATTGCGAAAGTAGATGCTCATCACTCGCCGGGAGAGTTCCGGCTCGCCGAGAATATACAGCAGTCCTGGAGTCCCCGGCAGCGACTCGCCCATCGGAACCAATCCTTCCTCACTGTAGTTTTTGATCGCTTGATCCAGAGCGAGGTATTCAATCTGCAGCGAGGTCGATATCTTCTCGGTCAGTTGCCAGTCAGACTGCAATTGTTCGATCGCCTTCCGCAAATCGTCCGCCGTCAATTCCGGATAAGCCGCCCAGGTTTGCAGTGGGTCAGCCGTTGTCTGAAAAAGAGCGATTCCGACCAGTCTTTCCATCAATCCGCCATGCGTCCCGGCATGCCGACTGGCGCGGATCGAGGCTCGATACCACTCCCACGCTTCCTGCGGTTTACCCTCGGCTTCGAGCTCTTTGCATCGCAACATCGCCGTTCTATGTAACTCTCGCAGTTCTTGTGTGACTTCCAGCAAGACGGCAATTGAGTAGTCTTTGGCAGCGATATAGAGTGCTTTGTCTTTCTCAGTCCCATTTTTCCAGGCGAGGAGTGCATCTTCGTTGTCGTGCAGATGCTGCCGGATGTCATCGTTCGCCAGATGCCAGCCATCTTCGTTGATTCGATCACGCAGTTCGCTCAGAGCCTGAGAGGCATTCACATATAGTGATTTTGCCGACTGATAGTCGGCATAGGCATTCTCATTATCGGGGACCGAGTATTCCAACAGTGGCTCTCGATCAAACGGTTCAGGAACATTCGGAACGCCTCTCAAAAACCACCCTCGGATCAGCAACGGAGAGACCAGAATCAAAAACAAAAGAAATGCCAGGATCATCACCTTCGGTCGCAATAGTTTTGCGACGAACGATGGCTTGTTACCGGTTGGATCAAGCTCTGTGTTCATGGAAGCCTCACTTTTCCCCTCGCAATCGATCGAGTTTATCGAGTGAAACGCGGAAAATCTCCGTTTGCAGTTTGCAGCGGGAAAGGGCAATCCATAAATGACCGTCGTGTTCGATGACGTGCGGATACTGCAAGCTGGCGATTCCTTTGTTGAACTTCTTCCAGATGCTCTCGAAGCCGGGCGGAGCTTCCGGCGCGGGGACATCGAGTTGTGCCATGCGGTTAAAGTGGACGCCGTCTTCACTGATGGAGAGATGCAATTGCCGTCGTCCCAGCTCCGGGTTGGCGTTGGAAATCATGACGCGATAGCCGCGACTGGTGGGAATGGAAAAAATCTTGCTGGTCGAGTTGGGAAAGTTTGTAAGTCGGGGCGTCGTCCAGGTCTTACCGAAATCGGTCGAGGTGGCGTGGAATAGACGTTGCGACCCGCCGTTGTCCCGGAGGAGGGCGTTGAGTTTCTCGTTCGGTAGCTGCCAGAAAATCGGTTCGTCCGGGCGGAAACCTTTTACTTCGTTCATTCGTACGACAGGGTACGCCTGCCAGTCGTCCAGTTGCTCCTTTCCGCCGATGAGCATAGTCACATTGAACCGGGAGTCACGGCGAGTGAGAATCCAGTTCCCGTTGGGGAGTTTCTGAGGCGGAAAGTTATTAATGGCGTTGTCGTAGACTTTTCCTTTGAGGGACCATTGCTGATTCGCTTTGTCCCAGACGAACGCGCGGAGTTCCAGCTCCTTATCAACGCCGAACGCTCCCTTCCCTTTGTAGTGTGCACCGAGTGCCAGTAACTCTCCGTCTCGAATCCACAAGCCGCGGGCAATATAGGCGTAGGGTTCATCGGGAGTCCCTGTGATCGATTTCGCCTCGCTCCAAGCCATGCCGTCCTTGCTGGTCGCGTATTTGATTTCCTGCGTTGGCCAGTCTTCGATCCTTGGGCCATCGCTCCAGATACACCAGAACCGCCCGTCGTACCAGGCGAGATAATTGTGTAACTGCAGCCGCATCCTGTTCATTTCCAGCTTGTCACCCGGCTGGAAATCAGGAGAGTAAGCAACCTGATTGATGATCGCGTGTTCGCCGGAGAGTCTGGGGAGCTGGTCGTAATTGATGGCGGCGGGATCGGTTCCCGAGTTGGGAAGATTGAGGATCGCCAGCGGTTCTTCGCCGAAGAGTGAGAGACTATTGAGTAGCAGCAGACAGCCGAGGATAGATCTCATGAATTGTTCCGGTGGAAGTTTTGTGTGTGGCTATCATTACAGTCAATGTGGGCATGTAAGTCACGTTGAACTTTGAGCAAATGCATCCTGTGGAAAGAATTGCTGGCATGTCTGGATGCCGGTCAGTAATTTGGATTTGTACTATCCCATCCCACAGGAGCAGGTCGTATGACAGGTCCCATGCCCGAGTCGTTTTTCAATTCGTCACACATGCATCGACGCGAGTGGATGAGTCTGGCCGCTCTGGGTGCGGCCGGGAGCTTGACGTCTGCGTCGCAAACGGCCAATGCCGAGGAAACGACGCCCCGAAAATACGACATGAAAAAATCGATCAACCTGTGGGCGTTTCCCTATCCCGATAAGATGTCGTTGACCGAGTGTCTGCAACTGGCCAAGGACGCTGGCTTCGACGGCATCGAACTCAATTACGATCTCGAGAGCGACCTGTCCCCGGAATCGGGAACGAAAGAGTTCCACGTCATCCGCCGCACCGCCGAAAAGATCGGCCTCGAAATCAGCGGCGTCTGCTCGTTTCTGTTCTGGCCGTACCCACTGACGAGCAACGATCCGGCGGAACGTGCGCGGGGAATGGAACTGGCCGGCAAAATGACGCAAGCGGCCCACGATCTCGGGACCGACAATCTGCTGGTCGTCCCAGGTGCCGTCCACATGCCCTGGCGATCCGATCACGATCCAACGCCGAACGATGTTTGCGACCGGCGGGCGCGGGAAGCGATCGGCAAATTGCTGCCGGGCGCCGAGAAGCTGGGCGTGCACCTGAATATCGAAAACATTTTCTTTAACGGCTACCTGTTATCGCCTTTCGAGATGATCGACTTCGTCGACAGCTTCGACAGCGAGTTTGTCAACGTGCATTTCGACACCGGCAACATCATGGAGTACCAGTTCCCCGAGCACTGGATTCCGATGTTGGGTGATCGCATCAAAAATATCCATCTCAAGGAGTACAGTAAAAAGGGAACCGATCATTCGCTGGAATCCTTCCGTCCGTTACTCGACGGAACGACGAACTGGCCGGCGGTGCTCGACGCTCTCGATGAGGTCGGCTACCGAGGTTATCTCACGTTCGAATACTTCCATCCGTATCAGCATTTTCCGGAAGCGTTGATCCATCAGACGTCGGACTCTCTCGATCGCATGCTGGGAGTGAAGTGAGGGTGGGTGTGATACGGATTCGAGGAGATGGGAAACAGGAGTCAGGATTCAGTTTGAGAACGGTTTCGGAGCGCGGAGGGGTTTGCCGAGCGGATGGCGGATGCGCACGCCGTAATCCGTCAATCCATCTCCAGAATCTTTAACCTCCCGATAGGTGACTTTGGTTCCGCCATCATCGACTTCGTTTCTAAAGCGACTGTAGACGACCGCCCCGTCTCCGTCGCGGCGGTAGATGAGGGGCGCGGGTGTCGGCGAATAAAGATCATCAGGGATTTCGTCAAGGTACTCGGGAACGAGGTCCGCTGCATCTAATGGGAAATTGCCATGATCGCGGAAATAGGCTTGGGCAGCGAGAGCCATACGTAACGATTGATAACGCATTATTTCACGATCCGTGGAATCGATGATAGAGGCAAACGAGGGTAACATCATTTTGGCGACGATGGATCGATCCATTGCCTGCTCATAATTATCAGCATCGCACTTGTGATCTCCCAGTGAAAAGCCTGCGGGGTCTTCGAATACCGAATAAGTTGAAGAAACTTCGGGGCGATTCCTGCGAAGATCGTCACAAAACATTAATAGGTTGTGAACGTGGATTCTTGACAATCGGCGAGAGAGTTCAGGTTCTCCGACCAAGTTAAAGATATTCGGAGCAAAGGCAGGCAAACCTTTCTCAGTATTGAATTCCTCGATAAAGCTTTCCAGCGAATGCTGGAAGGTTAGATATCCAATTTTGAGAGTTTTTGAATCCAATTCCGTCAAATTCCAGTCAGTTTGCAATTGTTCGAGAGCAAGCTTTAGACTTTCAGAATCGATTTGTGGATGAGAAGACCAACTTTCCAATCGATCGACTGAGCTTGAGAAAAGTGTAATCCCGACCAGGCGTTCGATGATTCCGCCGTGCGTGCCGAGATGTCGAGAGGCACGGATCGCTGCCCGATACCATTCCCACGCTTCCTGAGGTTTCCCTTCTGCCTCCAACTGAAGGCATCGCAACATGGCTGTTCCGTGGAGCTCGCGCATCTCCTGAATCAATTCGAGATCCATATCCAGTTCATATTCACTTGCTGGCAAAAAGAGCGCGCGGTCCCTGGTGGTCCCTTTCTTCCAAGTCATTAGCGTTTCATCATTCTCAGTAAGAAAATCTCGGATGAGAACGTTATCGATGTACCATCCGTCTTCAATAATTCGGCCTCGTAATTCTTTGACTGTCTCGGACGGCTGCTGATAGAGAGAGATCGCTTTGCGATATTCGGTGAAAGCATTTTCTTCGTCGGGCACGCGATATTCGAGGATGGGTTTCGTATCAAAGGGCTCAGGAAAGTCGGGAACTCCGCGCAGTTTCCATGCTCGAATCAGGAACGGAGTCAATAGCGGCGTCAGTACAAGTAAGACGACCACTCCCCGCCAACCGATCCAGCGTTGGAGTAAGGTTTTCTGAACCGGGTTCGTTTCATTGGTGCCCATCACTCTCTCTCCGAAGACTGCATATTTTTATGTATAGTTATCATGAATGCTAAATAATCATTTCGGTGCATACAACGGCTGCGTCAAAGGAGACCGAATGCGGTAGCCGAGCTCGAGGAGTTCGTTACTGACCGATCGTTCAGAATAGTCAACTTCTAGACCGCCGTCGTCGATTTCATTCTCAAAGCGACTGTAGACGACCGCTCCCTCTCCGTCGCGGCGATAAATGAGTGGCGCGGGTGTCGGCGAATAAAGGTCATCGGGAATTTCGTCGAGGTACTCGGGGATGAGTTCTGCTGCATCAGCCGGAAACTCGCCGTGATCGCGGAAATAGGCCTGGGCGGCGAGAGCGACGAGCAGGCAACGATAGCGGGCTTCATCGCGATCAGTGGCTCTGAGCCCTGAGGAAAGCCAGGACTGACCTGAAATGAGTGATTGGGAAATCAGTGTATCCAGTTCATGGCTGGTAAGAAGGCTACTTTTGGAGGGAGAGCTGGCGGTAGCATCAAAAACGCTTCCGTGAATGATGGCAGGTCGGTCGCGTCGGTCGCGATGAATGAATCGCAGATGGTTTTGAGCCATGTGAGGAAACAGACGAACTGTGTATGCGGGTTCTCCTTCCAGCCATGCTCTCCAATTGGAGCCAAGCCTTACTTCACCAGAACCAATCGTGTCGTGAACATGCTGATCCAACTCGACCGACCACAGTTCGTATAATGACGCATTCGCGAGGCACTCGGCTTTGAGGACTTCTGAGAATTCGGGGTTTAATTGTCGCGCGGTGACTAATTCCTGAATTGCTTCATCTAACTCGGTACGAGTGAGCTGAGGATGAGAGGACCAGTCATTAATCACGCAAGAAGAAGAGCTGAAGTACGCAACACCGACCTGATAGTTGTTAATGGGGCCTCGTTGACGAATAAGATAGGCATGTCTCAAGGAAGCACGAATCCAGGGCAAAGCTTTCTTCGGTGTGCCGAGTTTGGCAGACTTCTGAATCTGAATTTCTGCGAGACGACATAATTCTCGCGAATCAATAACGGGAATTAAAGGGCCATCATCTTGAGTTTGGTAGGGATGGGGCTGATATTGATCCAACTCGCAGGTTTCCCGCCAGGTTTTGAGGGCGCGCCGATTGTTGTCGAGATGTCGTTCGAGAACATCCGTGCCCAAATCCCAGCCGGTTTCGAGTTGAGCGTTGTAAGCTTCGTACTCCGCGTCGGGAACATCGACCAGTTCGCCATAAGCCTGCTCGAAGCCGTGATAGGCGTTCTCGTCGTCGGGGATCGGCCGCGTAAACTCCTCGACGTCAAAAGGAGGATCGAGGACTGGCACTTGTCCCAATCGATAACCTCGATACAGAAACGGCAAGGAAATCAGCATGAGAACAAAAAACAGCACCACTCCCCGCCAACCGAGCCAGCGCTGGAGAAAGGTTTTCCGGAATGTTTCGATATGGTTGGTGCTGCAGTCCGGCATCAAAACTCTCAATAAACGTGGTTCCAAGAGTCAACGCAGTTTGGCGCTCATCGGATCTTGAAAAAACTCGACCGTGTCTCCTGCGAAGAAACATCCCCCGTTTGAGGAATCTGGTCGGGAATCGTCTATGATGGAGAAATGACGAACGATTTCAGATTCCAATTGCACAGGCCGCCCGATGGACACCTTTCAGACATACAACATGCTCGCGTCGATTCCCGAATTTCTCGTCTGGAGCGTGGGCGGCGTGATCTGCTTCTACTGGTCGAGCCGAAAGCCGGGGACCGCGGTCTGGATCGGTCTGGCGATGTTGCTGGCAGGGTTTCGACGCGCGGCGGTACTGTACGCTCCCGAGATTAGCCTGTACCTGGAAGTGTTTCCGCTCTCCGCCGAGCAGCGGATGCTAACGCTGTACCTGACGTTTTCGCTGCCGAACGCGGCGGCCTGGGGGGCACTGTTGTATGCTGTCTTACGGGAACTGAAAGCTCCAGATTGGCAGAGCTCGCCGCACAGTCCGTAAGAAAGCACTTTCAGCGCGAAAAGGCTTCCTCACAGACTGTTGACCCAGGCGAGAAATTGGCGTTACGTCTACGCTGGACGCGATCTAGTCTCTCATGGCCGTTAATGTTTTGTCGGCTTGTTCGAACGTCTCGAAATAATTCCAGATGCGTCCCGGGATATGACCGGTAAAGTGTTTGTAAGTGGAGAAGGTGAGCTCGTACAGAGAGCCTTCTCGCTCCACAATGACTTTTGCTTCGTGGATGAAGGGATCCGTCGGCGTCGTTTTGACGTGCAGAATTTTAACGCAGGCGTGTCCCTCCTGAAACAGGCTGGTTCGCGGCAAGGGGCGCTGGTGTTTATAGGGATCTTTGACTGCTTCAATTCGAAACTTACTGCGGCAAAGATCCGTTCCCGGAGCTTCCACTTCGATGGAATCTTCGGCAATGGTGGAAAACCAGCCGACGGGAGCGACCATCGACATCCCGTTGAAAGCGCGAACGCGGTTCGCCTCTTTGGGAAGTGCGGTCGGCCAGTCGTTCCTGACCTCGATCTCTGCCGACTGAAGCGATTCGTGAATGCGGTGGCCGATCCACCCCATGCCGAGGCTAAGCACCGAAGCGACACAAATAATGCGCAAGATAGAAACTCTGACGGAAGGCGTCGTCATGGCCCGATCTCCTGAGTCAAACGAATTGTCAGTGAGTGGATGGAAGACCGAATGGTTCGAATCGAACCGAGATGAGCGTCACGGTGTCCCAAAATGCCGGAATCGGCATAACTCGGTGAGCTACTGGATATACAGCGGGCAACGACAATTCGGAATGTATAGGTCCTGATGCTTCCCGGCAAGATGGAAAATCGGAATTTCAGGACCTACCGAGCCGGTCTCTTCACAGAAAGATCACAAAACGTTCATTCCCTAGGGGTTCTGGCAAACTGAGACTCTGTCTCAATTTATTTTTTTTCACTTTGCGGACCAAAGCAAAGCGTTTTTCACCACCAAAACGCTTATTGAGACGCGGGAGCAAACCAATCCTGTAACGCACAGACCTCGACTTCGGGAGCTTGTCGGAGTGCCTCGATGGCATTCACCACAGCCAGACAGCCGGGGAATGTGGTGACGCAGGGCACACCGTAAGAGACCGCCGCTGCGCGAATTTTTCCTTCATCGGTGCGTGCTCCCTTGCCGCTCGGAGTGTTGAAGATGATCTGGATATCTCCGTTCGCCATGTAGTCGAGCAGGTTGGGTCGTCCTTCCTGCAACTTCTTCACCGAACTGACTTCGAGCCCCGCCGCAGCCAAGACTTTCGCGGTCCCCGAGGTCGAAATGATTTTGTAGCCCATTTCGATCAATCTGCGGGCCGGTTCGATCATCGCCTCTTTCCGATTATTGGCCATGCTGATGAAGACGGTTCCGGAATCGGGGAGCGTATTGCCGGCTCCGATCTGACTCTTCGCAAATGCCAACGGAAACTCGCGATCGATCCCCATCACTTCTCCGGTGGATCGCATCTCGGGGCCGAGCACGATATCGACTCCGTGGAAACGGGAGAACGGGAAGACCGATTCTTTCACCGAGTAATGTTCGGGCCAGGTTTCGGAGGTGATGCCCTGCTCGGTCAGCGATTGCCCCGCCATGACCTTGGCGGCCATTTTGGCGAGCGAGCGATTGGTGGCTTTGGAGACAAAGGGAGAGGTTCGACTGGCGCGGGGATTCACTTCCAGCAGATAGAGAATCGGTTTGTCGTCTGTTTCCTTGATGGCGTACTGAATATTCATCAGACCGCTGACCTGCAACTCTTTCGCCAGCGCGTAGGTGGCCTGTTTGATCTCTTCGATCATTTCGTCGCCGAGAGAGAAGGGAGGCAACGCACAGGCGGAGTCGCCCGAGTGGACTCCCGCTTCTTCGATATGTTCCATGATGCCGCCCACCAAGGTGAGTTCACCGTCGGAGATCGCATCGACATCCACCTCGATCGCGTCTTCGAGAAACTTGTCGATCAGGACGGGTCGATCGGGAGATACATCGACGGCCTCATCCATATAGCGAACGAGCGACGGTTCGTCGTAGCAGATTTCCATGGCGCGGCCGCCGAGCACGTAACTCGGACGCACCAGCACCGGATATTCGATCTCCTCCGCCGCGCTCCGCGCGCCCTCCACATCGTAGGCGATTCCGTTGGGGGGTTGCTTGAGCCCGAGTTTTTGCAGCATCTCCTGAAATCGTTTGCGATCCTCGGCGGCGTCGATCATGTCGGGAGAGGTTCCGATAATCGGAATCCCGGCCGCTTCGAGACCTTTCGCCAGGTTGAGCGGAGTTTGTCCTCCGAACTGCACGATGACGCCGTCCGGCTGCATGCGGTCGCAGATGTTGAGGACGTCCTCGATCGTCAGCGGTTCGAAGAACAGATAATCGGAGGTGTCGTAGTCGGTGGAAACCGTTTCCGGGTTCGAGTTGACCATGATGCTTTCGATGCCGAGTTCTTCGAGCGCGAAAGCCGCCTGGCAGCAACAGTAATCAAATTCGATTCCCTGCCCGATGCGATTCGGACCGCCTCCGAGAATCATGATTCGTTTCTTACCGGCTTCTTTGGCGGGTGTTTCGTCCTCCATCTCGTAGGTCGAATAGTAGTACGGCGTGTACGCTTCGAACTCCGCCGCACAGGTATCGACCTGTTTGAAGGTCGCCTCGATGCCGAGTCCTTTGCGATACTTGCGGACTTCGGTGTCTGAGGAGTTGAGCCAGAACGCGAGTTGCATGTCTGAAAAGCCGTGCTCTTTCGCTTTTCGCAACAGTTCTGGAGAGAGCTCCTGGACGCGTTGGAACTGTCGGACCTCTTCCTCCACGGCGATAATTTGTCGCAGGTTTTCCAGGAACCACGGATCGATGTCGGTCAACTGATGGAGTTCTTCCACGGTCATGCCTGCTTTGAACGCATACCGGAGATAGAAAATCCGTTCTTCGTTGGGGGTGGAGAGCTTATGGTTGATATCGTCGAGCGCCGGTTGCCGGGAAGTCCCCCACAAGTCCTTCTTGCCGCCTCCCAGGCCGAAGTGTCCGGTCTCGAGCCCGCGGAGCGCTTTCTGGAGCGATTCCTTGAACGTCCGTCCGATGGCCATCGTCTCGCCGACCGATTTCATCTGCACGGTTAACGTCGAATCGGCATCCGGGAATTTTTCGAACGTCCAGCGCGGCATCTTGGTGACGACGTAATCGATGGTCGGTTCGAAACAGGCCAGCGTCTCACGAGTGATGTCGTTGGGGATTTCGTCGAGCGTATATCCGACGGCAAGTTTCGCCGCGATCTTGGCGATCGGGAAGCCGGTCGCTTTCGAGGCGAGAGCCGAAGAGCGGCTCACACGAGGATTCATTTCGATCACGACCATCCGACCGTCATCGGGGTTGATCGCAAACTGGACGTTGGAGCCCCCCGTCTCGACGCCGATCTCGCGCATCACGGCGATCGTCGCGTCCCGCATTCGTTGATATTCTTTGTCGGTGAGGGTCTGGGCCGGAGCGACGGTAATCGAGTCCCCGGTATGGATCCCCATCGGGTCGAAGTTCTCGATGGCGCAGATGATAACCACGTTGTCGGCGTGGTCGCGCATCACTTCCATCTCGTACTCTTTCCAGCCGAGGATGGATTCGTCGATGAGCACTTCGTTAATGGGAGAGAGCGCCAATCCTTTCCGCACCAGTTCTTCAAATTCATCACGGTTATAGGCAATCGCGCCGCCCACTCCGCCGAGTGTGAAACTCGCGCGAATAATCAGCGGCAACCCGACTTGCTCGAGGGCCGACCGGGCATCGTCCATGCTGTGAACGATGAAACTGCGCGGCACTTCGAGGCCGATGTTCGCCATGGCCTGTTTGAACTTGTCCCGCTCTTCCGCTTTTTCGATGACTTCTTCGCGGGCACCGATCAGTTCCACATCGTATTTTTCCAGCACCCCGTGATGAACGAGGTCCATCGCGGTATTCAGTCCAGTCTGCCCGCCGAGAGTCGGGAGCAGAGCGTCCGGACGTTCCTTCTCAATAATTTTTTCGACGTACTGCCAGGTGATCGGTTCGATATAGGTCCGATCCGCGGTTTCCGGGTCGGTCATGATGGTGGCTGGATTGGAGTTCACGAGAACCACCTCGTAGCCTTCTTCCCGCAAAGCCTTACAAGCTTGAGTCCCGGAATAATCGAATTCGCAAGCCTGACCGATCACGATCGGGCCGGAGCCGATAATCAGAATCTTGTGGATGTCTTCGCGTTTAGGCACGTGGGCCGATCTCCCTAACCTGAATCCTGGCTATGATTTCCGTTGACGGAATTGCGGTCGATCCCCGCCGTTATCGGCGGAGGAACTGCTCCGCAAAGCGCAAATTTTCTCAAGGGTACCGGGATGCCCGCGAGATTCAAGCGAGGGGACCGTTTCCGGCCGGAACTCGACTGGAATTACGACGTTTCCTGCAATGAGTCAGACGATCTCATCATGGGGGAGGCACTTCTCACCTGGATCGCAATGCCCTCGAACAAGGCGTCTAAGCACAGTACGGGAAAGTCGGCAAATCCTAGGACCGGTCGCTGCAAATTCCAACTATCCGAATTTTCCCACGGCCTGTCCGCACGCTATGATGAAATGACTTGAGTTCCAGATCGCCGCCCCGGAAGGAGACGACCTTGTCTGACAGCAACCAAAATCTGATCCCCCTCTACCGCGTCCTGATTCTCTCGGTTCCGGAAGATCCCGCCGATCTGACGACGATCCTGACGGAAGAGCTCGACCTCAACAAAGTGGACGCCCGGATTCTCCAACACAATCTGCCAGGGCTGATTCCGAACGCGGTCCCGCAGGAACTGGCCGAGAAGCTTTGCCAACGCCTCCACGATGTCGAAGGCTACGCGATCCGAATCGCCGCCGACGAGATTCCCAATCTCTCCAAACCGATTCACTTACATCACGCCGCTTGCGCGGATGAAGGCTTCGAGATTTTCGACCTGCAGGGCAACATCGAGACTACGATTCCGTATGGTGATCTGGAGTTGCTCAGTATCGGCGCGCTGCCCACGGAAAAGTCGCATCGCGAAGTCGAAAACCAGACTCTCGTTCATCCATCCGCCGGACCGCGAACGACCAAAGTGGATCTCCCTTCCATGATGGGAGCGGAAGCGTATCTGATCGCCGAAAATCCGTTTCGCGTTTATCTCATCAACCAGAACGAGATGAACTACGCCTACCTCGAAGATCGGAAAACGACCTCAGCGACCGCCAACTTTCGACTGTTCGTCGATGATATCCTCGCGCAAGCACGCGACCTTTATCTCACTCCCGCTGCGCGCGCCTTCACGAATCACGGCCTACTGAACCACTATCAATTCGATTCCCCGGAATCGCTCCGTCGACACACGCTCTTTCATCTGCTGATCTGTCGGCAGATGCATCAACAATGAATTCATTATTTGGCGGGAGCGTGTAACTTCAACCACGCTTTCGCATAACGACTGCCGAGGGTTTTCTGGCTGTCGCGATCGAAATGGACGCCGTCAAAGACCGTCAATTCCGACGCGCTGACGACGGCTGTGCCGTCGAGTTTTGTCGGCAGTTTCTGCATGCGACCGTTTACCGGTTTCTCGCCGTAAACTTCTCCCGCCACAAAGAGTAAATCGGGCTGTTTCAGATCGCGACGAAGATTCTTCACCAGTGCGACGAGCTTGGGGAGATACTCGGGATCGGTGGCGTTTCCTTCTCCCTGATGCCAGATGACGCTGGCAAAATCGGGCTTCTTGTCCAGCTTGTTGATGCGTGCAATTGTGTGATCGTAGAGCGGTTTGCCGGGAACCCATTCATCAATCTTCGTTCCGCCGCGGGCGTTCACGATCAAGCCGATCGTTTTGTCCGGCATCGCTTCGTGGAGGGTTCTGGCAAAACCGTCACCGGGGCCCAGACGTTGCATCGAGATCTTCTTGCGGTCGGTGGCATAACGATTGAGGGGGTTGTTCGCGGCTTCCCAGGTCCCATCGGCATTCAACAGCATCACACCCTCAATCGGTGTTTTGTCTTCGGCTTCCAGCGGTGCCCTGCCCGCCATATTCGATTGGCCGATCAGGAGAAACACCAGATCGGGTTCTGCGGCGGAGAGCGTCGGTGGAATGGTGATCGTCATCAGAGCAACAACGAAAAACGTCATGAATCGCAACATAGTGAGCATCCCTTTGAGAATATCAGCGAACACTCGACATTCTAACGCGAAGCGAAGGTGGGAATCCAAGCAGTTTTCTTCCTCGGCTCCAGAAGAACAAGGTTCACGCCCGGCGGGAGTTCGGCACTGGGATCAACTTCGGGATCGGAATCTGTAATCCCATGACCCCGCGATACTTCCGATGGAGCGTTGAAAACCTCGAACGCAGAAAGCTGTAGAGTTCTTTGGGGGGCTTTTTGTTGAGCCATTGCCGAGCGAAGACCGCCATCTCCCGATCGTATTCTTCCTGGGAATGCGAGTGGACGTGATAGCGACCTTCCAATCGCCGGATGTCGCCGTCGAACAATGGACTGATGTGATACAACTCGTGAAAAACGGTCGTCAGTTTTTCCTCAAACGGAGTCTCGAGAAAACGCGGCAGATAGAACGTCAGTATGTAAAGCATCTCGTGCTCGCCGCGATAGAGACGCTGGACGGTCCATTCGCGACCCGCGCGATGCGTCGTCAGCGTGCCCGCTTCAAATCGCATCGGCGTCAGCTTCGCTTGCAGCCCCCAGGTCACTTTTCGGCGTGCCTGGGCGAACGACACAGCGACTTCCGGCATCCGAATGTGGGAGAACTCTTCCATCCTCTGCGTAATGTCGTGACATAACAGCCACATCGCACGACTGAAGTCGAACGGTCCCGGACTGTGGGAAGGATGGGGTAAGGACGGATTCATCCGTGAATGTCTTTCAGTTGACCTGACGTCGGACACTCTCTCGAACCGCGTGCGCGAGCACACAGGGGATGCCTGGAGCGCATAAAAAATGCTCTCCGCGAACGGAGAGCATGATAGTTGTTGTAGCGTAATGCGGGAAGGCCTTTCCCGACGCGAGATGTCCGGAGAACTATTCCTCTTTCTTCTCTTCGTCTTCGGCCTCTTCCGATTCCTCAGAAGCGTCCGCTTCCGCAGCCTCGGCGGTCTCTTCGGCATCGCCTTCAGAGGCTTCCGCCGCAGCCTCTTCAACGGCTTCCTCTGCGGTAGTCTCCTCTTCGGTGGCGACGGCTTCTTCTTCGGGAGCCTCATCTTCGACGACCATGGGAGCCTGACGAGTCGTCTGCACTCGGTCATTCTCACCTACGAATTCGATCATCGCCTTCTGACCGGCGTCTCCCAAACGAACTTCCGCCAGCCTGACGATGCGAGTGTAGCCACCCGGACGGTCGGCGAATCGTTCCCGAAGTTCATCGAACAGAATGTCAACGGCTTCATTGTCTCGGAGCAGAGCGAATGCTCGACGACGTAAGCTGACGGCGGGAGCCATCGCCTGCGCCCACTGCTGCCATTGATCCGATTCCCGCCAGGACTTCCATTCCGACGAGTTCTTTTCGGCGGAAGTGGCGTACTGCTCGGCGTTTTGCTCGTGAGCGAGCGACTTGCGCGCCAGCGTGATCAGTTTTTCGACGAACGGACGCAACTCTTTGGCTTTGGCCACGGTGGTGACGATTCGCCCAGGGTTACGAGGAACGTTCGGTTCATCCTCATCGACGCGCAATGATTTGATCAGACTGCAAGCCATGTTCTGGAACATGGCTTTCCGGTGTGAACCGTTGCGTCCGAGTTTTCTACCTTTAAGACGATGTCGCATTGTTCTTGTCCAACATAAGGTGCCGCAGCACCCGTCTTGTCAAAAATGATTGTCAGGTTTTATTGCTGACTCGAAACTTTCATCCCGAGACGCAATCCAATGGAACCGAGTCGCTCCTGGACTTCGGTGAGAGTGGTTTCACCAAAGTTGCGAACCTGGAGCAAAGCGTCTTCGCTCCGTCCGACGAGATCGCGAACGGTGTTGATGCCTTCCGATTCGAGACAGTTCGTCGCGCGGACGGAAAGATTCAACTCGGCCAGTGATTGATTGAGTTTTTCTTCGAGTTCAACATCGAGCGGCGCGTAACCGGTTTCCTCGGACAATCGCTTGAGGCTCGCTTCCGGAGACATTTCCGGACCCGGCTCGCGATAAGTGATGAACGGGTTGAGGTGTTTACGGAGAATCTTGGCCGCTTCAACGAGCGCCATCTCCGGCTTGACCGTGCCGTTCGTCCAGATGTCGAGATTCAGTTTGTCGTAGTTGGTGCGTTGACCGACGCGTGTTTCTTCAATCGCGTAACGAACTCGCGTAACGGGACTGTAGGCGGCGTCGAGCGGGATGATGCCGACTTCGGTCTCACCTTCGGAATGATCGTCGGCTTTGACGAAGCCACGACCATTTTCGACGGTCATTTCGACAATGAACGGGACATCATCTGTCAACGTCGCGATCACCAGATCTTTGTTGATCACTTCGATTTGATCGTCGGTGATGATATCGGCTCCCGTCACCACACCACGTTCGTGTTTTTCAATCCGAATCGTCTTGGAGGATGAGGAGTGATTTTTCACGACGATCGACTTCAGGTTGAGGCAGATGTGAGTCACATCTTCCACAACGCCGGGAATGGTCGAAAATTCGTGTTGTACGCCCTGAATCTTCGCACGGGTGACCGCGGAACCTTCGAGGCTGGACAACAAAATACGACGCAGGCTGTTGCCGACGGTGGCCCCGAAGCCGCGTTCGAACGGTTCGGCCGTAAAGCGACCGAAGTAATTGTCATTTTGTTCCTGATTGGGAACAATCCGGCTCGGAAGCTCCAAGCCTCTCCAACGAATACGCATGGTTTTCTTCTCCGAAAAATGATCAGGTCGCTCGCTACCAGGGCTTTCTGGACCCATCATCAGCTGATGACCGAACACGAGTCCGGCCATCGTTCTTACCGGCGAACCGGTTGTGTCTTGAAACTCAAATCAGACGCGACGACGCTTGCGAGGTCGGCATCCGTTGTGAGGCAGAGGAGTCACGTCTTCAATCGAACGGACGGAAATACCGGATGACTGCAAGCCCGTGATGGCCGACTCGCGTCCCGAACCGGGACCGTTCACCTTCACTTCGACTTCCTTCATTCCCATTTTTGCGGAACGTTCGGCAACCGTCTCCGCCGCACGCTGAGCGGCAAACGGAGTGCTTTTACGGCTCCCCTTGAAGCCGACACTTCCTGCCGTCGCCCAAGCGAGGACTTCGCCGTTCATGTCGGACATGGTGACGATCGTGTTGTTGAAGGTCGCCTTGATATGGGCGATGCCTCGCGTCACGTTACGACGTACTCGTTTTTTCTTGGTTTTGGCCACTCCGGCAACCTCAATTTTTGTCTGTTGTGTTGATGGGAAATAATCTGCGTTGCGAAACATCCGCGGGATCCGTTATCCGGCTCCCGTCGAAATCAGTGTCGCATATCTTTCACGCCCTTCTTACCGGCCACGGTCTTCTTGACACCTTTCCGGGTACGGGCATTGGTTTTGGTGCGCTGTCCGCGAACCGGCAAGCTGCGACGATGACGCAACCCGCGGTACGATTGAATCTCCCGCAGACGCGCGATGTCCTGTTGCACCATGCGACGCAATTGACCTTCGACTTCGTATTCCTTGTCGAGGGTGTTGTTCAACATACTGACTTCGTCGTCGGTCAGTTCGTAAGCTCGCTTGCGAGGATCGATCGAGAGTTTTTTGCAGATCTCAATCGCCCGGGCATTCCCCACTCCGTAGAGGTAGGTCAGCGAGATATAAACCGGCTTGTCATTCGGAATGTCGACACCGAGTAAACGCGGCATGATCAACTCTTTCGCTTAAAATATTTGTTCATAGAGAACGAGGCGGCGGATTACCCTTGTCGTTGCTTATGACGAGGATTACTACAAATGACGTAAACCTTGCCTTTGCGACGAACCACCTTGCAGTTCTCACAGATTCGTTTAACGCTCGATCGGACTTTCATGTTTCTCTTTCCACAACGGGTTTTTCACCCGAACTCTTTGCGTGAAAGCGTCTTACAGACGCACTTTCGGCGCAAAAACAGGAACGTAGCAGTATAACCGCCCACAGGGCTGACTCTCAAGCGAACGAGACGCTTTTCAACGAAGATTCCCGACTCAAACGATCGTCTGAAACCCGGAAATCGTTCTCAATTCGCAATCTCAACTCGACAGCTTCTTCCTGAAACGGTCGTCCGAGTTTTGGCATCGGCTCTTGAGAGTTTGCAAACCCAGCCACAGGCTGGATTTACTCGTCCGCATCCAGCAGACCAGGATAGTTTCGCATCACCAGGTGGCTGTCGATCTTCTGCACGAGGTCGAGACAGACCGACACAACGATCAGTAGTCCCGTCCCCCCGTAAAAGCTCGCCACCATCGGAGGAATATTCATCATCGAGGCCACAACCGTCGGAATCACCGCCACGAGGGCCAGGAAGGCAGCCCCGACGTAGGTGATTCGTGTCATGACCTGTTCCAGATAGGCGGCCGTTCTCGCTCCCGGACGATAGCCGGGAATGAAACTGCCGTAATCTTTCAGGTTTTCTGCAATGTCCTTCGGATTGAACGTAATCGTCGTCCAGAAATAGCAGAAGAAGTAGATCAGGAAAATGTACAACATATTGTAAATGTAACCGTGCGACGCAAACGCACGATTGAGCAACTGCACGATGTAGACGTCCCGGAACATCGCGAAATTCGCCAGTTGCGAGAACAGGAAGTAAGGGAATAACAACAGACTGGAGGCGAAGATGATCGGCATCACGCCCGCCTGATTGACTCGCAATGGCAGCGACTGACGCTGACCACCGGCGACGCGACGACCTCGCAGATGCTTCGCCGATTGAATTGGAATGCGTCGCTGTCCCTGAGTAATCGCGATCACCCAGATGATGATCCCCACAAACAACGCCAACAGCAGCAACAGCCGATCGACGCCGGTATCGGTTCCAATGGCAACCCCTTGAGTCAGTGCGGGAGCCAGCATGTCCATCAACGCCGCCGGCATCCGGGCGAGAATTCCCGCCATAATCAACAGCGAAATGCCGTTTCCGATGCCGTACGCGTCAATTTGTTCGCCGATCCACATCAGCAGGACCGTCCCCGCCGTCATGGTAATTGTTCCGATGAGGTAATAATAAAAGCTGTCGAACTTCTCGATGAGCAGATTTTCTCCCATCAATTGTCCCCCCGAGAGCCCCTTGATCCAGAAGAAAGATTGGCCCAGGCAGATCACGACGGTCGCATAGCGCGTATATTCATTAATCTTTCGACGCCCCGACTCCCCTTCCTTCTGCAACTTTTCGAGAGGCGGATAAACCGTTCCCAGCAGTTGGAAGATAATCGACGCGGAAATGTAGGGCATGATGCCGAGACCGAAGATCGTACTGTTCCCGATACTGGAGGCCGAGAAGAGCGCAACGATCTGCATCACCTGTCCGAAGCCTCCCTCTTGCCCTTCGATGTCTTCGACCGCACGAGCCAGGCCGTCCTGATCGATAAAGGGCAACGGGATGGCAAAACCCATGCGATACACTGCGAGCAGCGCGAGGGTCAGAAAGATTTTCTTGCGCAGTTCCGGAATCCGGAAGATCATGATCAGCTTGCCGAACATCGGATAGACTTCCTTTGTCGATGGATATCGCCGGGAAGGCGAATTAAGCTCCTGAGAACTGCCAAGTTATACAAAAATACCTGATTTTCGTCCAGATGAGGACTCAGGTTCCAAATACTGTTTCTTTCGATCAGGCGACTCGAGAGACGCTGCCGCCGGCGGCGACAATCTTCTCTTCGGCGGATTTGGAGAACCGGTGAGCGGAGACCGTGAATTTCTTTTTGGTGTCGCCATCGCCGAGAATTTTCACCCGGTCAAACTTGCCTTTGAGCAAGCCCCGCGTGACCAGTGTTTCCAGGGTAATCTCAGCACCATCTTCAAAAGCCGCATCAAGTTGCGACAAATTGAAAATGACCGTTTTGGGAGCGAAGGCGTTGTTATTGAACCCGCGCTTGGCGACTCGCATGAAGAGCGGCGTTTGCCCCCCTTCAAATCCTTGCCGACGTTTGTTACCCGAACGACTTCCCGCGCCTTTATGACCGCGAGTCGATGTTTTCCCGTGACCGGATCCGGGACCGCGCCCGATTCGTTTGCGAGCTTTATGTTTTTTAATTCCGCGATTGACGTCATCGATAATCATAATTCAGATCTCCACGCCTCGCAGACGCTGAATGTCTTCTTTCGTCCGCAGTTTTGAGAGGGCATTAAATGTGGCTTTCACCAGGTTGGCCGGATTATTGGAACCGAAGCTTTTGGTCAGGATGTCGGTCACGCCGGCGGATTCCACCACCGCACGCACGCAACCACCGGCAATAATACCGGTACCAGGCAACGCCGGAATCAAAACCACTTTGGAAGCTCCGTATCGGCCGATCACTTCGTGAGGTACGGTGGTCGTCAGCGCGGGATATTTCTTCATCGACTGATTCGCGTTCTTGACGGCTTTATCAACGGCGATCGGAACTTCGTTTCCTTTGCCGTATCCCCAGCCGACCGATCCATCGTTATCGCCGACCACCACCAGGGCGGTGAAACTGAAGCGACGGCCCCCTTTGACCACGCAGGCACAACGGCGGATCTGAACGACCTCTTCCGGATTTTTTGTTTGCTGATTATCGTTCGACACGATGTTCTCTCCGAACCATGACGACCGCGAGGATCGCCATCATAAATAATTGTCTGAGTGAATTAAAATTCCAGGCCGCCGTCGCGAGCCGCGTCGGCCAGAGCCTTCACGCGACCGTGAAACTTATACTCTCCACGATCGAAGGTCACTTCCTTGACTCCCTTTTCGATCGCCCGCTCAGCGATGGCTTTCCCAATTCGGGCGGCGGCGTCGCGGTTACCGTTGTAGGCTCCCGTGCCTCCCAAATCCTTCTCGGTGGTGCTGGCGGACGCCAGGGTCACCCCTTGCACATCGTCGATAATTTGTGCGTACATATGCTTATTGCTGCGGAAAACCGACAGGCGAGGACGCCCGTTTGCGGATTTCCGAACAGAATTTCGCACGCGAAATCGGCGGCGAGTTTGACGCTTTGCGAGTTTCTTGCTTGCTTTCATCGCAGACATAAACCTGTCAAAAACTTCGATCGGGTTTCCGGATGCCAACGAACCGGACTACCGATCGGTGGCTTTTTACTTGGCACCGAAGGCTTTACCGGCCTTACGGCGAACATATTCCCCTTCGTATTTAATTCCCTTGAGCTTGTAAGGCTCGGGAGGACGCACGCGTCGAATTTCGGCCGCGAATTGCCCGACCATTTGCTTATCGGCCCCTTTGACGACCACATTTGTGGGCTGGGGGACTTCGCAAGTAATGCCGGGAGGCACCGCCAATTCGATCGTGTTTGCAAAACCGACCTGCAACCGTAACGAGTTGCCTGCCAGTTGAGCGTTGTAACCAACGCCGTTAATTTCGAGCTTCTTCACGAACGGCTCTTTGACCCCGGTCACCATATTATTGATGAGGCTGCGGGTCAGCCCGTGCAAGGCTTTATTCAGTCGTTCGTCGTTCGGACGAGTGACCGAAACTTCCTTGGACTCGGAGTCGAACTCCACCTTCATGTTCGGATGATACTCGAAGGAGAGTTCGCCGGCGGGACCTTTGGTTTTAATGGTTCCGTTGGAGAGCGTCACTTCGACGCCATCGGGAACGGAGATCGGTTTTTTACCAATTTTGGACATGTCTCTGAACCAGTCTTCTTCTCGATACTGCGTTTACCAGACCACACAAACCACTTCACCGCCGACGCCTTCTTTTTTCGCTTCGCGATTACTTAAAATCCCGCGCGGCGTCGTCAGGATACTGATCCCCATACCGTTGAGGATTTCGGGCATGTCACGAACGTTCGTATAAACTCGGCGCCCCGGCTTCGAGGTGCGTTGAATCTTCT
The DNA here is from genome assembly GCA_014762625.1 of Planctomycetaceae bacterium. Lineage (GTDB taxonomy): Bacteria > Planctomycetota > Planctomycetia > Planctomycetales > Planctomycetaceae > JABURQ01. The sequence goes on along the minus strand of JABURQ010000058.1, from coordinate 89,632 downwards.
GAATGACTCGTTCGCCGTTCGGGCCGTATTTGAGGTTGAGTCGCAAGGTGTTTTGCGGATGTTGTTCGATGACTTCAAAGTCCCAGATATAACCTTCCCGCTGAAGGGTTTCGGCAATGCCGGTCTTCAGTTTCGATTGCGGAACATCGACGAAAGGCCGTTCCACCTGGACGGCATTCCGAATGCGGGTGAGCATATCTGCTACAGGATCATTCATCATGGTTCGGGAATCCTTGTGTTGTGCCGGAAACGATCGGTTACCAACTCGCCTTGCGAGCACCGGGAATCACGCCTTCGTGGCACATTTTGCGGAAGCAGATACGACACAGCTTGAACTTGCGATAGACCGCTCGCGGACGACCGCAAAGCTGGCAACGCCGTTCGCTTCGCGTACTGAACTTTGGTTTTTTATTGGCTTTGGCAATCTTGGATTTACTGGCCATTGCTCTCTCGTTTCCTGTGATGGGAGACTGAGGTCACTTGTGGGTTATTTGTTTCGGAACGGAATGCCGATTTCCTTCAACAACGCACGACCTTCGTCGTTGCTGCTGGCGGACGTCACGATCGTGATGTTCATTCCTTGAGTGAGCGTCGCTTTATCCGCGGAGATTTCCGGAAAAACGAACTGCTCGTTCAAGCCGAGGCTGTAGTTTCCGTTACCGTCGAACGATTTCGGATTCACTCCTCGGAAGTCTCTCACTCGCGGCAGCGCCAACGTGATCAGACGATCGAGGAATTCGTACATGCGTTGGCCTCGCAACGTCACGCGACAACCGATCGGCATCCCTTCCCGCAGACGAAACGCGGCGATCGCTTTTTTCGCTCGCGTGATCTGCGGCTTTTGGCCGCTCAGTAGGGTCAGGTGATCGACGGCTTCGTCGAGCTTCTTGCGATCGGCCACAGCCGCACCGACGCCCATATTGATGATCACCTTATCCACCTTCGGAAGCGCGTGGACGTTCTCTTCGCCCAATTGCTGCTTGAGGTTCGGGACCACTTGTTCTTTGTAATGTTTGAGCAATCTCGTCATCGCTCAGTTTTCCTTGAGGCCGCAACCGGCCAATCTAAATGGTTGAATGAATTATTGATGCCGTTTCAGGACTTGGCGTAGGCCGGTTTGGCGGGCGCCACTTCAGAAATCCGTGCGTCACACTTCTTGCAGTATCGTTCTTTGCTGCCGTCTTCCTGATAGCGAAACCCGACACGAGTCCCCTGGTTGCAGGACGGACAATGCAACTGAATGTTGGAAATGTCCAGCGGCAGATCAATTTCCAAACGTCCTCCCTGAGGGCTTTTGGGATGACCGCGCTTAACGTGTCGCATCGCACTGTTCACGTTTTCCACCACAACCTTACGACCGTCCGCCGAGATGGAGGTCACTTTGTGAGGGGTAGAAGTCTTATGATTACCGGCGGTCACGACCACCATATCGCCACGTTGAATTTTCATAGTTAGACTACCTCACTCGCGAGGCTGACAATTTTCATAAATCGACGATCTCGCAACTCGCGGGCCACAGCCCCGAAGATACGAGTGCCACGAGGATTACCGTCGTTATCGACGAGCACCACTGCGTTGCGATCGAATCGCACGTAACTTCCGTCGGGACGTCGAGTCGCTTTTTTGCAACGCACGATCACGCCCTTGACGACGGTTCCCTGCTTGACGGTCGAACCGGGCAACGCCTTCGTCACCGACAACACCACGATCTCACCAAGGCCGGCGGTGCGCTTACCAGTTCCACCAAGAACCTTGATGCATCGCACGACTTTCGCGCCGGAATTGTCGGCAACATCCAGTACTGATTGCATTTGAATCATGACTGATTCATCCTTATCTCACCGGACCGCGGTCCGAAAACAGTGAACTCTTCTGACTGCAACGATTGTCTACTCTTCGGTCGCCGCTTCTTCAACTTCCGCTTCGTCGGCGTGATGATGGGTGGCGATATCCAATGCCGTTTCGAGGACTTTCACCAGCTCCCATCGCTTTTGCTTCGAGCGGGGGCGACATTCAACGATCTGAACCCGGTCCCCTTCGTGAGACTCATTCTCTTCATCGTGCACGTGACAGACGGTCTTACGACTGACGATCTTTCCGTACATGGGGTGAGCGAACTTTCGTTCGATATCGACGCGACGGGTTTTGTCGCATTTGTCGCTCACCACAATTCCGATCAATGTTCTCTTCATAACTTCTGTCTCTCAGGTGCCTGACGAGGCGTTAATACTGAAACCGTTTTATGCTTCCGCGCCTGCTTTCTGACGTTCCGACTGAACCGTCAGGATTCGCGCGATCTTCTTACGCAGTTTCTTCAATTCGCTCGGTACATCCAGTCGCTCGGTGGCAGCCTGGAAACGGAGATCGAATAACTGTCGTCGAGTTTCGTTCAACTCGGCAACCAACTGATCGTCGCTCATTTCGCGAATTTCTGAAACTTTCATCGTTGTCTCTCACAACCTCTTACTAAGGCTTCTCAGAAAGGATTATCCCACCGTCGGACGGCGACCGATGAGTCGCACTCTGACCGGCAACTTATGAGCCACACGAGCGAAACAAAGTTGTGCGGCTTCTTTGGAGACGCCGGTCAACTCAAACAACACTGTGCCCGGCTTCACGACGGCGACCCAGTGATCCGGATCCCCTTTCCCCTTACCCATTCGAGTTTCCAGGGGTCTAGCGGTCACCGATTTTGTGGGGAAAATCCGAATGTAGATCCGACCCTCACCACGAACGTACTGGTTCGCAGCGATACGGCAGGCTTCAATCGTCTGAGCGGTCACGTGACCGGGCTCGAGTGATTGCAAACCCCATTCGCCGTAGGCAACCGTGTTACCACGAGTCGCTTGACCTTTAATCCGGCCTCGTTGACTTTTGCGGTGTTTAACCCGCCTAGGCATCAGAGCCATTGGCCGACTCCTCAAATTCTGGGTAGTTTCCTAAATCAATCCAAACCTTCACACCGATGATGCCTTGAGCGGTTTTGGATTCCGCCAAGCCGTAATCGATGTGACGCCGAAGTGTCGAGAGAGGAATCGATCCTCTGGCAGCCTTTTCGGTACGGCACATTTCGGCCCCACCCAATCGACCCGACAACTGCACTTTCACTCCTTCAGCACCCGCTTCCATCACTTCATCAAGCGTCCGCTTGATCGTACGACGAAAGCTTCCGCGTTTGGCGAGTTGCTGTGCGATTTTTTCGGCAACCAAGACGGCGTTGCGCCCCGGGTTATTAATTTCAACAATCTTCAACTCCATCCGACGTCCGGTCAAATCTTCCAGCTCCGCTTTGAGCCGATCGACTTCCTGACCTTTCCGCCCGATGATGATTCCCGGTCGTGCAGTTTGCAGATGCACCACAACCTGATCCCGGGTTCGCTCGATTTCCACGCGGGGAATTTCGGCGAATTTGTATTTCGTTTTGATAAAGTTGCGAATCTTGAAGTCTTCGCCCAACAGGTCCCCGAACTCACGTTTGGGAGCGTACCAGCGACTGCGCCAGCCTTCGTGGACTCCGATCCGGAATCCTGTGGGATTAATTTTCTGACCCATGTCTATCTGACCTTATCGATTCTGCGATGCAATAAATTGCGAAATTGTTCTTTTACAGTTCCGGTGCTTCCACACCGACGTGAATGTGTGCCATCCGCTTGATGATTGGCGTCGCCATCCCGCGTGCCCGTGGTTGAAACCGCTTAAAGGAAGGGCCACCATCGACCTGGGCCAGCTTAACCTTCAAGTTCATCACGTTACGAGCTCCGCGATCTTCCGCATTGGCAATCGCCGACGACAACACTTTTTCCAACATGCGAGCCCCACGATTCGGCAGAAACCTCAAGGCATCGAGTGCCTCTTCGGTCGTTTTGCCTCGAATCAGATCCGCGAACGGACGCACCTTGGTCGGTGAAATCCGAGCGAATTTGTGGGTTGCCTTAACAACTGCCATGATGATTGACTCCTGCCAATTCTCACCGAAGAATCCGACACTCGAACCCTTCGAACGTTTGATTTCTCTTAACGACCGCCCTTGGCCCCGTGCCCCTTGAAAGTTCGCGTCGGAGCAAACTCTCCCAACTTGTGACCCACCATCTCTTCCGTCACATAGACGTTCAGATGCTGACGACCGTTATGTACCAGAAACGTCAGACCGATAAACTCGGGAGTGATCGTCGATGCACGCGCCCAGGTTTTGATCGGCTGCTTGTCTCCAGTTGAATTCGCTTTTTCAACTTTTTTCAGGAGCTTGGGGTCAACAAACGGCCCCTTTTTTAATGAACGCCCCATGATGTGTCCTCGTGTTTGCTGGATAAATCCGAATATCTGCGATCGACCGGATGTTCAACCTACCGGCCAATGAATGTGTTCTCTGCGAAGTCTATTTCAACAAGCCGTAACGACGCGATCGACGTCGGCGAATAATTGCCTTCGAGGATGCTTTTCGCTTCTTGCGAGTGCGGCCCCCCTTGGCCAGCTTTCCGGTTGGACTACAAGGATGACGACCACCCGCAGTCCGACCTTCACCACCACCCATCGGGTGAGCGACCGGGTTCATCACCGTACCACGCACGTGAGGACGACGCCCCAACCAACGCTTACGACCAGCTTTCCCAATCCGAATCGAACTGTGCTCCGAATTGCCAATCACTCCCACAGTAGCTCGACACGATGCCGGCACACGACGAACTTCGCCGGAAGGCAGCGTGATTTGAGCCCAACCCTTTTCACGGGCATTGAGAATCGCTTCACAACCGGCGGAACGACACAATTGGCCGCCGCGACCGGGATACAACTCAATATTATGAATACTGGTACTCAGCGGAATTGCCGAGAGAGGCATGGCGTTACCGATGTTGGCATCGACCTTTTCGCCGCTTTCGACCTTGTCTCCCGCTTTCAGCCCCTGTGGAGCCAGGATGTATCGCTTTTCACCGTCGGCGTAATGCAACAGAGCAATCCGTGCCGATCGATTAGGATCGTATTCGACCGACTTGACCGTGGCGGGGATTCCGTCCTTGTTACGACGGAAGTCAATCATACGGTACAGACGCTTGTGCCCGCCGCCTCGATGACGAACCGTAATCTTACCCTGAAAGTTTCGACCGCCGCTGCGACGCAATCGCTTGAGCAACGTTCTTTCGGGCTTCTTTTTACGATCCGTAATTTCCGCAAAGTCGCTGACCGACGCATTGCGTCGTCCGGCGCTTGTCGGCTTGTAATAACGAATACCCATGATTCAACCTGCTGTGGTCTTATTTACTGCAACAACGAACCCAACTCTCGACGGAACCGCCCGATCTTCTAGAAGAACGAGATGCGATCGTCGTCATGCAGAGTCACAATTGCCTTTTTCCAGTCTTTGGTGTAACCAAACGCCATCCGATGACGACGCGGCTTGCCTTTGCGGGTTTGCGTATTCACTTTCACCACCCGCACGTCCCACAACTCCTCGACGGCCTTCCGAATATCCTCTTTCGAGGCGAGCGGATGCACGCGAAAGGTGTAGGAATTATATTTTTCTGACAGGTGAGTCCCCTTCTCCGTCACCAGCGGTCGCAGAATGACCTGGTAAGGCTCAAGTTGAACTCCATGTTGACGATTGACGGCCATCAGCCGACTCCTCAATGCCAGTGTCTGTTTCAATTCGCAGGCCGCTCAAGCGACCCGCCTCAATCTCTGAACAATTTCAATTACGCTTCCGCACCAACGGCTTCCGCCTGACCGACGAACGACTCGAGAGCCGACTTCACGACCAGCAGATTGCGTTGACGAAGAAGGTCGTAGGCATTCAATTCCGCCACCGGCAGAACTTTCAGCCCTTCAATGTTTCGCGACGAACGATAAACGACGGCATCATACTCGGGAACTACGAGCAAGACGGAAGAGCCGCTCAACCCGAGCGCCTTCAACAAATCAGCCACCGGCTTGGTCTTGAACTCCGCCAGCGTCAATCCATCCAGCAGCTTGACCTGTTCGTCTTCCACTTTGCTTCGCAACGCCATACGAGTCGCCAGGCGAACCGCCTTCTTCGGCATCGAATAGCTGAAGTCGATCGCAGTTTTGGCGAAGGTATGACCACCGCCGCGACGAATATTCGTCCGCTTCCCGCCGGCACGGGCATTCCCCGTCCCCTTCTGGCGGTAAAGCTTTTTATTGGTCCCGGAAACCATGCCGCGAGACTTGGTCGAGGCAGTTCCCTGGCGCCTGTTTCGCTGATACATGACAACCGCGTCATGCAGCAACTGCTTATTGATATCTTTGGAAATATCCGCCGGATCCACATCGTGGCTGCCAACTTCTTTTCCTTGTTGATCGTAAACCGGAATGGAGGCCATGATCCAGTTTCTCCAATTTCCTGACCTGAGAAGAACGCTTCAGCGACTTCTATGGGACTTATGTTTTGTTTGTCTGACGAACCACAACATCCGCGCCGTTCGGGCCGGGCACTCCGCCCTTCACGAGCAACAGATTATTTTCCTCATCAACCTTAACAAGTTTCAGATGACGGACCGTTGCTTTCGCATTACCGTACTGACCCGCCATCCGCGTCCCTTTCAGAACGCGAGAAGGATCGGCCGACATACCAATCGAACCACCGTGGCGGTGAACCTTGTTCACACCGTGAGTTGCCCGCTGACCTGAAAAGTTGTGACGCTTCATCACACCTGCCGTCCCGCGACCTTTACTCACTCCAACCACATCGACGAAGGCGACATCGGCGAACACCGACACCCCAACTTCCTGGCCGACTTCGAGACCGTGCTCTTCACCATCGGTCCGAAACTCTTTAACCACACGTGCCGGCTCGCATTCCGCCTTCGGCACAACATCGACACCAGCCTGTTGCCGGGCTTTTTGCCGCTTACTACTGAGAGCCGCCACATGCCCCCGCTCACTACGAGCGGCCAACCGCCGCGGCTTCTCGCCGAACCCGAGCTGCACAGCCTCGTAACCGTCGGATTCGACAGTCTTCACCTGCAACACGCGACACGAATCCACCTTCACGACGGTGACGGGAACCGTATTCCCTTCCTCATCGAAAACGCGGGTCATACCGACCTTTGTACCAACTAATCCGACAGGCATGCCTGCAACTCCAGTAACAGAGTTCCCTCGATATTTCGATAACCCGATCGCACAAACGGCGACTGGCACATTCGCTCAAACAGTTTTCTCGGAAACGCTTGATCCGGAACACATTCCGATCGGCAGCGGGCTTCCTAAGAGAGCACCAACCACCGAAGCGTCAAACCCGAGTCCTGACCGCGGCTACTTAGCCCGCGGTCGCTTTAATTTTAATATCAACACCCGCCGGCAACGAAAGCTTATTCAAAGCATCGATGGTTTTTCCAGTCGGCTGCACGATATCGACGAGCCGCTTATGAGTGCGGATCTCAAACTGTTCTCGCGACTTTTTATTCACGTGCGGACTTCTCAGCACGGTATAACGCTCAATGCGGGTCGGCAACGGAACGGGCCCGTGAACCACGGAACCAGTGCGCTTGGCCGTATCCACAATCTTTGAAGCCGACTGATCCAACACAACATGATCGTAGGCTTCCATACGGATGCGAATACATTCCTGAACAGCAGTGGCCACTCCGATTTTCCTTCCAGCAGTGAGTATTAAAACACAGATAATTCCCGAGACGTTGATCGTTCAACTTCCGGGGGAACGAGACAGATTACGAGGCTCTGCCCCATTTGTCAACAAAGGCGGAACCTCTTTTGCCTCTAGTTTCCACCACTTTTTTCGCTTTTTTTTCCAGGACGCAAGATCCGCCGAATTCGTAACCCAAATTCCCTAATTCCCCAGCATCTGATCGACGACCGACTGCGGCGCCGGCTCGTACTTCATCGGCTCCATCGAATAACTGGCGCGTCCCTGCGACATGCTGCGAATATCGGTCGAATAGCCGAACATGCGCGCGAGGGGAACCTCGGCGGTGATTCGGTAGAGTTCCCCTTCCGCTTCGGCGCTGTGAATCTGAGCCTGCCTCGTGTTCAAGTCTCCCTGGACACCTCCCACAAAGTCTTGAGGCGTCACGACTTCGAGCTTCATAATCGGCTCCAGCAGCATCATACCGCCTGCCTCTAACGCCTTACGAACTCCCTGATTTGCGGCCGCTTGAGCCGCGACATCGGTCGTTTCTCCCTCGCGAAAGTCGACGTCCAGCAGGGTCAATTGAACTTTCATCAACGGATACCCCAGGCTGCCGCCGGCATTCGCCTCTTCCTCGATCGATTGCAGGATCAGCGACGTCAATTCCTTAGACACATACCCCGGTTTTAACTTGTTCACCACGTGAATCCGCTCTTCCCCGTCGTAAGGCTCGGCCTTGACCTTCACTTTGGCATATTGAGTCTCTCCCGCCGTCTGGCGTTCGAAGACCCCTTCCGCTTCCGCCGCCTTCTTGATGCTTTCACGATAACTGACGCGGGGCTTATGAATCTTGACCTTCAGGCCGAAATCCCGTTCCATCCGATGCCGAATCACCTCCAGGTGAAGTTCGCCCATGCCGCTGATGATGGTCTGGCCGGTATCTTCACTGACCCGGGCATCAAAAGTCGGGTCTTGCCTGGCGAGCCGTAACAGCACATCTTCCAGCTTCTTTCGTTCCGCCGAAGAATCAGGCTCGACAGCCATCGAAATCACCGTTTCCGGAAACGTAATCGTCTCCAGAATGATCTGCTGCTTCTGATCGCAAAGCGTATCCCCGGTGACGGAATCTTTCGGTCCGATCAGCCCGATGATATCCCCGGCTTCGACGAAATCGGTTTCCAGTTTCTCCCGCGTTCCCGCCTGAATTCTCCAGAGCTGACTGATCAGCTCTTTCTTGCCGGTCCGGGGATTGATCATCCGCGATCCCGATTTCAGCGTTCCCGAGTACACCCGCAAGAAGTAGAAATCGGCATGCTGTTCGGCGACAATTTTGAAGATCAAGCCGCAGAACGGCTCCTCAGGATCGGGATGACGCTCCAGTTTTGCATCTTCTCCCTTTTTCGGATTCGGATTGATCCCCTGAATGGCGGGACGATCGAGGGGACTCGGCAGGAAATCAGCGACACCGTTCAGAAGAGGCTGGATCCCCGTGTAATCGAGCGATGATCCGCAATACGTCGGTCGAATTTCTCCCGAGAGGGTGCCTTGTCGAAGCAATTTGAGAATCGTCTCAGTGGGCAAGTCCTCATTTTCCAAATACTCGACCGCCACGTCGTCGTCGAGGACAGCGAGCTCATCGAGAAGATTTCCTCTCCAGAGGACGGCATCCTCCCGCATCTCCTCGGGAATCTCGCGAACGTCATAGTTCTGCCCCTTCGATTCCGGATCGAAGTACAGGGCTTTCATTTCGATGAGATCGATAATTCCCTCAAAGGGTTTCGCTCCGGTGGATCCTTCGCCGATCGGGATCTGCAAAGGGAGCGGTTTCGCCGACAGGCGTTTCCGCATCTGATCCAGGACCCGATGAAAGTCAGCCCCCACCCGATCCATTTTGTTGATAAAACAGATGCGCGGAACTTCGTAGTGATCGGCCTGACGCCAGACCGTTTCGCTCTGAGCCTCCACGCCTTCCACCGCAGAGAATACAACCACCGCCCCGTCGAGCACCCGCAGCGACCGTTCGACCTCCGCCGTAAAGTCCACATGCCCCGGCGTATCGATCAGGTTGATCGTTTTGCCTTTCCATCGACAGGTGATCGCAGCGGAATAGATCGTGATGCCGCGTTGTGATTCTTCCGAATCGAAGTCGGTGATTGTGTTCCCCTCGTCCACATTCCCCATGCGATGCGACGCGCCGCTGTAGAACAGAATGCGTTCGGTCGTCGTTGTTTTACCGGCATCAATATGGGCAACAATCCCGATGTTTCGAATGTCTTCGATAGCGTGGCTCATTGAGTTGTTTCAATTCTTTCAATTTGGAATTCAAACAAGAGTGGTGTTCGTGGGTATGTCCCTGTTTTGAAATCGTGAGAATCATCTGATCGAGGAAAACGAAGCAGGCAAACCTCAAGGTTCGTCGATGCAGTTCGACGCGGAGCAGATTCTTCGCAACCCTTCAAAACTGTGACAGACGAATGAACGCCACTCTAAAAAAAAAGACGCCGAAACACCTTCCCGGCATTCCCGCGTCTATTGTGATTTGTTTTAAGATCACCAAGCGAAGTGAGCAAACGCCTTGTTCGCTTCGGCCATGCGGTGAATCTGTTCCCGCTTACTCATTGAGGCCCCTTCTCGCTTGTAGGCGGCCAACAACTCTTCCGCCAGACGCTCGTGCATCGGTCGCCCCTTTTTGCTGCGACAGGCTTCGAGAATCCAGCGAATGGACAACGACTGTTGTCGTCGGGAATGAACGGGCATCGGAACCTGATAAGTCGCCCCCCCCACACGCTTCGACCGGACTTCGATGGACGGTTTGACGTTTTCGACGGCCTGTTCGAACACCTCAATCGGTGATTCGTCGGGAACTTTCTCATCGAGAATTTCGAGGGCGTTGTAGAAAACGCGTTCCGCAACGGACTTCTTACCGTCGAGCATCAGGCAGTTGATAAACTTGGACGCCAATTTGGAGCCAAACCGCGCGTCCGGCATCAGTTGAGTCTGGCTGGCAGTGAATCGTTTAGCCATTCCGGCAAATCCTCAGGCGGGGCCGCGGCCCCATTTGTCTGTATTGAAAATAGAGAGAGATTCCCGCCTCACGGAAATCAACAATACCTCTCAAAATTACTTGGCTCGTTTTTGACCGTAACGGCTACGTGCCTGTTTTCGTCCGTCGACACCCAGCGTATCGAGTTTACCGCGAACGATCTTGTATCGAACCCCCGGCAAGTCGCGAACACGACCGCCGCGAACCAGTACAATACTGTGTTCCTGCAGGTTATGTCCTTCACCCGGAATATAAGCGGTCAGCTCTTTCCCGTTGGAAAGACGAACACGAGCCACCTTACGCAGAGCCGAATTCGGCTTCTTCGGTGTGACTGTTTTCACCTGCAGGCAGACGCCGCGCTTCTGCGGGCACCCTTCCAGCAGAGGAGTTTTCGTCTTGGATTTCTGAATTTTTCGCGGTTTGCGAATCAGTTGATTTATCGTTGGCATGGAATCGTTGACTTTGTAGGAACTATTTCTGCCCCGTCGATTTTCCGGTTCCAAACACGGAAAATAAGGAATTCAGCAATGTATCCGCTGAGTTTCGGGACGTCAAGCGACCGGAACCGGCCATTTTCGACCGATTCCGCCCTCAACTATCTGTGAACCCACTCCAAACAGAGGGAGCGATCAGTTCGACTTATCGGGATCAAGTTGTTCAAGCGAACCGCTACTTTGCGGTGCCGTCGGATCCACTCCTTCATTGAGCATATCCAGGCGGGCTGCAAGAATTCGCTTCTTCTCTTCTTCCAGTTCGGAGAGTGCCTCCGGGCGAATCTTGAACTGGGATTCCTGGTGAGCACGGAATCCGGTACCCGCCGGAATCAAGTGTCCCAGGATGACGTTTTCCTTCAAGCCGACCAGATAGTCACTCTTACCGGCGATCGCCGCTTCCGTGAGCACCTTGGTGGTCTCCTGGAAACTGGCTGCCGAGATAAAGCTTTCGGATTGAACCGAAGCCTTCGTGATTCCGAGCAACTGCGTGGTGGCGGTTGCCGGTTTCGGCTTGGTGGTTTTGGCCGGTGCCTGACCGGCGGCTTCGAGTTGCTCGTTGACTTCCTGGATCGTATCGGAAGGAACCACATCCCCTTCCTGAAACTCGGTATCTCCGGGATCGGTCACACACTCACAACTCAACAACGAATCGTTGACGCGTCGGAATTCAAAGCGGTCCATCAATACGCCGGGCAACAGATCGGTGTCACCCACGTTTTCGACGCGAACTTTCCGCAACATCTGCGAGACGACGATTTCGATGTGTTTGTCGTCAATTTCCACACGCTGCGAACGGTACACATTCTGAATTTCGTGCAGCAGGTACTGTTGCACGGCTTCGGTCCCGCTGACTCGCAGGATGTCGTGAGGAACCAGCGGTCCTCGAACCAGTGCGTCACCCGCCCGTACAATATCGCCGGTGTGACACAACAGATGCTTATTGTGAGGAACCAGATGCTCCACTTCGGTGCCGTCTTCCCCGCGGACGATAATCACGCGTTTGCCGCGTTTCTTTTCTTCCTGGAGTTCGACGACGCCGTCAATTTCCGCGATGATCGAGGGATCCTTCGGCTTCCGGGCCTCGAACAACTCGGTCACACGCGGCAGACCACCGGTGATGTCCTGAGTACCGCTTGCCTCACGCGGGTTCTTGGCGAGAACCTGACCGGCGGTAATCTGAGCTCCATCCATCACATCGACGGTCGACCGTTCCGGCAGGTAGTAGAAGTCGAGAATCTTACCCGAACTGTCTTCGATGATGATCTGCGGGTGCAGGTCGCCTTTATGCTCGATGATGGTTCGACGTTCGTGACCGCTCACCTCCTTATCGGTTCGCATCGATTTTCCTTCGATACAATCCTCGAGGCGAACGCGACCGCCAACCTCGGCGAGAATCGGTACTGAGTGCGGGTCCCACTGACACAGAACCTGTCCGGTTTTGACTTCTTCCTCTTCGGCGACCATGAGCGTCGCACCGTTCGGAATCACATAGCGTTCCAGCTCGCGTTCTTTCGGGTCGAGAATGACGATCTCACCGTTTCGGGCGAGCACCACATTACGGCCTTCGGCGTTGACCACCGAACGAATGCGGGCGAACTTCACGCGGCCCTCTTTACGTGCCTTGATATCACTCTCTTCCACTTCGCGAGACGCGGTTCCACCGATGTGGAACGTTCGCATCGTCAACTGAGTTCCCGGCTCCCCGATCGACTGAGCGGCGATAATTCCAATCGCCATTCCTTCTTCGACTTGCGAACCTGTAGAGAGATCCATTCCGTAACAACATTTGCAAACGCCCAAAGCGCTTTCGCAGGTCATCGGGCTGCGAACCTGGGTCCGCTCCAGACCCATATCTTCGATCTTCTCCGCGATATCGACGGTAATCATTTCGTTCTCGCGAACGATCACTTCGTCGGTCACCGGATTGACGATGTTGGTCCGGCTCACGCGACCGCGAATCGCATCGGCCAGAGAGACTTCGACCTTTTCACCTCGATACACCACTCCCTTGGTCACCCCTTTAGTGGTCCCGCAATCGTCTTGCGTGATGACCATGTTCTGGCAGATGTCGGCCAGTTTACGAGTCAGGTATCCCGAGTCGGCGGTCTTCAACGCCGTATCGGCCAAGCCTTTCCGGGCACCGTGCGTCGAGCTGAAATATTCGAGTACCGAGAGACCTTCGCGGAAATTTGCTTTAATCGGCGTTTCGATGATCTCGCCGCTCGGCTTAGCCATCAAACCACGCATTCCAGAGAGCTGGCGAATCTGTTCGACACCACCGCGAGCACCCGAATGAGCCATGAGGTAAATCGGGTTAACGTACGCCCCCTCATCGCGAACATCGTGCTCGAGTTCGTGCATCATCGACTTGGTGATCAATTCGCGGGCGTGAGTCCAGGTATCGAGGACCTGGTTATAACGTTCCTGGTTGGTGATGATTCCGCGATCGTAAAGCTTCTGCACCTGCAGAACCTTGGTTTCCGAATCGCCGATCACTTCGTCCTTGTTCGGGGCCGTGACCATATCGTTGGCACCGAAGGAGAGACCGCTCCGGGTCGCTTCGCGGAATCCGGTCCGCTTCATGCTGTCGAGCAACTTGATGGTCTCGCGGCGACCGAGCTCCAGGTAGCAGTCGGAAATCACATTCGCGAGGTCCTTACTCCGCATCGACATGTTGTAGAAGGACATTCTCGGATTCAGAATATCATTGAAAATCACACGCCCGGGCGACGTCTCGATCAATTCACCCGGCTTGTACTCATCCGCTCCTTCTCCTTTGACGCGTTTATCCATCGGCAATCGCACTTTGACCGAAGCATGCCGACCGACAATTTCCTGATCGAACGCCATCAGCACCTCTTCGAGCGAAGCGAAGGTCATCCCTTCACCCTTCTGATCGGGGCGACGCAGCGTCAGATAGTAACAGCCCATCACGATATCCTGCGATGCCGAAATAATCGGAGCACCGTTGGCGGGGCTGAAGATGTTGTTGGTGGACATCATCAACGTCGTCGCTTCGACTTGCGCTTCGATCGAGAGCGGCAAGTGAACGGCCATCTGGTCGCCGTCGAAGTCCGCGTTGAATCCTTTACAAACCAGCGGATGGACGCGGATCGCGTTCCCTTCCACCAGAGTCGGTTCAAACGCCTGGATCCCCATGCGGTGCAGGGTCGGAGCGCGGTTGAGAAGGACAGGGTGATTGCGAATCACTTCGTCCAGAATATCCCAAACCTCTTCATCGCGACGTTCGAGCATCCGCTTGGCCGATTTGATCGTGTCGGCGAAACCGAGTTCCTTCAAACGACGAATTACGAACGGCTGGAACAGCTCCAACGCAATTTTCTTGGGCAGACCGCATTGATGCAGGTTCAGTTCGGGACCGACGATAATCACCGAACGAGCGGAATAGTCAACACGTTTCCCGAGCAGGTTCTCGCGGAAGCGTCCCTGTTTCCCTTTGATCATATCGGTCAGGGATTTGAGGGGACGATTGGAAGAACCGAGGACCGGACGTTTGCAGCGATTGTTGTCGAACAGAGCGTCGACCGACTGCTGCAACATCCGCTTTTCGTTCCGGACGATCACTTCCGGAGCGTTCAGATCCACCAGTTTTTTCAGACGGTTGTTTCGGTTGATAATTCGTCGATACAGATCGTTCAGGTCACTGGTTGCAAAGTTCCCGGAATCGAGCAGCACCAAGGGACGCAGGTCCGGCGGGATGACGGGAATCACATCCAGCACCATCCACTCAGGCTTGTTGTCCGAATCGCGCAGCGCTTCGACGATCTTCAGCCGCTTAATCAGATCCTTTTTGCGTTGCTGACTGCCGGTTTCCCGCAGTTCTTCACGCAAGACATGAGAAACTTCAACGAGATTGATTTGCGACAGCAATGATTTGACGGCATCCGCCCCCATCTCGACGGCGAACGTCCCTTCGCCATACTTTGCGCGAGCTTCGCGAACCTCTTCTTCCGTCATCACCTGCGCGGGACGCAGAGGCGTATCGCCGGGATCAACGACCGCGTAGTCCTGGAAGTAGACCACTTTTTCGAGGGAGGTGGTTTTCATATTGAGCAGAGCGCCCAAACGACTCGGCATCGACTTGAAGAACCAGATATGAACGACCGGCGCAGCCAGTTCGATATGCCCCATTCGCTTACGGCGAACGCGACTGTGAGTCACTTTCACACCACATCGATCGCAGACCATGCCTTTGTACTTCATGCCGCGATATTTACCGCAGGCACATTCCCAGTCCTTCTCAGGACCGAAGATACGTTCGCAAAACAGGCCGTCACGCTCGGGGCGATAGGTTCGATAGTTGATTGTTTCCGGCTTTTTGACTTCACCGTAAGACCAACCACGAATATCGGATGGACTCGCCAGACCGATTTTCACCGCTCCGTAGTCGTTAATGCGTTCAAATGTGTTTTCAGCTACACTCACTTCACACGCTCCTTTGTGGTGATGTCGAACTCTCCAACCCGTCGGGCCGGGGCTCTTCACATCAAAGCACAGGGGTCATCAGTTCGCAGATTTTTCAAGCTGCATATTCAGGCACAACCCACGAATTTCGTTCATGAGCACATCGAAGCTGGCGGGAGTCCCCGCTTCGAGTGTATTTTCGCCTTTGACCATTGATTCGTAAATTTTGGTTCGGCCTTCCACGTCGTCACTCTTCACCGTCAACAATTCCTGCAGAATGTAGGCGGCTCCGTACGCTTCGAGAGCCCACACTTCCATCTCTCCAAATCGCTGACCACCGAAGCGGGCCTTACCACCCAGCGGCTGTTGCGTGATGAGAGAGTAAGGTCCGGTAGCACGAGCGTGAACCTTGTCATCGACCAAGTGGTGCAGTTTCAGCATGTAAATCATGCCGACTGTTACCCGTTGCTCGAACGGTTCTCCAGTACGCCCGTCGTACAGAACGCTTTTGCCTTCCGGGGGCAGACCGGCTTCTTCGAGAGCGTTGTGAATTGCTTCTTCAGACGCTCCGTCGAAGACGGGACAAATTGCGGAAAATCCGAGTTTCGACGCGGCCCAACCGAGGTGCGTTTCCAGAATCTGACCGACATTCATACGGCTCGGCACGCCGAGCGGGTTGAGAATGATGTCGACCGGAGTTCCGTCTTCCAGGAAAGGCATATCCTCTTCCGGGAGGACTTTGGAAATCACCCCTTTGTTACCGTGGCGACCGGCCATTTTGTCACCGACCGAAATCTGACGTTTCGAGGCGACGTAAATTTTCACCATTTGCAGCACGCCGCTGGGGAGTTCGTCGCCCCGCTTCATGCTGTTGATTTTCTGATCGCGGGCGTCAATCGCTTCGTCGACCGTTTCCCACGAATCCTTCATCAGCTTACGCAAGTCGGCCTGCTTCTGCGGCGATCGCAGTTCCAGATCCTCGACGGTTGACGGGAACCGCTCGGCGTACTCATACAGGAATTTGTGATCGTCAATTTCTTTGATGTTGCGACCGTCGTCGTCCTGCATTTTACGCCCGAGTACTTTCTCGAATTCGGCCAGGAACTCGAGGAATTTCTCGGCAACCAGTTTATTCCCTTCCTGCTCGGCTTCCTTCAGCTTCTTGTCGAACGCCTTGCGTTCGAGTTCGGAAAGACTCATGCGACGGGCGAACTTCTCGGTGTGAATCACAATCCCCTCGACTCCCGAAGGAACCTCCAGAGATTCGTTCTTCACGTCTTCACCCGCGCGACCGAAGATTGCGTGCAGCAGTTTCTCTTCAGGCGTCAATTCGGTCTTGGCTTTCGGGGAGACCTTACCGACCAGAATGTCGCCCGGCTCGACGCTCGTTCCGATCTGCACGATCCCTTCGTCATCGAGATGACGCAGCGCCTTCTCGCTGACGTTCGGAATGTCGCGAGTAAACTCTTCGCGACCGAGTTTGGTTTCACGAATTTCGACGTCAAACTCATCGATATGAATCGAGGTGTAGACGTCGTCTTTCACCAGTCGCTCGGAGAGAATGATCGCGTCTTCGTAGTTGTAGCCTTCCCACGACATGAACGAAACCAGCACGTTACGCCCGAGAGCCAGATGGCCGTTGTGTGTGGCGGCAGAGTCGCAAAGCACCTGCCCCCGCTTCACACGGTCTCCGACCGAAACCAGCGGCTTCTGATTCAAACAAGTCCGCTCGTTTAGGCCCATGTATTTTCGGAGCGGATATTTTTTCCCATCGACTTCGATTCGATCGGCATCGACATAATTCACTTTGCCGGCACGCTCGGCGGTAATCACCATCCCCGAGTTAGCGGCGACAGCGGATTCCATCCCGGTCCCAACGAGCGGACGCTCGGCGTTCAACAGAGGAACCGCCTGCCGCTGCATGTTCGAACCCATCAACGCACGGTTCGCGTCGTCGTGTTCGAGGAACGGAATCAGACTCGCCGAGATCCCGACCATCTGATTAGGGATCAAGTCGATATACTCGATTGTATCGGCGGTCACCCACAACACGTCGTTGCGATAACGGCACAACACGCGATCTTCAACCAGCTTCCCTTTTTCAACCATCGTATCGGCCGGCGCGACATGCACGTTCGATTCTTCGTCGGCACGCAACCATTCGATCTCATCGGTCAGCTTGGCGTTGTTGACTTTTCGATAAGGTGTAATCAGGAAGCCGTAATCATCGACGCGCGATAAGATACTGAGCGACGAAATCAAACCGATGTTCGTCCCTTCCGGCGTCTCAATCGGACAAATACGCCCGTAGTGAGAAATATGGACGTCGCGAACCTCAAAGCCCGCACGCTTACGATTCAATCCACCCGGCCCCAAAGCACTCAAACGGCGTTCGTGAGTCAACATGGAGAGCGGGTTGGTCTGGTCCACCACCTGAGACAACTCACTGCGACCGAAGAAGAACTCGATCGACGCCGAGACACTCTTCGGATTCACGAGGGTCCGAGGAGTCATTTCCTCCACGTCCTTGAGGCTCATCCGCTCCTGGACGGTACGACGCAGTTTCAGGAAGCCTTTACGGATTTCGTCGCAGCCCAGCTCGTCGATGGTCCGCAAACGACGGTTACCAAGGTTATCGATATCGTCCACATATGCTTCGTCGCTTCCTTTACGCAACAGCACCAGATATCGGATCGAATTGATGAAGTCTTCCGGCCGCAGAATCATCTCGTTGTCTGGGACATCCTGATCGAACTTCCGATTGATGCGGAAACGACCAACGCGACCCAGCCGATAGCGATTGACGTCGAAAAACTTCTCGATAAAGAGATCTTTCGCCTTCTCCAACTGCGGCGGATTTCCGGGACGCAAACGCTGATAAATTCTCAGCAGAGCCTCTTCGTGACTGTTCGTGCCGTCTTCCAACAGCGTATTCAAAATCAGAACATCCTCATCCGCGGCGATTGCATCGAATGCTTTGATCTTGGCGTCGTTCATCTCTTCGACAGCCAACTCCGTCACGGTTTGACCCGCTTCGAGAATGAACTCTCCGACACGATCGTGACCGGTCGGAAAGATCACGTGGTCCGCGGCGTACATTCCGACCACTTTGGAAGCATCGGCCGGCTTGGGAACCTTGGTCGACTCGACGTCGTAGAACAGCTTGAGCAGTTCGGCGTCAGACGAAAACTTCTCGTCCATAGCGCGAAGCAAGGTCACAGCGGGAAACTTACCGCTCTGGTCGATCCGCACCGACAAGGTATCCTTTTTCCCCATCGCCAGTTCGATCCAACTGCCGCGCTCGGGAATGATGCGGCACGAGTAAGACCGACGCTCACCCGGCTCATCGACACGCATAAAGTCGACACCCGGAGAACGATGCAACTGACTCACCACAACGCGCTCGGAACCGTTGATGATAAATTCACCACCGCCGAGCATGATGGGCATGTCGCCGAGATAGACTTCCTCTTCGACAGGCTGCTCTTTGTTCAACCTCATCCAGACACGGAACGGTCGTCCGTAAGTCAGTCGCAACTGACGACATTCCATGGGGGTGTAGCGAGGCTTGCCGAGCTCGTACTTGACGTATTCCAGCTTGTACTGCCCATCGTAGCTTTCGATGGGAAAGATCTCGCGCAGAATCGACTCAATTCCCTGATTCTTGCGGCTTTTAGTATCGACGCCGAGCTGCAAAAAATGCGCGTAAGAATCAGTTTGAATGGATGTCAAATCCGGAAGTTCAGCAGTACTCTCAAGCTCTCCAAAGTTTCTGTCTTCAGTCGTTTCAATGACGCGGGTCGATGAAATCGGCATGCGTTCCTTCCCGATGTGGAATTCTTCAGATCGGACGGCGGGGGCAGTTGATGCGAATAGCGGGTAGCGCGCAGAGGTGTGATCCTTAGACCAGATTATCGCTCTAAGCGCAGGATTTCAAATCAGTTCTGCAAAAACTGGAAAATCTCGTCCCGCCAACACTCAGGTGGCCGCAATACCTGATGAACCACGACTTCCGCCGTTTAACCAGACACGCGAACACCAAACAACTCGAAAACTCTCCAAAAGTCGACAGAAAACAGCCTTTTCAGACTGTTTTCTGAAAGGCAATCTCACGACCGGAGTCGCTACTTTGCCCGAATCGACCTGGAATCGCCTCGAATTACTTCAGCTCGGCAGTACCGCCAGCCTCTTCGATGTCGGCTTTGATCTTTTCGGCTTCTTCTTTCTCGCAACCCTCTTTCAGAGGCTTGGGAGCGCCTTCGACCAGTTCTTTGGCTTCTTTCAGCCCCAGACCAGTGACGGTACGAACCACCTTGATCACGTTGATCTTGGCATCGCCGAAGCCGGTCAACACGACGTCGAAGGAGTCTTTCTCAGCAGCAGCTTCTTCACCGCCACCAGCTCCACCGCCGCCAGGACCTGCCATCACAACACCGCCACCGGCAGGCTCAATGCCGTGAACCTCTTTGAGGTAATCAGCCACAGCTTTGGCTTCCAGCAGTGACAGGCCGACAATTTTGTCGCCCAACTCTTTAGTAGCATCATCAAACTCTTGGACTTCTGCAGTCGCCATTGTCTCTCAACCTTTCTTCACCCAGGAGACCGAACTTCCATCGGTCGAATTTTGATTCTAAAACAAAAACTTGAGGCTGCCGGCTTACGGCCCGGCCAGCCTTAATGATTCCAAAACTCAGGACTCTTCTTCTCGCTCGGACGCCGCCTTGATAGCCCCCGCAACACGCCCTCCAGGACCAAGCAACGCTCCTGCGATTTGGCGTGCCGGAGCCAGCATGAGGCCGGCAATTTCCGAAAGCAACTCAGCCCGTCCGGGAGACTTGCTCAATTGGGCCACACCGGCTTCATCGAGGACATTCCCCTCAACCGTGGCCCCCTTGATCTCCAGTTCCTCCAACTCTTTTGCCCATTTGGCGATCGACTTGGAGAGCTCGACCACATCTTCGCCGCCCCAGACCAAGGTCGTCGGACCGCTGAAGGCCTCCTCAAGCCCCTCGATCCCTCGATCCGCCAGAACGCGTCGGGCCAAAGTATTCTTCACTGTGAGAACATTGATATTGTTTTCACGCAATGCAATCCGCCACGAGTTCGTGGAGTTCGCATCGAGCTTTGAAGCGTCCACCAGGAGCAGATTGCGGGAGTCCCCCAATTGCTCTTCGATTTCCGCCATCATCATTTTTTTAATTTTTTTACTCATGTCTTCATCCCAACAATCGCAAGTCCGCCGAAAGATGGCTCCATCAAACAAAAAGCCGCAACACCCGACAGGGCCTGCGTTGCAGTCGTAAACCCAGGCCTCACACAGCCACTGAAACACCGGGGGTCATCGTCGCCGAAATCGTCGCGGATCGCATGAAAATCCCTTTCGAGGATGTCGGCTTCATCGACCGAACCAGATTCAACAACGCCTGAATATTTTCCACGAGTTGCTCGGGTGTGAAGGAGAGCTTACCCACCACGGTGTGCAAGTTACTTCCCGCATCGACCCGGAACTCAACTTTACCTGCTTTATAATCAGCGACTGCACTGGCCACATCCTGGGTAACCGTCCCGGCACGCGGCGAAGGCATCAACCCTCGCGGACCGAGCACCTTACCCAGCGGACCAACAACACCCATCATATCGGGCGTCGCAATCGCCACATCAAAATCGAGCCAACCGCCCGACACTTTGTCCGCCAACTCCTTGCCACCCACGGCGTCCGCACCCGCCTCTTCAGCGACTTTAACGTTATCACCCTGAGCGAACACGATCACTCGCTGCGACTTACCAATCCCGTGAGGTAGCACGATCGAACCTCTTACGAGCTGATCGGCCTGCTTCGGATCGACACCCAATCGCAACGCAATTTCGACGGACTGATCGAACTGCACCGGCTTCACACCCTTCGGAAGCTCCTCGTTAAAGGACTTCAGCACCTTAACCGCTTCTTCCAGAGAAACGGTTCCGGTTTCCAGAGCCTTCTTGCTCAGATACTGGACTCGCTTTGATTTTTTGGCCATGAGTCTATCTTCTTAATCTCAACAACGATTGACTGTAATAATCCCGTTTCACACCACCGGGACCGTCACCCCTCAACAGCGATCCCCATGCTGCGGGCCGTGCCGGCGATTGTCCTGGCGGCCTGCTCCACCGTCGAGGCATTCATGTCTTCGAACTTTGTCTGGGCGATCTCAAGCAGCTGGGCCTGAGTCACAGTACCAACCTTGTCGGTTCGCGGGTTCCCAGCCCCTTTGGCGACCTTGGCCGCCTGCTTCAACAGCACCGCCGCCGGAGGACTCTTAATAATGAACTCGAAGGACCGATCATTATAAACCGTGATCACGACCGGCAGAGTCATCCCCATCTGGTCGCGAGTCTGATCGTTGAAGGCCGAGACAAACTGGCCGATATTCACCCCGTGAGGACCGAGAGCGGTACCGACCGGCGGCGCCGGCGTTGCCTGACCGCCCGTGACCTGAACCTTGATTTCCGCGACAACCTGCTTGGCCATGACTGCAACTTTTCTTTTCTCTGATTCGTAAACCGAGCCGGTACGTTCTACCAGCCAATCCCCCAAATGTTATCCGGCCCGGACTGAATTAAACTCTCTCAGCCTGCCAGTAATCGAGCTCGACTTGAGTCGACCGTCCGAAAATCTCAATCAGGACAGTCACCTTACCGTTCGACTCATCAATTACGTCGATGGTGCCTTCAAATCCCTCAAAAGCACCTTCTTTGATCTTGACGACATCTCCCGTCGCAAAATCGATTTTGACTTTTTCCGGCTCAACCTCGTTCTCGGCCTCTTTGCCGAGCATCCGGTTGATTTCCTCTTCCTGCATCGGAACCGGCTTGCCTGCCGTGCCGGTGAAGTCCCCCACACCGCTCGTGTCCCGAATCAGGTACCAGGTCTCATCATTCAACTCCATATTGATCATGATGTAACCGGGATAGAGCTTACGCTCAACCACTCGCTTCTTGCCGCCTTTTGTCTTTTCAGCCACCTTTTCGGTCGGGATAATAATCTCACCGAAATATTCCGACAGCCCTTCCATACGGATACGCTTGAGCAAAGAATCGCGAATGGTTCGTTCGCGATTACTCTGAACTTTCAGCACGTACCACTGCTTCCCAGAGGATTCCA
Organism: Planctomycetaceae bacterium; assembly: GCA_014762625.1. Lineage (GTDB taxonomy): Bacteria > Planctomycetota > Planctomycetia > Planctomycetales > Planctomycetaceae > JABURQ01. The sequence goes on along the minus strand of JABURQ010000058.1, from coordinate 66,929 downwards.
GTGAATCTTGTGGAGCTACCATAATCCAGACCGTCTTCCCTAAGCCCAACGGGACTTGCGGCAAAAAGTAAAGGGCCGCTCATCATGGCCGTTGAGACCAAAATTTTCAATGATCAGAGACAAATTCCCCCCGCAGGAGGGTAATTTTTTCTCGAGTTCAGATTTTCAACACGTTCAGGAACTTAAAGATCGCGGCCCAGGCAGCATCGTAGGCGTACAAAAGAACGCCAATAAACGTCATACAGACGATCACAACAATCGTGGACCGCACCAGCTCTTTCCAGCTAACCCAGCTTACCTTATCCATTTCGGCCTGCACCGAAATGAGAAAATCGGCAAATCGAGGATAATTCACCACGCGATAGGCAAACCAAGTCCCCGCAGCAGCCAGACCGAAAGCAACTCCAGTGCTGACTGCATCTTCCAGCTTGAAATCGCCTTGCAACGTCCGATAGAGAGACCAGGCTCCCAACACAAAAATGGCCGAAATGGCCACCCCCGTCCACTGACGAACCCGGCGTCCCTGATTGCGTTTATACAGCCCCGCACTGAACATCTCGCTCAGCAGAGTCTGATTGCCTTTCGATTTTGTTGTCGCCATCCTGTGACAGCCTCTCTAAAACCGCGAAATTCGGAATACGACCGGGAAGGCCCAAGCTTTCCGCGACCGCTGCTTCCTGCAAGCACGGGCGGAGGGACTTGAACCCCCAACCTGCGGATTTGGAATCCGCTGCTCTGCCAATTGAGCTACGCCCGTATCCTCTCGACCAACGCCGAGAGCTACTTCTTACGTGACTCTTTATGAACGGTGTGTTTCCGAGTTTTGGGACAGTACTTTTTCAACTCCAGGCGATCGGTCCCCCGAGTCTCTTTCTGGACCCGATAATTCCGCTGCCCACAGTCTGTGCACTCTAACCAGACATATTCTCTCATCAGAACGAACCTTCACCGCGAAAAAAACGGAAACCTGCCCCGCAAGAATCATGCGGGGCAGGCAATCCGATAAAATTGTCACCTCACTGCTGTCTCGAAACTCTCGATTACTCGAGAATCTTCGTCACAACACCGGAACCGACCGTACGACCACCTTCGCGAATCGCGAAGCGGCTTCCCTCTTCGAGAGCGATCGGCTTTTGCAGCTCCACTTCGACCTTCACGTTATCGCCGGGCATGCACATCTCGGCACCACCCAACAGATTGGTCGTTCCGGTCACGTCGGTGGTCCGGAAGTAGAACTGAGGACGATACCCGCTGAAGAACGGCGTATGACGTCCACCTTCATCTTTACTCAAGACGTAAACTTCGCCTTCAAACTTAGTGTGAGGATTGATCGTTCCAGGGGCAGCCAGCACCTGACCGCGACCGATGTCTTCCTTCTTCACACCACGCAAGAGAATCCCGACGTTGTCACCGGCGATCCCCTGATCCAGAGTCTTCTGGAACATTTCGACGCCCGTCACGGTCGTTTCTGTGGTATCGGCCAGGCCGACGATCTCAACTTTGTCACCCACATTAATCGTACCGGATTCGATACGTCCCGTCGCCACGGTTCCGCGACCTTCGATCGAGAACACGTCTTCGACGGCCATCAGGAACGGCTTATCAGAATCACGCTGCGGCTCGGGGATGTGCTCGTCAAGAGCATCCATCAGCTCGCCGATGCATTTGTTGGCAGATTCATCGCCGGGAGCATCGAGAGCCCCTTTGGCGTTACCGCGAACGATCGGAATATCGTCGCCGGGGAAGTCGTACTTCGACAGAAGCTCACGAACTTCCATTTCAACCAACTCCAGCAACTCTTCGTCATCGACGAGGTCACACTTGTTGAGAAACACAACCAGAGCCGGCACGTTCACCTGACGAGCCAGGAGGATGTGCTCGCGAGTTTGCGGCATCGGGCCGTCCGCAGCGGAAACCACCAGGATCGCCCCATCCATCTGAGCCGCACCGGTAATCATGTTTTTAACGTAGTCCGCGTGCCCTGGGCAGTCGATGTGAGCGTAGTGACGTGTTTCGCTCTCGTACTCCACGTGAGACGCAGCGATCGTCACTGTCTTGGTTTCGTCACGCACGGTACCGCCCTTGGCGATATCGGCATAACTTTTCACTGATGCCAGCCCTTTAGTAGCTTGCACCGCCACCAAAGCCGCAGTCAAAGTAGTTTTTCCGTGGTCGATGTGGCCAATGGTCCCCACGTTCACGTGAGGCTTTGTCCGTTCAAATACTTCCTTCGCCATTACTTCTCCTCGAACGATTCCGTTATTTGGGGCAAGCCGACACGGCTGCCGCTGTGGTGAATTCTTCGTAACCATGCTTCGCGGCCACACAGCCGCAAAACCCCGACTACGATCGTGTCTCTCGTAGCCGATCAGGAGAGATAACGCCTAACGGATACGAACTTACTCGATCCTCAATTTGAGGACAGAGCTGCTGATGGGACTTGAACCCATGGCCTCTTCCTTACCAAGGAAGTGCTCTACCACTGAGCTACAGCAGCCGACTACCGGGTCGTCCCCCGAATTTCAGCCATCTCTCCCGAATCACCGCACTTTAGGGTAACGGCAATTGCGCCTGATTGTCTGACCGAAAAGCGGGTGAAGGGAATCGAACCCTCACCACCAGCTTGGAAGGCTGGAGCTCTACCATTGAGCTACACCCGCGATATCGCAGGAACGAAGTTCCAAATTGTCTTATTTTCCCGACCGACTAACGTCGATCGTTGCACTCAGGACTAAAAATCTCAAGTGAGTGGGAGGAGCAGGATTCGAACCTGCGAAGGCGTAAGCCACCAGATTTACAGTCTGGCCCATTTGGCCGCTCTGGAATCCTCCCCAGTATTTCGAGTTTCCACATCCCTGAAGGCTCTCACCAACAGTCGCCTGAAAACCCGTAACTCCTTGCGACCTGAGTGTCTTACAGCCTCAGACAAACCTGAAGCTCTCGTAAGCTAGTGGAGGGACTTGAACCCACAACCGCCGGTTTACAAAACCGGTGCTCTGCCAATTGAGCTACACTAGCGACCGGACAAAAGGCGCGAAGTGGCTTACTATATCAACCACCCTGCCTCCTGCAAGGCAAACCGATACCGCAAGTTAAGAAAAAAGTGCGTACGGCGAACCCGATTGGGCCGTCGCAGGGACTTCTTCTTATCAACGCGATACCTGGGAATCTATCGTTTTCCGCGTGTTTCAGCAACCGTAACAGGCATTTTCGAGCGATTCCCGTCCGTTCCGACACCCGAAATCGGCCTCGGTTCGCCCGAAGACTCGCCACAATCCGTTTCCAACCCCTCTCGCTTCACGTTGCTTCAAATTGGGTCACCGCTCACCTCAATGACTTCAGATACTTCAAGAGATCCTCAAACTCGCGCTGGGTCATCTGCTGTTCCAGCTTCTCGGGCATGACGGAGGTTTTCTGAGGCATCCGCTCTTCCACATCGGCAGTTTTGAGCTCGATCGTCGTGCCGTCCTGCAACCCAAGCACTGTGTCCCCTCGGTTTTCATGCACGATCATGCCGGTGTAGGCTTTTCCCTCGGTCGAAATCATCGTCCAGGTGGTGAACTGCGGCGCGACCTCCTGCGACGGCTTGCGGATTGATTCGATCAACTTCTCGCGAGTCATCGCCGCGCCGATCGTCGAGAGATTAGGGCCGATTTTGCCGCCCCGTCCGTGAACCGTATGGCATTTGAAGCAGCCGGGACCGTTGGGATGATAGAACAGTCGCCGCCCTGCATTGGCATTGGGCTTGTCTTTGAGCTCGAACGGCTCGGTCGGTCGTTCTTTTGAGACCTGTCGCGTAGAGCGCAAAGCTTCGCGGGCGATCAGCGGCTTGTCGCTTTTCCCGATCAGATACAGAATGCCTTTCAAGTCGGGGTCGATGGAGAGATGCCGGGCGAGTCCGACCGTTGCCTCTGCACGCAGTTGGTCGGGTTGGCCGACATCGAGCGCAATCTCCGCCAACGGCTTGGTCAAATCCGGTTTTGTAGACATCGACGCAGTGCGGATTGCCTCCGTCTTCAAACGTTCGTTTTCAGTCTTCATCAGCTCGGCGACCAACTCCGCGGGGAGTTCTTCATCGTCGGGATCGATCAGTTGCAAGGCGATCGCCCGGACGTTGGCCGGTTTCGAGTCGTCTTTCAGAATCGGCAGGACGTATTTGCCGGGAGGTGTCTTGTCGAATTCCTGAGGCGGCTTGCCGTCGAGCATTTCCAACGCCGCGAGCGTCGCGAGAAAGAGATCGGGCGTCAAATCGGGATCGTTGAACAGCGCTTCGACCTGTGGTTTCAAATTGGTCAGATTTTCTTCGGCAATCCATTGGACGGCGAGACGCTTGAGCTTGGCGCTGTTGGAGTTGATTGCGAGTTGAGGAAGTTCAGGATCTTCTGGGAAATGGTCTCGAAGCACCAAAAGTGTTTGGATTCGGATCTGTTCTTTCAGGACTGAAGCGGGATACTGTGGCTCGCCCACAGGCTTTGGATTCTGGAACTCCTGAATCAACAACGGCTTCTCTAAGTCGCTGAGTTGTAGGGTATTTCTTGCGGCCGCTGCCAAGAATGGACGATTGGGAATCTGAGCATCGCGTTTCCAGACAGAGAGTTTCGATTGTTGCTGCGGTAGCAGAACGCCACTGGAGTTCTGGTTCCACTCCCGACTTTTTACAAAATTCCATTCTGCATCGGCTCGACGACGACTCTCAGACCGCTCTTTATCTTCGTCCGAAGTCCGATATCTTTCATACGAACCGTCCATTGCTTGAGCGGCCAGACGTCTGTCAACCAGCCTGCTGGAATGAAGATACTGGTTGAGAACTTCAGGAGATTCACAGGTAAGGATGTCAGAGGGCTTTGTCGCCTTCGCCTGAGAATTCTTCGCCCGGATCCGCCACACGCGGCCTTTGCCGTGAAGTTTGTAATCCCGCAGCACCCAGTCACTCAGATAGAGCGCACCATCGGGCGCCAGTGCGATGCCGACCGGGCGGAAGTTCTCGCCGCCCACAATGAACGGCTCGGCGACTGACTCAAATGAGGTACCTTTCTGTTTCAACTGAAACCGGTCGATGCGATGATCGCCCCAGCTTGTGACGATCAGGTTGCCAAGATACTTTTCCGGGAACGCGTCGTGCTCGTAAGCGAGAATGCCCGAAGGAGCTTCCCCCGTTCCCGCGACCATTGGTAATGTGCCGGGGATTTCTCCATTCCATGCGGTGAAAGGATGCAGGCCTTTGCGACCATTGCGGAAGCGGTAGCCGTAATCTCCTCCTTCGATGATGTGCAATAAGCGGCAGGGAGGGAGTGAATCGGGATCGTTATCGACTGAAAACAAATTGCCAAACGCATCAACGCAATTGGCGTGTGGATTCCAGAAACCGGTTGCCCAGTGTTTCAGTTTGGTGCCGTCTGGTTGAATCTGGTAAATATTGCCCCCTTCGCCTCCGCCGGAATAGGTCGTGCCGTCGCGTCCGATGATTTTGTAATCGGCTCCCAGGTTTTCGCCGAAGCCGAAATACATGTTGCCGAGACCATCAAACGCAAAACCTGCGAGGCCGTTGTGCGGATAGTTGCCTTCGGTTTCGAGGTGGACGAGGCGGGTTTGTTGGTCGCATTGGTCATCGCCATCGGTATCTTCGAGCAGCAGGATTTCTCTCCGCGTGGCGAGGAAGACCTGCGTGCGTTGTTTCAATTCGTCCGGATTGTCGTCTTCTGAGAACGAAATCGGATCGAGCCAGATCGGTCGCGCGGCGACGGACATCGAATGGGTGAAGCCGTCCACAAACATTTTCGCTTCCGCTTTGCCGTCGCCGTTGGTGTCTTCGAGAATCAGGAGGCGGTCGGACGGATGTCCGTCGTATCCTTCGGGTGGAAAGTGGGTATTACTTTCGATGACCCATACGCGCCCTTTGTGATCGACGTCGATCCCAGTCGGCGTATTGAGTAGCGGATCTTCGGCGAAGAGGGTGATTTCAAGCCGGTCATCGAGTGAGCGAGGCGGGGCGTCTTGAGCGAACGCAGGAAGGCACACGAACACAGTCAGCAAACAGATCGAATAACGCATCATGATCATATCAACTCATCGACGGGGGGGACTCAGTTAGAGTAGGGCCGGTTCCACCGGCCTGAGAAACATTCACTCTCAGACGAACCACCATGATAACACTCCGCCCCCGCTGATGAGAAAGAAAACCGCCGAACCGCATCCGGCCTTTTCCGTTCCCACGGTGAATTTCTCGGGCGACTTTTCCTGTAACTCCTCAGTGAGTGTTTCGATGAAGTCCTTTGCTTCCTTGAGACCTTGGCCGGTCGCCTCGCGATAAAGCTTGATGGCGTGGATTTTCTGGCGGTTGAAAATGGCGTCGGCGATTTCGTTTTTAGCTTCGGGTGACAAATCTGCAGACATCGTGGACTCCTGAGCCGGTGATTAAGAACTTCGTGAATCCATCGGTCGATTCGGATATCATCAATAGTGACCAAGGGATTTCTTCCAGACCGAGTTGCCTGAATCAGCTCTATCAAATCGTACTTAAAATGTTTCGCGTATTCCTGCTTTCTTTTTTGATCGGCCCCCTGTCCGGCCAGCTCTACGCGCAGGACCACATTCATTTTGAAGACGTCGCCGAGGAACTCGCATTCAATTTCGTCCATCATTCCCCGCCGACGAAAGAACGGCATACCCATTTGATGATGGGATCGGGCATCGGTGCCTGGGATTACGATCTGGACGGTTGGCCCGATGTCGTTTGCGGTCAGGGAGCAACCTGGGACGCGGAAAACTTCCGACATCGGAATCGCCAACCCGATCGGCTCTATCGCAATCTTCGCGGAGAACTGTTTCAGGATGTGACGACGCAGGCAGGATTCACGCCATCCGATTACGCGATGGGACTGGCTATCGGGGATTCGAACAATGACGGTTTTCCCGATCTGTTCATTAATGAGTTCGGCGAGAATCGACTCTATCTCAATCAAGGCGATGGCACGTTTCAGGAGATCGCCGTCTCGTCAGGCCTTTCCGATAATCGGTTCGGTAGTAGTTGTTCGTGGGCCGATCTGGACGGCGATCATCAACTCGATCTGATCGTCTCACATTATCTGAAAATCGAACCGGGACATTATCGAGTCTGCACCGCGACTCACGGAACGAATGAAGTCCCCATCACTTGCCAACCGAGATACCAACCTCCTGCGTACGATGCCTTGTATCGAAATACACGTGATGGCAAATTCGAAGACGTGACGAAGAAGTCTGGAATTCTCGACCAACCTCCACGACAGGGTTTGGGTGTTGTCGTGAGAGATTTTGACGGCGATCGCGATCTTGATTTCTATGTCGCCAACGATGCAGTCCCCAACCAGCTCTGGATCAATCAAGGAGAATTTCGTTTCTCCGAGATGGGACTCCTTTCCGGCACCGCCATCAACCAGTCGGGGGCACGGGAAGCCGGTATGGGAGTTGTCTCCGGGGATCTCAATCGTGATGGCCGGCTCGATCTGTTTGTGGCGAATTATTTCAATGAGACCAACACGTTCTACTCTCAAAAACAACCGCTCTTGTTTTTAGATACGACCGATGTGATTGGTTTGGGGGCTCCCAGCCGACCCAAACTGGCATTCGGCGTAACGGTCCTGGACGCTGATCTCGATGGCTGGAAAGATTTATTTGTGCTCAACGGTCACGTCAACGATCTGATGGAAGAGTTAGGACGTCCGGAACCTTTCGCGCAACGTCCCCAGTTTTATCGAAATGTTCGCGGTCGTTTTCAGGACATCTCGACAGAATGCGGATCATGGTTTGATATCCCAAAAGTGGGCAGAAGTTCGGCTCGACTCGATTTTAACCGTGATGGGCGCCCCGATCTCGCCGTCCTGGATCTCAATTCAGCAGCCGCCCTGCTGCGGAACGATTCGACTCCGCGAGGGCACTTTTTACGCTTGAAGTTAATAGGAACCACCAGCAATCGAAGTGCTTTCGGAGCCACCATAAAAACCAGCGATAATCAATGGAGTCTCTGCGGCAGTTCGGGATACCTGTCGTGCAATGAGAACCAATACCTACTGGGATTTGCAGCAGACCGCAATACAGTTGATTTGAAAATCGACTGGCCCGCCGGCGGCACCCAAACGTTTTCCAAAGTTCCCACCGATCGATCGTTCGTCATCGTCGAGGGGCGGGAACGGTTGTGGACCCTCACCTCGGAATCGCTGAGGTGAGTACATGACACCATCCTCCAAAGGATTCCGGGATTTGATCCGCCTCACGATTGTGGCAGTGGTCCTGGTGACCGGCATCGTCCTGTTCTGGCGTTCCGGATCAAAGTCACTGCTCCAACAGGCACGTGATGCGCAACAAGCGGAAAATCGTGACGAAGCCCAAGAATTCTACCATGAATATCTGAGAGTTCATCCCGAAGACGCATCTGTTCGACTGGAGTACGCTCAGTTTCTGAGTGAATTTGATCGCCGAAGGGCTCTGGCGGAACTCTCCCGAATTCCTGAGAACACAAGTGATTGGTTCGAAGCGCAAAAACTGAAGGCGCAACTTTACGATGAACTGGGGCAACTGTCCGAGGCGCAGCAGCTCATCGAACAACTTGTCGAACGCGGACAAGCAGACGGCGAGTTGCATTTTCATCTGGCGCGAATTTACGATCGATTGGGTAAGAACCTCTCCGCCCTGACGCAGGTTGATCTGGCGTTGCAAGAAAATCCGGAACTATCTGATGCGTATCTGCTCAAAGCGTTGCTGCTTGCGGGCTTCAATCGATTCCCCGAAATGATATCGCCTCTGCGGGAATCTCTCCGAAGACATCCTGACGACCGTCTGGCTCAACTCAATCTGGCCCTGGCCTATCGCCAGTCGGGAAAACTGCAACTAGCCGGGCAAACTCTGGAGGCCATGTCAGAAGACAAACGAAACTGGCCCGAATTCTGGCTCGAACAGGCGTTGCTCGCCAAGGATCAGGGAGAGATGGAACTGGCTGAACAAAGTCTGAATCGAGCTTTGAAGTTAAATCCCGAACTCCTGGAAGCTCGATTGCTCCACTGTGAACTGCTGATGGTACAGGGAAAATACGAACTCGCACGCGAAGAACTGAAACCTCTTTATCAGCAAGAACGAACCAACCGCAAGTTTCTATCTATGTACGCGCGGGCGGCGGCCTTTTCAGGAGATCAGGATCTTGCGGAACAACTGACCAGAGAATTATCTCATTTACTGGAGGCTCCTTAGTCGGAATGACTCTCTTTCTCGTCTCCCATCCCGATTGGACAGTATGATGTCGTCAGGGATAGAATTGGGTGTCCGACTTTTCAAACTGATTGAAAAGCGAGTATTTGCCGCGAGATTTCCACCTGGGAGAGATTTGTTGCGATTTTTGTTGTCGATCATCCTGTTTTGCTTTGTTGCGGCAGCCTTTCTCGGTTGCCAGACAAAGGAAGACGATCAGTCTCAGAGGAAATCGAAAGCTAAAAAGAATTCGAAGCAGGTGGCAACGTACGTCGGCCATCAGAAATGTGCCGAGTGTCACTCCGACATCGTTGAGACGCATTTGAATTCGCCGCATGCGAACACCTTCGCAACCACAAAAGAATCCGAGGTTGCCCAGCGCCTGTGCAGAAAACAGATCGAGCTCGATGAAGTCTACGGCACTTATCATTATCAATGTGACGAGGCAGGGGTGACGGTCTCGATTCCCGAAAAGTTCGGCGGAAAACTTTTCCCCCTCGACTACGCTTTGGGATCGGGAAAACATGCGACGACATTGATCACGTTGATGCTCGATGCACAGCAGGAAACGATCAATGTTGAACACCGATTGACGTGGTATGCCGAAGACGAAACCTGGGATATCACCCCCGGACAGGAAAACGATTTCCCCACTCAACCGGGAGATTATTTCGGCCATACATTTCGACAACCCAACGTGGATCGTTGCATCGGATGCCATACGACAACTGTGGATGTCGTGGGGCGAAAACTGGAAAACCTGTACGCCAACGTGCAATGCGAAGCGTGTCACGGTCCGGGAAGTCTGCACGTTGCGGCTGCGGAGCGTGGCGACGAGGATCTCCATCTGTTTTTGAAGAGTCGCTGGTCGGCTGAGGCTCAAATCAAAATGTGCGGCGAGTGCCACCGGAATCCTGATTCCATTGAGCCCGATCGCCTCAAGCGCTACCCGAATTCGCTGGTTCGTTTCCAGCCGGTCGGGCTGTTACAGAGCCCCTGTTTTCTGAAGTCGAATGGCGCCCTCAGTTGCACGACCTGCCACGACTCTCACACAGGTATTGAATCCCGTTCGCACGAACAACAAATTCAGACGTGTCTATCGTGTCATCAAGACGCGAACCAGGTTCACTGTCCGGTATCACCCGCCGGTAACTGTATCGAATGTCATATGCCGGCGATCGATCTCGTGAAAGGACTCCAGTTTCACGACCATTGGATACGCGTCCGTCGGGACCAATACGATAGTCCTACCGAGGCTCGTCCCCAACCCTCAAAATCGATCGGGGGAGAGGACGATGACTGACTCCAAACTCCCCTCACCCATCGATGTAACGAAGTCCGAAGCTCCTTCCAAAAAGCGGCATCATATTTCGCGTAAACGACTGTGGTTGTTTCGGGCGATTGTGGTCGTTGCTCCTTTTGTAATGCTGGTGTTTACGGAAATCGTGTTGCGGGCTTTCGGTGTAGGTCGGGATCTCACACTCGTCCAGGAATTAAAGCCCCCTCTGCCTCCGTTCACGCATCGATTGAATCCCAGCATCGATTATGCCTACTACGACAATATGGACGTCTCGGGACCTGAACCGCGTCCGTTCCAAATGCCGAAGCCGAAAGGGGTCTTTCGGATCGTCTGTTTGGGAGGTTCGACCGTCATCGGGTTCCCGTATGCTTCGGAACTGGCTTTCCCCCGACAAATAGAATTCCTACTGGAACTTCAAAATCCCGATATCGATTTTGAAGTTCTCAATGCCGGCGTGACCTCGATGAATAGTTTTGTCGTGTCGGATCTGACCGAACAATGCCTGGCGTGCGATCCCGATCTGATTGTGATCCATTCCGGGCATAATGAGTTTTACGGCCCTGGCGGCTCGGCGTCCACAATCGAGGAGCGATCTTCGGCGTTATCCGAAACGGTGTTTGATTTGAGGAGGCTTCGGCTGGCCCAGGTTTTTACGTCGAACGAGAGATCGGTAGACACCAACGCGGATTTACTGACGGCTTTACCGCAAGAATTCGAGATCCCGCTTCAAAGTACCTACGTAAAAAAAGCGGAATCCAATTTACGTCGCAACCTGAAACATGCAATCGCCACCGCTCAGGCAGCGAACGTGCCGGTTGTCCTGAGCAGCGTGGCCTCCAAACTGCGTGGGCTCAGCCCCATGCGCGCTTTCTGGCCGGAGAATTGCAATCGATCTCGCGAAGAGGAATGGAATGAACTGTTGCGAGTCGCCGAATCGTATCTCGAATCGCGCAGCTATGCAGAGGCGAAAGCACTCCTCGATCAGGCCTCTCAGATTTGTGAGCAACACGCGCTGCTTCAATATCGATTGGCGCAATATTACGAAGCGACCGAACAGTTCGATTTGGCGCGACAGAAGTATGAGCTTGCTCGCGACCTGGATGGATGCCGCTTTCGCGCTCCGACCCGATTTCACACTGTATTCAAAGAACTGGTCGAGAATGAATCCCCAAATGTCGCGTTTGTGGATGTTGCGGAAAATCTCAAACAAATTGCTTCCCCCGCCGGACCGGGTGATCGATTTTTTTTAGAGCACGTTCACTACACCTTCGAAGGACATTTTGAGCTGGCAAAAATGTTTTCGCAGACAATACAACAAAAAATTCTCATGAGCACCTGGAACCTGGACGTCGTTCCAGAAATCGAAGGCATGAAGGCGATTGTCGGCTATCTTCCCGAAGATGATCTGGGAGCCTGGTCGATCACTCTACAAGTTTACGAGACGGAACCTTTTCGGGAGTGTGCCGATCTCGAAGCTCATCAACAGCAATGCGTTACAAAGATCAGCGGCATTCTTCAGAACCTCCCCGAGTTTCGTCGTGAAGCCTTCGCCGACCTGACGATGGCTCAAATCCTGGGTGAACTTTTGGAGGGATTGAAGTCAGTCCACCAGCATCGTCGCTCCTCCGAATTTCTGGAACAACTGAACGAACTGCAACAGACTCGTTTCTCTTTTCATTGAGCCCTGCCAGCTGTTCAACGCTCATAACTCCTCCAAAAAGTGTGATCTTCGGAGAACGTCATTATTAATTCAGCCGTACACTCTTGATGAAATTGACGGTTTCTTCACATCAATCTAAAATCATACGTTGGGCCACAAGTTTTAAACATTTTGTTTTTTCACACACAAAGGAGATTCGCTTGATGAGACACTTTTCTTTACGTCGGCGTGCGTTCACGTTGATTGAATTATTGGTCGTGATTGCGATCATCGCGGTGCTGGTGGCATTGCTGCTTCCGGCAGTTCAGCAGGCGCGCGAAGCAGCCCGTCGCTCGGCCTGCAAAAACAACCTGAAACAACACGGGTTGGCACTACACAACTATCACGACACGTTTTTTCGCTTTCCGTCTACGGGAGTGTTTCAGGGGCCTGCCATGCCAAATTGCAGTGGGTGGGTTCGTGGGCAAGGTTGGAGTTGGCGCGTGATGATTCTGCCCTATATGGATCAGGCACCGCTCTACAACCAGTTTCGGTTTGCAGGAAGTCCTCTGAACGGCTGCATGAATAACCCGACGCAGCCGAACTGGAACCAAATGCGTCAGACCGTGATTCCGACCTACATTTGTCCGAGTGACCCGACTCCGGCACAATCTGGAAGTCGTTCTGGATCCAATTACTGTGCCGCGGTTCGTGCTCGTGGTGATGCCAGCCATGGCTCCACCAGCGGCAAGGATCTGGGAGCGATCACCCGTCCCGGAACCACGATGGCCAGTTTTCAGGATGGAACCAGTAACACCGTGATGGTCGGTGAGGTTTATCGCGGAAAGAGCTTCTCGCGTATGAGTGGTTGGCCAGGCGCCTATTCACCGGGAACAATCGACCCTTCCGGGTATGGTAACAATGAGACCGGACGTCGCTCGTACGAATGGTATGAATCGACCGCACGCGGGCAGGTCAACGCGGGAGTTCGAGTTGACGGTAGCCTCCCCAACAACACCGCCAACCCGAACAAGTTCGTCTTGATGCACCGCATTAACGATCCCCAGGTTGACGTGGTCAGTTGGACCGATCCGGTCAATGGTGGAAACGTCGGCTATCGACCACTCTCATCGACTCATGTAGGGGGAGCTCACGCTTTGATGGCTGATGGCTCTGTCAAATTCGTGAGTGAGAACGTCGACGGTGTGAGTTGGGCCCACAACTTCACCGCAGCCGGTCAAGAAGCAAACGTTATTCAGTTCTAAATGATCTTTTCGATCGACGAGGGGATCGGCAAACAGGCCGGTCCCCTCTTTGCTTTTCCACACATTCAGAATTCACTTCAGAGACGAGGATTAATGATGAAATATTGTTTGGGATTGTGCCTGTCGTTACTTGTACTCACCGGCTGTAATAACGAGTCGGTGAAGGAAATGAGCAAAGGGGCTCCAGTCGTATCATTTAATGAGTTGTCCGATTTTGAAAACGACGCCCTGATGGCTGTTTCCTATCCGCTCGAAATGGGAGACGTCAATGCCGCCAAAGAAGCTGCTAAGAGCGAGACATTTACTTCTCAGGTTGATGCAATCGCTTCCGCCTCCGAGTTGGGCGGAGCCAGTCAAAGCAATGTCGATGCGTTCGTGGCTGCCGCGAAAGATGTTGCCGCCAAAGCAGACGGCTCCGACGACGAATTCAAGGCCGCCGTCGAAAAGATGAATGCCGCTTTGAAAACGGTGAAAGGTGGTTAGAAAAAAGAAGGAAATTCGCGATTCTGCGAACGATCATTCTCAGCCGGTCAAAACTGAAGGGTTTCGATCGGCTGTTTTATTCTTCATCGGAGTCCTCGTCCTCCCACTCCGTAACGATCAGATTCGTCGACAGGTCCTCGACGATCTGTTCTTCGTGCACATCCGATTTTTTGCGGAGCTTATGTAGCTTGGAGGGTTTCATCGATTCAGGGAGTTCTCCCAGATGACAGACCGCCTCGCCGGGGCTCACGGCCGGTAGAGTCGTCATCCCGATCACCACCGCATCGAAGGGGGCTCTCAACACACTCCGCTCTTTCCCCAGCAAGGTAGAAGTCGTCGCGAGAGGAGCGTCCGCCTCGACCACATCTCCCGGCTTCACGTGGAAGTGGAGAAATCCGCCGCGGTCCGCGCGAATCCATTTGGAATACTCGACGATGATCTGGTACTCGGGAAGTTCGACAGTTTCAGCCAGCATCCCGAAATGACTGAGAACATTTTTGATCCCCTTCACGGTGGAATCGACGATGCTCGGCTCCACTTTCCAGACTTCCCCCCCTTCCATGGTAATCGTCGGACATCCCGCGAGGCACGCTTCACGTCGAAACGATCCGCGCGGTCCCTTCCCGTCCATCAGGATTTCCGAGCCGAAGGCTTCCGCCAGCTTTTTAACATCGGGATTGGAAAGATCGGCTCGGATCGTGGGGTAATTGGTTCTCCGGACGGCGGCGGTGTGCAGGTCGATACCGAAATCACAGCGGGAAACGATTTCAGTAAAGATTTTATTCGCCATACGTCGGGCAAGACTGCCCGATTGCGAACCAGGAAACGAGCGATTCAGATCGCGTCGGTCGGGGAGATATCGTGAGTGGCGATCGAACGCCAGCAAGTTCAAAACCGGGATCAGGACCAGCGCACCTCGATCCAGTTGAAACTCCTCATCCATAATCAAATGGCGGATGGCCCCCGTCCCGTTGATTTCATCGCCGTGCAAAGCGGCGGTAACGAATATGACCGGCCCTTCTTCGGGAGCTCGACGGATATGAATCGGGATCCGGAGCGTCATGCTGCTGTAACTCTCGCTGACCGCCAGTTTCACATCGACAGAGGCACCTGGAGGAATTTCGGTTCCGTGCCAATTGTCGATCGGTTTACGAACGCGGTCGTCTGTCGTCATGCGGAGTTACTCTTCGAGAGGAGGGGGAACCGGTTGGACGCCGGCGGAATGGTCGACGTCCAAATCCTGCGATAACGTTTCTGGAGGAAGCGGTTCGGGAAGTTCCTGCACGTTGGGTCGGCGTTTGCGACGCGACTTCGTGGGTACCAATCCCCGCATCGATTCGAGTTTCCCAAACGCCAGCAATCGGTCCCCTGGATTCAGTTCGCGTTCCGGACGGGGGTTCGGAATCACTTTCGCGTCCCGGTACAGCGTCAACACATTGATGTCTTTATCCCGTAGTCCCGATTCGACAATCGTTTTCCCGACGTAATCCGAACCCTCGGGAATCGAAATTTCGGTCACGCCGTAGCCTCGACTGACTGTTAGTCGCTGCCGGATATCGATCTCCGGGAAATCGACCTGGGCCGCGATATAATCAATGATCGCTCCGGCGATATCGAGTTGCGTGCAGGATTCGATCCCTTCCAGACCGGGCGAGGAATTGACCTCCATAATCAGCGGCCCGTCTTTCCCTTCCAGAAGATCGACTCCCGCCACTCTCAATCCCATGATCTGGGCGGCCCGGACCGCCGTCTCACAATAGGTCTCGTCGAGGAGCACCGGTTCCGTCTTGCCGCCTCGATGCACGTTACTGCGAAATTCCTGTCCCTGAGCCACGCGTCTCATCGCCGCGACCACTCGGTCTCCCACAACGAACGCTCGAATGTCGCGGCCTTTACTCTCGGCGACAAACTTCTGAATCAGAACGTTCTGCTTTTGATTCTGCAGCAGTTCGATAATTGCTTCCGCCGATTTGACCGATTCCGCCAGCAACACGCCGATCCCTTGCGTCCCTTCCAGCAGTTTGATCACCACCGGAGCCCCGCCGACGCGTTCGATGGCGGGTAAGACGTCGGCCTTATCGCGGACGAATGTCGTTTGCGGGATGCCGATCTGATGTCGGCTGAGAATCTGCAAACTCCGTAGTTTATCGCGCGAATTGGAGATACCGCCGGAGCTATTCGCACAGAAGGTATCCATCTGCTCGAACTGCCGGACGACGGCGGTGCCGAAATAGGTAATGGAGGCCCCGATTCTCGGTAAGACCGCATCGTAATCGGTGAGGTGCTTCTGTCGGTAGTAAAGATCGGGCTGGCCTTCCGCCAGGTCGATCGCGAACTTCAGCGTATTAAGGACTTTGACATCGTGCCCTCGTCCTTCGGCTGCTTCGCGAAGTCGTCGCGTGCTGTAACAGCGAGGGCTGCAGGAGAGTACCGCCAATTTCATAAACAATTACTTTCATCACACCTCAAAGAGGTCATCTTCAAAGTGGTGCGAGAAATGAGTGCATTGAATTTGTGGGAGCTCTAATTTTCACACGCTGAATGTATATTCGCAAGGGAAGAGGGGTATCACACCAAGAGAATGAGAGACAAGATCTCACAAATCAAAACACTTTGCCTTCAATGGCATGAACCTGCTCAGCCACAGAACGAAAAAGACCTTGCCATGCAGTAAGACTCTCTTTGATCTCTGGTCTGTCGTCAGGAGCGATCTCCAACATCGGAGCCAACAGATCTTTGACCATAAGATGTGAAGCACCCGGTACAAATCCAATTTGATTTAACGTGACCTCCGATAGCATTTCATCATACGAAACTGGCTGTTCAGGATTAGTTCCGGTAAATAGCTCAGCGATCACCAATCCAACTTGAAACAAATCTGACTTTGTCGTTGGCATCGCTTTGCCAAGAGCATAATCGACAAGGTCGGGAGTGCGGTAATAGAAGGGCATTCCTACACCCACACTCTCTTTCAGTTTATCGGTCCAATCATCTTCTTTTGGACAATCGAGTCTTTTCAAGAGACCGAAGTCACCCAAGACGCAGGAAGTGCTTTTGAGAAAAATATTCTCAGGCTTGATGTCACGATGGATGACGGGATTATCGAGAGAGTCCAGATACGATAAGGCGGAGAGGAGTTGAACTGTATAGCTCAGCTTCTCGATCATGGTCGATTGTCTTGAACGAATGACTTCTCGAAGAGTTTGGGGCAAATATTCCATCACCACAAATGGATGAAGGTTTTGAAAAATTCCTTCATCGTAGATTCGAAGAATACTTGGATGGTCGCAATTCTTCAAGAACTTGATCTCTTCGAGAAAACTTTCTCGACGTTCTGGTTTCTCGATGTTATGAAAAATTTTGACGGCGAATTGATTTCCCGTCCAATTACCAGAACCAGCAACCATCAGATAGGTCGTTGCATTGCCTCCTTGCCCGAGCCATTGCAAATTGTTGTACCAGATATTCGACTCGGCTTGGATTCCTTGATAGAACGAAAGCTGCAAGGGGAAGATCTCCGCCATCTGGGAGTGGAGGTTTAGATAAAATCAGTCTCCGAGATGGAAAAAGGGAGGCCCTGGATTATCGACGTTGTAGCCCCATACCAAGATTTTTTCGTCAAAAAGTTGGTACCAAGCATCAAGTATTTTTTGTTGTTCAGAAAGGGTGTTCAAACCGTGTCTCGAAAGAACCTCACGGAGGACAACACCAGATTGGGCAAATCCCGGTCCCTTCTCTGCACATTCTTTTGCAATATCCAAAACTGTTTGACGAATATCTAAATTTGCAGTGGACATGCCGAGACTTTCATTAAACGTTTAATCCCTCTGTGTAGTACTTTGATGCCTATTGAGAGCCTTGTCAACGAAAAGTGAAAATAAGTATCCGTTCTGTCACGTCGAGAAATCCGCCAGACGGAAACCGGGAAGCTTCGCCGCTTGCGCCGCTTCTTTCAGTTTCGTCAACACGTACGATTTATGATTGGCGACCTCTTGCTCGCTGATGCCGAGGGTTTCGGCGGCCTCCTTGTTCCGTTGCTCGGCGACAAACAACAATTCGGTACATTGCAGACGTTGCCAGTCCCCCTGCTCTTTCCAGGACTCGATCAATTGCGATAAAGTCTCCTGAAGAAGATCGGCTTCCGCCGACTTTCGTTCGCCGCTGCGGAAAAGGCTCGACGCTCGTCGCTCGGGACCGGGTATCGCGGCGACGCCGGGACGCGAATCGGTTCCCGCAAACTGGACGGTCGGTCGTCGGCCCGTTTTGCGGAAATGATCGGTCAGCTTGTGATGAGCGATCGAGAAGAGCCACGATTCGAGCGGCGTCCGTTCGTCGTAGTTGGGCAAACTGATTAAAAACCCGAGGAAGGTTTCCTGCACGAGGTCTTCGCTGACGGCTCGATCCCGCAATCGTCGATCCAGAAACGCCAGCAAACGTCCCTCGTAGAGATCGATCAAAGACTGCCAGGCGTTCTGTTCACCTTCTCGAATCCTGGCAAGCAACTGGCTGTCGTCGGTTTCGGACATAAAACATCAAATCAGATAACGGAACAGGAGCGCGTCTCTCATCATAAAGGCTCCCACTCCGGCGGCAAAGACGATAATCAGCGAAGCGAACCGAATCCAGCGGCTATAGGCACCGTGCGTTCTCATATCGATCGACAGCGTCCCTCCGATGGCGAAGAAGACAATCATCAACAGCACCATACAGACCTGAAGAATGGTCGTTCGGAACGTTCGCAAACGAGGCGTCCAGGCCTTCATGATTTCTCCTCGAATCCTGTTCGAGAGCTCCACCTGTAGATGTGTCCGATACATCTCCACGTCCTTCCCGGCCAGCGTGAATTGCCGTGATTCGGTTTCCATGCGCTGGATCGCGTTGAGTTTCCGGAGTGCCATCTCGATCCGCCAGCTTTGAGCCTCGGGAAACGTGGACTCGAAATCTTTTTTCAACACACGCAACGCCTGCCGATCGGCATAATTCTCGGCTTCGCTTTGACTCTCCCGCCAGCCTCCATGGACGGGCACCAGAACCTTGTCCTGGTGATTGGTTTTACCGTTTGTAACCCAGGGAGAAATTCCCTGCGCGGCGACCTGGAATTGCCCTTCCGTCTCCACTTCCGTGTCATCACGATAGCGATAGAAGTCGGTTTCCGCCGCGCTGTATTCCACATCGCGCTTGAGCGGATGCAACGAAAAATACGGAGCGTAGAGCGAACCAACCCAACCGACCACTCCCAACATCGGTAGAACCCAGAGAAACTGGCTCGCCGAGTATCGAAAGTTCTCGATCGTCCAATGTTGTTTGTAATGGGCGATCCAGATTCCGCCTCCAATCAGAAACACGATCAGAATCGATCCGATAATCGCCCAGACCGTGATGTCGCTATGCAGAACGATCGCCGGTGCCGCTATGGAGGATGTCGAGGTTCCGGCAGAAGTAGCCGGTTCGACACTCGATCCCGCCACGTGTTCTTCGGATTCGACGATCCGACCGGCGCCGATTTCCGGATTCAGAAGCGCGGGACCTTCGGTTTCCGAGGGAGACGAAGCGGAGTCCTTAAACACTTCGTTCTCAACCTTCATCCGTTCCTGTTCTGCAAGCGCTCTCGCCCTTTGTGTTTCTTGAAAAGAAAGATGTTTGACTGCTTCACGTTCCATGGAACGATAGCTGAATAAGGCTGTCATCATCATTACCAGGCAAACGCCCCCCACAAGAGCGAAGATCTTCCACGCCTGCGGATGTTGGATGATCCAAATCACGGCAGCAATCAGGAGGACCAGAGTAATGATTCCGAAGGAACTTAGCCTTACATTGCCAGAGTGTGCGCTTCGGGAAGCCTCCTGAGCAGTTTCGGCATGTGCTGAAGCGGCTGGTGCAGGACTATGGTGAGCGTGAGCATGATCAGCAATGTCCGACGTGCCTGCCTCCTCTTCCGCGGACTCGCTCTCCTCTGCAATCGAGTCCTCGGGAATTTTCTCAGCTTTGAGTGGAGCATCCACGGGAAGAACGGACGGTGTTGCAGGTTGTCGCGGAGCCTCTTGGGCAATTTGTGTCACTTGTTGTGTCACTTGGGGGGACGACTGTCGGATATCAGTCCAGAGCAGCACCGATATCAGAAAGCCCCCCAACGTCACCAGACCACCAATCAGCAAAAACGACAACAGACCCCAACCGGGGCGTCGATCGTTTCGACGACGGTCATCTTCGTAGCGATAGTCGCGTGCGTGTTTGTTTCCTTTCGCACCTTGGGGAAAAACAATCAGGCAAATCACGACCACAATGAAGACAAAACTCAGGACTGAGATATCCATGGCGATTATCCCCTCCCTTCCGATGGTTGACGTTCAAGAAGAGCGTTGCGTTCCTCGGGTGGACACCAGGCGGCGGAAAGCTGAACCACCGCCGACAAACTGACCGCGATCAAAATGCTCCACGAGAACGGGAACGACACAAAGATCGGCAGCAGGATCGACAGCAGAAACGTCCCCATGAGCGACGAAAGCCGGACACGCGATGGACGGAAGTTATCGGTATGCCACCACCAGCGACGTAAGCTGAACAACAATGCGAAGTACAGCATGAAGTCCGACAACGGGCTGGTATGTAATTCGAGCAATCGGTCCCGACTGATCCCTCGCAACGTCTCATCGACAATAATGGCGGATTGAAAATCAAGTGGCATTAACAACCAGGAATTGATCCAGTAAACACCCGCCCCCACAATTCCTCCCACCAGGGCCAGTCGAATCCGCCGAAACAGAGGATCGACTCTCCGCCCTTCGAGAAACTTGGTTTCGGTCAACAATCCCCAACTCGCAAACGTCAGACAGAGTGTCAGCGTCGCGGCTTCCGGGGGTGTGCTGATCGAATCGGTCCACCACATCAAAATCGCGGACACGATCGCCGAAAAGATGGTCGCCAGACCGAGCGAGTTCATCAACTCCGCCAAACGGCGGGGAAACGGTAATCGGTGGGGAACATCGGGATTGATCACCACGGACGGCGTCGATCGCCGAAATGAGGATTGTCGGAACTCAGGACGTTGGCCCTGCGGCGTTTCCGCACTGCCGGAAGCGGGAGTTCCCATATCTCTGGCGTGACGACGGCGCTGTCGGTCCCGCTCGGCTTGCAGATCGGCCACTGAGGTCCCAAAGAACGCCTCATAAAATTTCACACCGATAAAGACCAGAACAGAGGCCAGCACCGCAAGCACTCCAATACCGATGACCGGGATTGCGGCGCTGAGCGCCAGCCTTGTCCCGAAAAACATCAGCAGCAAACCGCCGATGGCAAGCCATTTCCAGTTCTGTTGAAACCAGTTTCCGGTGTGTCCGTGGGGGTGATGACGTTGGCCCGCCCGTGCATGCTGATGCACTCGCTCCCGAAAGCCTGAGGCGTCGTGAACCGCTTCGTCTCGATACTGTTCGACCTCCGCTCGCAGTTTTTCCTGCGGGTTATCGGAGCCGAAAATAGGCTCCGCTGCTGTGGAAGAACCATCGAGAGCGGCGTCGAATTCTTCGAGCAATCGTTGAGCGGTGGCGAAGCGCTGTTTCGGTTCCTTCGCCAGTGCTCGGTTCAGTAGCGGACGAAACCGTTCGGGAACTTTCGAGAGATCGGGGTGTTCCGTGAGATGTCGCATTAATACTTCGCCGGGCGTATCGCCCTGGAAGGGTAGGCTCCCGCATAACATTTCGTACAACATGACGCCGAGCGAATAGAGATCGAGTTCCCGACCGTATTTTCCGCGCGAGACTTCGGGAGCCATATAGCTGACGGTCCCGACGCTTTGCGTTTGCGTGTGATGCGAGGTATTGATGTATTTCGACAGACCGACGTCGCCGATCTTCAGCACACCGTTCTCTTCAAAGATGTTGGCGGGCTTCAAGTCGCGATGAACGATTCCCTGATCGTGCAGAAAGTCGAGGCCGGACGAAATTTGTGCGAGCCAGTCGCGAATCTGATCGAGCGGTAGGCCGCGCGGATGCCGATCGAGGATTTCGGCGAGCGTCGGACCGTTCACATATTCCATGATGATCCAGTGATCGCCGTCGCTGTCTTCCTTGATGTCGTAAATCGGGACGAGGTTGGGATGTTTCAGATTGAGGCAATGTCGAATGCCGCGCAGTTCGACTTCGAGATTATCACGCAGCAGCTTCAGAGCGACCTCTTTGCCGGCGGCGCTTTCCGCGAGATAGACTTCACCAAACCCTCCCTTCGCGAGGGGACGAACGATCGTGTACCCTTCCAGCGGTTCGGATTCGGGGGCAAAGGTGAATTTCATTTTTGAGCGGCCCTGAGTTCGCACCGGCTTTCCGGCGCGGGTGGCGTTGAGAATGGTTTCATTCATCGTAACGACTAACGGTCAGTGTGGGGGAGTGATTCCCGATACGATCTCTAACGCGTCATTTTGCTATTTGGATCTCTAAAAAAGCGTTCTATATCGTTGTTTCCTGCTCATGACTCGGAGGAAATATTAGGGGATCTTTTGTCGGAAGCTAACAGCACCAACATGGCGGCTGGTAAAACAATACCTCCCCATGTGTAGGCAACCCGGGAAGATACTTTTCTTGCTCGCCAAGAACCTCCTTGCGGTGCCCGAAAAACTGTCGAATATTCGACAGTATCCTGGTGATTGCTTCCATCAGACAGTTCCCACGGGGCATATAAAGCAGAAGCGATAAACAACACGAGAGCAATCAATGTAATCATTTTTTGCTGGTGGTTCATGATGTTCTCCACTCTGATTGATGCCGTGAAAGTCTCATTTTTTCCGCCGGGAAAGGGTCGAGCCCCCGTAAGGACTCGACCCGTCTGTTCCAGGCACGGAAGGCGTTCCCTCGATTACTCGCCGATGGCTCGTAAGGCGAGCGGAGTTTCGGCGGGCAGTTCTTCCGGCTGTTTGTCGGTAGGCCGGCTGAGGTAGTCCTGAATCTGAACGGTCAAATCTTCCGGAACTGACCGGACGTCTTCCGTGGGAATCATGCCGACAAAACGACCTTCCACATCCAGCATCCGCTCCTTCACGTCGAGCGATTTGTTCAACTCACGAATCGCCGCTTTCGCTTTCGCTAACTGAGAGTCATCGAAGTTCAACTCGCTCACCGCTTCTTCCGCCTGGATCGATTTCAGTCGGGCTTCGAGTTGGACGATCTGAAGTTCCAGATCCTGCTTGGCGCTCAGCATGTTGTCGAGCTTCTTCTGGTTGGCGACGAGACCTTTCTCGCGAGCTCGCAGAATTTTACGGTCGCGTTCGAGAGCCTCTTTCGCCACTTTGAATTTCTCAAAGCGATGCGACAGATCCCGAGCCACTTCGTCGGAAGTATAAGTCCGCGAAGCGTACTGGATGTCCTGAGATTGGGCGTTTTCGAGATCTTTCGACATACTCAGCAAGACTTTTTCCTGATCCGCCAGGGTGTCTTCACGACGGACAATATCGGCTTGTAAGTGTTCGATATCGACCTGCTGCTCGGCGATCACATGCATGCATTGCTGAATGTCGGGGACCAGATTCTCGACCATCCCTTTCACGCGTGAAACCTCGAATTCCGGTGGAATTTCCTGCTTCACAGCGTCACGTACGTTGTTCTTGGCAGTGCGAAAGTAGCTGGAGGCGTCTTTTCCGAAGAACAGAATCGGCAACAAAGCCAACGCTCCCACTCCCATTAAAAGTTTCTTAACCATGATTTTCTCCTGTGCCTGAAAATGTCTCTGAATGAGTTATGAACCGACCAAACAGATCAGTCGGACTCGTTGTTCACCCAGCTATTCGCAGGCCGAAGAGGAATCTTGGAAAGAAAGACGTTGTTTTTGCGACCACAACGCAAAATTAATCGATAAGTCCATTCATATCATGAGGATATGGGTTTTAATGTTTTTGGGATTATCGCACCGGAGATCACTTTGTTTCTGATGCGCAACAAAAAAGACCCGGCGAGGGAGATCATTCTCGCCGGGTCCTCGGAGTTAACTGACTAAAGACCTTGAGAGCTTTCCACAACTCTCAAGTTTTCATGGTCATTCAATCAGTCATCTTTCTCGTGACGATTATTCTGCTTCGGGACGTCGGGGGCGTCCGGGACGACCTTCGCCATCACCAGGACCGCGTCCGCCGCGACGACGACCTTCCCCATCACCACCACGCCCAACGGGACCTCCAGGACCTCCAGGACCTCGGCCTCCGGGGCCGCGGCCCAGAGCGAACGGACTGATCATGCCTTCAAAGGCACCGGCTTCGCGGGCTGCTTCCATTTCTTCACGACTCAAACGTCCGTCGCCATCTTTATCGTGCTTTTTGGTGATTTCCTGAAACTTGTTTCGCATGTCTTCGCGGGCTGCATTGCGCTCTTCTTCGCTCATCTCGCCGTCGCCGTCTTTGTCGTACTGTTTCAGAAGTTGAGCGCGGGCTTCTTCGCGGCGTTTTTCGAACTCTTCCCGCATCGCGGCCCGTTCTTCTTCACTGATTTCTCCATCGCCGTCTTTATCGAATCGCTTCATGAATTCGGCGCGGCGGGCTTCCATTTCCTCGCGGCTCAGACCGCCAGGGCCTCCCGGTCCGCGACGACGACCTTGCGGATTATCTCCGTTGATGCGGGCGCGGCTGCGAGTGGGAGCATCCTGCGGCTTGGTTTGCGGAGCCTGTTTGCTGAACTCGGCACGAGCGGCTTCGCGTTCGGCTTCGTTCAGTTTTCCGTCGCCGTCCTTGTCGTATTTTTCCAGCAGTTTGTTGCGGAAGTCATTTTTCTTTTCGCCTTCTTCCTGAGCCATCAATGATGACGTACCGACGCAGAGAGCAAGTCCCAGCATGGCAATCGTGAATTTCTGCATTCTCTCTCTCCTGTGAAATGTGTGGCCGACTCGAATGGGTCGGGAGTGATTTTGCGAGATATAACTGCCCAGGTCGTTCGACCGGCAGATACAGGTTAAACACGCGAGAACCCAGCGAGTATCGGTGCGATTGTGTTTTTTTCTGAAAAGTGGCCGGCGGAGGGTCCTGTCGGGATCTGCTTGACAGGGGCCATTTTCCGGAAAACAATCAGAGCATCATCAACAGCCATCACACAACCCCAATCAACCCAAAACCGAGGCCTGATATGCGTTTACATCATACTCTCAAATCTCTCTGCGTTCTGGTTCCCCTGCTGTTCCTGTTTTCGGGAGCGGCTCCCGAGGGGAAAATGAGCCTGGAAAAAACCGCCACACCCCAGCAACTGGTCAACGCCATTCGACGCCATGCCGACACCTTGTCGGAAGAGTACCTGAACGATCCGAAACGGTTCGAAGACAATCTCATCCGCGACAAAATTACCGCCAAAGGGGGAGCGATTGAGGCACTCGCTCAGGCTCTGGAACAAGCCAAAAACGCCCCCGCCGAAGTGCATGCTCTGGCTATTCGTTCCGCCGGTCACCAAATCGCCACCGCGGAAACCTTCCAGCAAGCCGAAGACGGGCTCAAAAATGTGATCGCCAATTTGTCCGCCCAGCAGAAGACCGGCAATTTTCAGGAACTGACCTGGGGGGAAGTGGGCGACCTTCCGAATCAGATGGAAGAGATCAATTACCTCTACCAGGGATTGCGCCGTACCGTTCGACGTTCACGCGATCCGGAAGCCGACGCCCTCGACGCGATGACGGTCGCGATCCTCGCCTTTCCGACTGAAGCGAATGAGAATTACGCCTTCGATGATGCCGAGATCGCCGAGTGGAAGAAATATTCCCGGCAGATGCACGACGACTTCCTGGCGATTGCCAAAGCGATGCGCGAAGAGGATACCGACAAAGCACGCGAGTTGTACAAGAACGCGCCCCGCTCTTGTGCGGCTTGCCACGACAAATTCCGCGAAGAGTGAAGAATGGAGGGATCCGTCGGCTCCGCTCTCGCGTTCGTAATGGTAGATCGTTCTCTTCAGAAACAGGATTGATGCCATGCGGGAGTTTCTGGATCTGCTCGTCGAATACCTGAACGAGCACTGGATCAAAGTAGTCGTCGCGGCATTCTTCATGGGAACCGGCTGGTTCTTCGGAAGACGCCGCGCTCAGCGAGAATGGCGCAAGCGGGAGTTTCTGGGTCGGCTGAACTTTTCCTTGAACACCCTCGATGACGGCGTTCTGAAAATTCGGACGCTGGCCGAGAAAAGTTGCGAGGATGTGTTCCTGAACCAGGTGGCAGCGGAACGTGTCACCGCAGCCGCCAAACTGACGACTCCCGAGGATCCGACACTTCCGCTGGAGCGGGATGACTACTGGTATTATCTGAACGCGGTTCTGAATGAAGTCTCGGAGCAGTTCGCGGAAGGATTGATGCGGCGCGATATGGGACTGCCGGTCAAATCCGAAGAGTACGTCATCTGCCTGACGTGCGAATCGGCGGGCGAAATCCGCACACGGAAAGTCCGGGCGATGGTGGTTCGAAAAGCTCTGTTGACGGGACTCCCCCTCGACAAACCGTCTTTCGAAGCTCAGACCCACGCGACTCGCTGGACGACACTGATGATTCTCTCGGGCCTCTACGAAAAAGAACCGTGGAAATTCCTGACGGTGGAACTTTGCCTGCCGGCGTGAAGTTGACAACCTTCTCAGCTAGCCGTTCGGTTTGCTTACGACCGATGATCGATTAAAGTGAGAATATATCGCAGCTTGTCACCGCAACAAAAAAGACACCTCCTCACTCCGTTCCTCTCCTTCTGAGGAGGAGAAGATGCCCGGAGGGCGGACGAAGAAGCCGAATGATGTTTCATTTTCAATGACTTGAGTACAACAACTCCCGTTCAAAATTCAATAGCACATATTTACTAGAACATCCGAAAGCCCAAATCATGCCGAAGCTTATTCTTCTCCGTCACGGACAATCTCAGTGGAACCTGGAAAACCGTTTCACAGGTTGGACGGACGTCGATCTGACCGACCAGGGGCGCCAGGAAGCCAAAGACGCCGGTCAATTGATCAAGGAAGAAGGCATCGAACTGAACCGGGCCTTCACTTCGGTTCTCAAACGAGCGATCCGGACGTTATGGATCGCTCTCGATGAAATGGACCTGATGTGGTTACCGGTCGAACGCTCCTGGCGGTTGAACGAAAAACATTACGGCAATCTGCAAGGGCTCAACAAATCCGAAACGTTGGAGAAATTCGGCGAAGAGCAGGTGTTGATGTGGCGTCGCAGTTACGACATTCAACCCGACCCCATTCCCGAAGACGACGAACGCCATCCGAAACACGATCGTCGCTACGCCGATCTCTCCGCGGACGAACTCCCCGCGACGGAGGCTCTCAAAGATACACTCGAACGCTTCATGCCGTATTGGGAATCCTCTATCAAGCCGTGTCTCGAAAAGGGTGAGAACGTGATCATCGCCGCCCACGGGAACAGCTTGCGGGCGCTGGTCAAGCATCTCGACGGATTGAGTGAAGAAGAAATCGTCAGCCTCAATATCCCGACCGGCATTCCCCTGCTCTACGACTTCGACGACGACCTCAACGTCTTGAGCAAGGGCTACATGGGGGATCCCGAAGCCGCCAAGAAAGCCGCCGAAGCGGTCGCCAATCAGGCGAAGCAGTAATCGCCTTTTCGGCTACTTCCGCGAGATCGTCTGCGCCAATGGTTTGAGCACCTGTTCGACGACGTGTCGTTCGAGCAGGTCTTCGCTGTTGACGCGCAGGTGATGCAGTTCCTCCTCGAAGGAAGCTTCCGAGAGGAGGCTGCCGTATTGGCGCACGGTGAAGTAAACACTGATCTGATCTTCGGGAAAGTCCGACCGTTTGACCTGATAGGCATTGGTACGGGTCTCGATCATCAGCCGCGCCTGCAACCGGCAATCTTCCGTTAAACTGAGCGTCAGTTGCGGTTCGTAATTCAACGGCTGCGCCCCCGGAATATCGATCAGACTCTCCATGGCGGGAGAGACGCCCAGCGCTTCCGCCACGAGCGCGTCGTGGTTGCCGCGATAGGTGAAGTCGAAACCGATCATGTAGTCGAGCGCTTCGCAGTCGAGTGGCGAGACCGACAGCATATACGGGACGAGTTGCAGGATCAGCGTGTGCTGCTCGAATGCTTCCTCGGGAGTTGCAGGATTGCTTTGAGAACTGCAAACCCGGCGCGGTTCGAGGGAGAGCCAGCGGTGCGAATCCCGGTCCTTATCTTCTTCGAGAACGAAATCGCCGTTGTCCCGCGTGTAAAAATTCCGCATGCTGGGATATGTCTTTTGCACGCGACCGAAGAAATCGAGCACCGTTTCCCGCGCCGTCGGAAGAGGCATCTCGGTATTGAGGTGCATGTTGGTATAATAATCGTCGGCCAGCGTGGAATAGAAATGCATGCGGGTCTCTTTCGACTGATGAGCCGGGGATGCTCCATCGGGCAACAAAACTGTTACCCGCATTGTACCGCCGAAGAAACGTGCGGGGAACTGATTAGTTTTAAGGAAATTTCAAAATGCCGATCGCCTCTGAAGTCTCGACCGAACTTGTGGAAGTGGCCACCCTTCCGACCGAAATGGATTGGTTCGGGTTCGCCGTCGCGAATGAAAAAATCCTGGTCGTGACGATCGGCGATCGCTCGGAGAACGCAGCCCGTCGTCGCCTCAAGCAGAAGCTTTCCAGGATCAGTCGTGACGGAGAAATCGTTGAGGGAACATCCACGCTCGTTCAACGCTTGCAGCAAGACCTGCAACGCTTTACCTCAGGAGAAGCGATCGATTTTAGAAACTACGATGTGTGTTCGGATCATCTGACCGATTTTCAAAAGCGGGTTCTCGATGCGGTTCGCAAGATTCCCTGCGGGGAAACGCTCTCTTACGCCGAAGTCGCCGAGCGGGCGGGGTCCCCTCGCGCCGCGAGAGCGGTCGGAAATGTGATGGCCAATAATCGCACTCCGATCGTGGTTCCCTGTCATCGCGTGTTGGCCTCGGGAGGAAAATGGGGAGGTTTCACCGCTCCGGGCGGCGTGAACTTCAAACGCCGTTTACTGGCTCTGGAAGCGAACCACTGAACCGCGGGTCGCTCGTGGGTCCTCGTCTCGAAAGACTAAAAAACCGCAAAATCCTGCAATCGCCCCTGTCCAACGGTCGGAGTCCTTCCCTAAAATGGATTGTTCCCATTGATTTCTTGAAAGTGAATTGAAAAGACCGATGAGCCTCGTCTTCACGCGGCCCGATGTTGGAAACCTGATTTTCCACGTCTACAACAGGCCGATTCATCCCGAACTGATGCAACGCCACGATGAAATGGTGATCGCGGAGGAGGACTATATCTGCAAGGTTCGGTTGCATGACGCGGGGCATTTCATCGAGTTTCGACATGGCGACATTCTGATTTCCGAGGTGATGAGTTCCTGTTATCACCCGCTGCCGAAGCACGGAATCGAACTGCAACACACGGTCCGCGGATGTCGGGATTCCGAGCTCAATTTCAGCGATCTGCTCAGCTATCAATCCTCATTTCAACTCGAACGACTCGACGCCGAAATCTTCATGAACTTCCATCAGGAGTTGCAGCTTGATTTCCAGCGGGCGTGTCTGGCTCGCGAGTATCCGGGACAGGGACGATTCGCTCCAGGGCCGATCAGTCTGGTACGAACGGAAATCACGATCGACAGTTTTTTGATCCACACCTACCACACCTATCCCGAAAACTGTGCCGTCGTCAAAACGCAAACTTTGATCGAATTTCTCGACGACTGAACGATCACGCGGAAACGACCAGGAGGGGCCGTGTCACCGAATCTTCATTCACGCATCAAGGTGATTCAGGGAGACATTACCTCGCTGAAAGTGGACGCGATCGTCAACGCCGCCAACCAAACCCTGCTGGGAGGTGGAGGTGTCGACGGAGCCATTCACGCCGCCGCGGGATCGGGGCTGCTGGAAGAATGTCGCACGCTGGGAGGCTGTGAAACGGGAGACGCGAAACTCACGGGAGGTTACGAGCTGCCCGCTCAATACGTGATTCATACCGTCGGGCCGGTCTGGAATGGGGGAGATCAGGGGGAATCCGCGTTACTGGCTTCCTGCTATCAAAAATCACTCGCGCTCGCGGAGAGGCGCACGATCTCGAGTCCGTCGCTTTCCCCTGCATTTCAACCGGTGTGTTCGGCTACCCCGCGGACGAGGCGAGTGAGGTGGCGTTCGAAACGGTGGTCAACTGGTTGTCGGAACGAGACTTACCGCGAGAGGTGACGTTCTGCTGCTTCAATTCTGCGGATACGAAACGCTACAACGACTTGCTCAGAACACTAAACGTATGGTCTTATAGGGGATTATCCGACGCCTCCATTCCGGAAAAGTGCCGTCCTCACCGACCGAAATTCTGGCGTATGATCGTGGAGATCCGTAAAGTTTCCCTTATAATTGGGTCAGATCCTATCTACGAGTCGGCGTTCGCCATGTTGGTAACACATCGAGATCAATTTCTGGAATTGCTGGGCAAAAGCCATCTCCTGACGGACGATGAGCTCGCCGACGTTATCCAGAAATATCAATTGAATGAGTCGGAGAATGCGACGGCTGTCGCTCGCCGCTTGGTCAAATCGGGGCGTTTGACCCGCTATCAGGCCGAGCAACTGCTGACCGGTCGCGCACGTGGTTTGGTCATCGATCATTACCGCGTTCTCGAACTGCTCGGGTTCGGCGGGATGGGGCGACTGTATCTCGCCGAAGAAATCGAGTCCAAAGATCTCGTCGCGATCAAAGTCCTCAGCGAAAAATATCGGCACGAGACCGGGATGCTGCTGCGACTGAAGATGGAGGCGGAGGCGGGCGAGCAACTCCATCACGAGAAAATCGTGCGGACCATCGAGTTTAAGGATACGGGAGCAATCTGCTATCTGGCGATGGAATTCGTCAGCGGTATCAATCTGCTCGAACTGATGTCCGTCAAAGGTCCGCTCCCCTGGCCTCAGGTTTGCGATTTCATGCGGCAAGCGGCGATTGCATTACAGTTCGCTCACGATACCGGCATCATCCACCGCGACGTGAAAGCCGAGAACCTGCTCGTCACTAAACAAGGCGAAGTCAAACTGCTCGACTTCGGCCTCGCGCTGTTACCCGATCAGGAGGATTCCGAATTCTCGCTCTCGATGATCTTCGGACACGACTGCATCGGAACGCCCGATTACATCTCGCCCGAACAATCGGTCGACGCGCAAGCCGTCACCCCAAAAACCGATCAATACTCTCTCGGCTGCACGATGTTTTATCTGCTGGCGGGGCGATTGCCGTTCGTGAAGTCGAGCGGCGTCGAAAAGGTCCGAGCGCATCGGCAGGAAAAAGCTCCTTCGATCAAATCTCTGGTTCCCGACATTCCCAACAAAGTCGCCGCGATCGTTGAAAAACTACTGAAGAAAAATCCCGACAACCGGTTCGAGGATATGAACGAACTGATCGGGTATCTCACACCACTCGCGGAACGAAAACCACTCGATTTCAGCGTCAACGGTGCGATCCGTCGACGCGTCAAACAGGCGCGCGAAAAATCGCAACTGGAAAATCCGAGCCAGCCGCGCCCGCGTCTCTCCTCCAAAGCCGCCACCGTCAGCGAAATTGCGGAAGTCGCCCACGAGCGGGCGGAATCACTCGATACCAAAATCGAATCCGAAACACAGCCTCTGCACAACGTCGATGAAGACTTCGCGCTTCCCGATGCGTCGGCAGACGCCGGAAAGCTCGCCCAGAATTTCCTGCCCAAAAACCACGCGACCGCCATCCTCGTCGATCTCAATCGAGATCACCGCATCAGCCTCGCTAAAGACAAATTCGTGATCGGTCGCGATGCCTCCTACGATCTGACCCTCCCCGTCGGCGATGTCTCCTCGAAACATTGCGAACTGCGTCGCGAGGGGCAGTGGTGGACGATCGCCGACTTGGACAGCACGAACGGCATCCGCGTCAACGGCCAGAAAGTGTCGCAACAGATGCTCTGGCACGGCGACGAAATTGTGATCTCATTCGATCAGCGGTTTCTTATCCTCGACCCGAACCAACCCGATCCCACCGCCCAGAAACCGCGATCCCTGTGGCGGCGACTGCTCGTGGGGCTTCTCGGACTTACCGCCATCGCGGCGGCTGTCTGGTGGTATTTTCTGCGTTAAATCTCGCGGTCGCTTAATCTCACTCAATAAAAATGAACTCGTTTAAACTGAACAGAGCCTGGCAGAAATCGGACACCGCCAGTTCGCGAGGTTTCGCTTGTTCCTCGGCCGCGTAGGATTTCGTTTGCGCATCCACGAAATCAATCGTCGTCTGCAATTCCCGGTCGTTCGGGTCTCGGCTGAGGGCTTTCCAGTAACCGGCCTTCACAATGTCGGCGGTCGCGCTGTCACTCGAAAGTAACTGTCGGGCGAAGTTCCCCGCGTACTCGCGAACGTACGGACTGTTCATGAAGATCAGCGCCTGAGGAGCGACCGTCGTCGCGGGACGACCTCCCACCGATACCAGCGGCTCCGGAGCATCAAAGACCGTCAGAAACGGAATCAGTTTACTCCGTTTGATCATGAAATAGATACTGCGGCGTTTGTGTCCCATATCGAGCGTGCCGGGGCCGAACATCGTTTCGTCCAGAGTCCCCGAGACCGCCAGCATGCTGTCGCGAATAATTTCCGCTTCGACTCGATGCGGTTCATACCGCCAGAGTAATTGATTGCCGGGATCGGCCTTCGCCTTAGTCTCATCGTATGCCGACGATTGCGTGTAGGCTGCCGACGTCATGATCAGTTTGTGAACCGGTTTGAGTCGCCAGTCGTTCTCGATCAGATAATTCGCCAGCCAGTCGAGCAATTCGGGATGCGTCGGTTTTTTCCCCTGGGCTCCAAAATCGTTCGGCGTGGAGACGATCCCCTCGCCGAAGTGATGTTGCCAGAGTCGATTGACGATCACGCGAGCCAGCAGATGTCCGGGACCATCCTTGGTATCGGTGATCCAGTTTGCCAACGACGTCCGGCGATACGAGAGTTTCGAGTCATCGTTCGGCGGCTCGACTTTCCATTCGTCGCTGCTGCTCTCTCCCCGCATCAGAACCTGCAAAAATCCCTGCTCGGCGACGCCCGCTTTCTGTTCGTTGTCGCCGCGACGCAGGTAAAACGTCTCCTCGAAGAAGTCGGCTCCCTGCGTGTGGTGGCGAATCGGTTTCACCCCTTCCGAAACAATCATCATCTTCTCGAGATTCGGCTGCGGTTTGGCGGCGAGACTTTTCTGAACCGCCTCGTTCAGGGCTCGCCACTTCGGATCCTGTCGCCGGAAATGATCGAGTAATGCGTCGCGCGTGTTCGCTTTCAGTTTCTCGACGTCACCGGTTTCGGCGAGTTCGTTGATAGCTCTCAGGATGGAGAGGTCGGCGACCTTGCCTGTGGCGTCGGGACGGGAAGGCTTGACCGAATAAGACAACCGCGGACGCCCGATGGCGTGCTTCGTATTGACGTTGAATTCCAGTTCGACGACCAGACGCTCTTCCGAAGTCGGCTTGACGGCGGTTTCGGTCGCCACTTGAAACGTCGCCCAGTGGGACTTTCCGAATTGCGGATCGACGGCCCATCCGGTCTTCGGATCGTCGTCGAGCGAGGAGGCAATCGACAGATTGGCATCGTTCTGCTGGAAATCGACCTGGGGCTCGATCAGCTTCAATTCCCGACGATCCTGACCGTCCTTCTTTTCGACGAAGACACGAATGCGACTCAGACCGAAGTTACCGTTATCGGCACGGCCCGGGCCTCCTTTTTTCATCGAGGGATCGCTGAGGGCTTCGAGCCTGATCGCTGCGATGAGTTGACCGGGAATCAGCGGCTGTGATGTGAACGTGTAAATGTCGTTGTTCGGATTTTTCCCTGTCGCGAGGAGCGAACCGTCCGCCTGACGCGTGAGCGTGGCGCCGTTTTTCGATGTTCCGTCGAGTTGGTCGAACAGTACCCAGTCACTCTCCGCCAGCAGCGATTGATTTTTCAGGTCCGCCGAAGTGAGCCATTGTTCGAACCTGTTCTGTAACTCGTTCTGTTCGTAGTCGGCCAGAGCCTGCTGTTTCGGGGTGTGCTGTTGCTCCCAGGCAGCCAATCGCTCGGCGGTTCGTTCGGGTGTCATATCGACATCAACGTTGCTGCGGACGGCCGTCGTGAACGTCGAAATGAAACGGTAATAGTCCCCCTGCGGAATCGGATCGTATTTGTGATCGTGACACCGAGCGCAACCGATGGACAGCCCGAGCATCGCATTGCCGGTGGTCGCCGCCATATCGTCGAGCGCGTCGTACCGCGTCCGTTCGACTTCGTTGGCGGTGATCTGCGTCGGGAAAACTCCCGCTCCCAGAAAGCCGGTCGCCATCAATGCCTGCGGATCCTCGGGGGCAATCTCGTCTCCCGCCAATTGCCAGCGGACGAACTGATCGAACGGCATGTCCTGATTGAACGCCTGGATCACGAAGTCCCGGAAGTGATACGCGTAGGGCCGGTCGTAATCCTGTTCGAAGCCGTGGGACTCGGCGAAGCGGGAAACATCGAGCCAGTGCCGAGCCCAGCGTTCGCCGAAGTGTTCGTTGGCGAGCAGCTTGTCGATCAATTTCGAGTACGCCTGAGGATCGTCATCGTTCAGGAAGGATTGCACTTCGGCGGGAGTCGGCGGCATGCCGACGAGATCGTAATAGGCGCGGCGGATCAACGTTCGTTTGTCGGCGCGGGCATTGGGTGAAATGCCTTTCTCGCCCAGTTTCGCGAGGATGAAGCGATCGATTTCGTTATTGGCCCAGCGATCGTCCGTGAATCTCGGAGGATCGACCACCTTCAGCTTCCGAAACGACCAGAACTCGTCCGCGTCGTCAGCGATCTGCTTTTCCTGCCACGGAGTGACGGCGATCTTCTCTTCGACGAGCGGCTTGTCGTACGGTGCCCCCAACTCGATCCATTTCCGGATCGCGTCGATCTCTGCCTGCGGCATCCGCTCTTCTTCGTACGGCATGTAGGGTTGTTCTTTGTGAGTTACCAGGCGTATCAGGTAACTCTCCTTCGGCACCTTCAAGTTGACCGCCGGTTCGGTGGCTCCCCCTTTGAGCAAACCTGCGCGATCCGTCAGGTCGAATTCCCCTTCAATCACATCCACGCCGTGACACGTGCCGCAACGGTTCATCAGAATCGGACGCACTTGCCCCTTAAACAGCTTCAATCCCTCGGCATACTTTTTGGCATGTTCGGGATCGAGCGGTTTGTTGGAATTTTCTGTGGCGTCTTCGGCAGCAAGGGTGATTGCAAACAGGCAGAGAGCAAGGCATCCCAGCGCGCGTGTGATGGGAGTGAATCGCATGGCGTTTGATTCAAATAGAGAAGATGTGTGGATCAAGGCGGGAGCGACCGGCTGACGGGGAAAACAAGGTGTCTTCGCCGCGTCAGAAGACATCAGCGTCGCTGGATTTATTGTACCCGAGGAAAAAAGTGTCTGCCAATGGAATTTTATTCAGCTACAATGAAATGATGGGGGCCGCTGTGCGGTCCATGTTGAGGGCCACGATAAAAACAAAAAGGCACAAATTAAATTTGAGGAGCCACGGATTTCGCGGATGACACGGATTGAGGAATCAGGATGAATGGCAATCGACAATCTTCAGAATCTTCACAAGAAGGTCGATGGAAGTATCTTGCTAATTTCCTACGTGGAGTTGTGATTCTGATGCTGGGTTACCTCTCCATTTTATTCCTGACCGATTCCTTCTCAGTAAAGAGAGTTGATGGACGGTATCCACAAGCCATCAACAATGCCAAGAATTTGGCTTTGGCACAGAAAAATTATGCCTCCCAATCGAAGGGCTCTTTTGCACCGCCGACGTATCATCTTGCCGATGGGACTCCCGCGCATGGCTGGGCGACCAGAATGCTGCCGTTAATGGATCACGCCGACCTCTACGATCAAATTGATTTCACCGTCCCCTGGAATCATCCTCGGAATGAGGAACTGATGAAGCAGGAAATTCGCTCATTCCTGATCCCCGAATTGTCTCAAACAACCGACGCCTCGGGCCACGCCTTAATTCACTTCACTCTGAACTCCCACCTGTTTCCCGATAACGAGTCGCTGACTGAAGATGAGATTTCTCGCGCGGATGGCCTCGGCAACACCATCCTGATGGGAGAGATTCAGCAAGGGCTGCCGGCGTGGGGAGCGCCCGGCAATGCCCGTGATCCAGCGTTGGGTCTTCGCCCCGGAACAAACACATTCGGTGTCACGGATCATGATGGAATGACGGTGATCGGATTTGCCGATGGTCGTGTTCGATACGTCGACAACAAAATTGACCCCAGAATCCTAAAAGCTCTCGCGACTCCCGACGGCGGGGAAGAGATCCCCGAGGAATGGTGAAGATAGGGGCCACGAGACAGGTTACGGGTTGGAAATTAGAAGCGAGCGGGGTAAGACTCCGATGTATCGTGCTGATTCTGCTTGAGGCGATCGATTAATGCTTTCAATGTTTCATTCATTTCAAAAGGTGAGTAAAGCTTATCAGCATAACTCTCCAGTTGACTTGGATCTGTCAGGTCAATCCCCGATGAAGGTAGGTCGGTGAACTCAGGGCCTTGAACTTTCTCACGAGTCATAAGTCTGTCCTATACGAAATCCCGGACTTGCTCAGCTAGCAACTGTAACTCCAGGTTATTATGGTTTTTCAATTCTTCGAATTCTCTTTCCAGAAAATCCGCAGCTTCCGTTTGAAGAGCATCAATATTCAAGACTGCAAAAGGTTTTTGTTTCTTTTTTCTCCTCAAGGGAAGAGAAATAATAGCAATGATATGTTCAGTTTTCTCTATTTCAAGATCGGTTAATCCAAGTTCGCTGGATGAGTGCTTTTCGCGATGAAACCATCCTGTTTTACCATTTTCCATCACTAACCATGCTAAACCATGACCTTGTTGGAGCTGCATATGGTAATCGGGATCATCTGGCTTTATTTCATAAGTGTAGATCATTTTGAGTTTTCGGAACGGCCAACATCCGATTGGCACCATCACGGAAACTCGAAAGGGCAATCTCTGAGTCTTGTTTAATGCTCGACGAACGGTCGAAAATTTCTCGTCGAAGATTCTCTTCAGTGTTGGGTCTCTGACACTCTCGAAACGTTTATCCGGCTTGAAAAATCCAAAGAAATTGATGGCAAAAACGACTACCCCCAAAATCGTGATCCAGACGACTCTTTGATTCTGGTTCTCGATTTCAGCAATGGCGAGGGGGACTACTGAAAGGGTAACCGCAATACTTGTTTTCAGAAACCGCCAAAACATGAAACTCCCGCGATATAAACGCAGTTACAGTAGCGGTTGGTGATTATTCGTTAGTTTACTGTACGAGTCAATAGACAATCTGCAAAACATCGCTGAAAGATGGCGCCAGGCTGCTTCCACTGGCAAGGCATAACATATTCCACATGAGTGCTGTTGAGAGTCGGCGATTCCATTTCTCGGAGAACCCCCTATCTTACTACCGAATATCGAGATACTTCGATTTCGAAGCTTTTCTCCGGAGTCCCTTGCAGGATTAGTTGATATGTCAATAATATACTAATCGACTAAGGAGATAGCATGGGAACTTCGCAACTTGAAAGAGAACTGAAGAAAAGCGTCCCGTTCCACTCACTCGAACAGGAAGCGGTCATCAATATCCTGCGGACCAACGATCAGTTCCAGAATCGATTCGGGCGTTTGTTTCGACAACATGGTCTCACGATGTCGCAGTACAACATTTTACGAATCCTCCGCGGCGCGGGGGAGCCGTTGCCGTCACTCGCCATCGGTAATCGCATGATTCAGGTGGTCCCGGCAATCACCGGACTGATCGACCGGTTGGAAAAACGGGAGCTCGTAGAACGCTCTCGCTGCACGAAAGATCGTCGCGTGGTCTACGTCAGCATTACCGACGCCGGCCTCGAAATCCTCGACAAGCTCGACGAACCGGTCTCCGAACTTCACAAAAAACTCGCGGGCCATTTATCAGACGAGGAACTCCGGCAACTGAGTCGATTGCTGGAAAAAGCACGGCAATCGTGTCTCGAACCCGACAATTCCCACTCCTGATTCGCCGACGTCCACCACGAAAAGCGTTGGTAATAACCTGGGGGTTCCGGTTGACGGTGGATGGAACGCACCATAGAAATCACGACATCAACGAACGAATAAGAAATCACATAAAAAGAAAGGAAGCCGAATTATGACATCCGTGAATGAATTACCCAATCTGAAGGAACAACTCGACGCCAAGATCGAGGAAATGACCGGCGAAATTCCCGCCGATAAACGTGCCGTCATGAATCAGAAAACCGAAGCGCTCGAAATGTCGGGACTCGCCGTCAAATCGACAGGGCTGGAACATCAGTTTCCCGAGTTTGAACTGCCGAATGCAACCGGCGAAACCGTCAAGCTGAGCGAGCTGCTGGAGAAAGGTCCGCTGGTGATCAGTTTCTATCGCGGCGGCTGGTGCCCGTACTGCAATCTCGAACTGAAAGCGCTCCAGAACAGCCTGTGGGCGATTCGCGAGCAGGGAGGCGATCTCGTCGCCATCTCTCCCGAAATGCCCGATCATTCCGTGACGACCAAAGAAAAGAATGATCTGGAATTTGAAGTCCTGACGGATCAGAGTAACGAGCTGGCGAAACAGCTTGGGATCGTGCATCAGATCGATGAAGAACTGAACGGGATCTATCAGGAACTCGGGATCAACATCGAAGAGTACAATCAGGACGGCAAGAACGAATTGCCTCTGCCGGCGATTTATGTGATCGATACCGATCGCGTCATTCGCTGGGCGTTTGTACGAGCCGACTATCGGAATCGCGCCGAACCTGCGGAAGTGATCGAAGCACTGAAACAGATTTCCTGATCGTTTCGAATAATGACGACTGAGAACAGGTCCGGATGTTTGCGGCGATCCCCGCGAGCATCCGTTTTTTTTACGCGCCAACACCAGGTGGCATTTTCATAATCAGACCTCGGAAGTGTGGTTGCGCTTCCTAATCCCGCGACAGGCGGTCAAGAAAGCGAGGCGGCTCGCTCATCAACACGTTCTCTGCTTAGAATGTTCTCAGGTGGAAACTGGACAACTGCATGGACCGGGTAACAATTGTAATATTTCAATTGTAAAAGGAACCTCCATGTTACATCCCACGAAGATTGACATCTCCGAAGAAAAACGCATTGCTTTAATCTCTGTGCTGCAGGGAACTTTAACCGAGGCTATCGACCTCAAACTCCAATCCAAACAAGCCCACTGGAACGTCCGTGGCCCCCACTTTATCGCCTTGCACGAACTGTTCGATCAAGTTGCCGGCATTGTGGAAGGATTTGTCGACGAACTGGCCGAACGGATGACTACACTGGGAGGCGTGGCGAACGGGACGATCGGCTACGTCGCCGAACAAACCAACCTACCAGCTTACTCTGTCGAGTTGGTCTCCGGAAAGGATCACGTCGAGGCCTTGTCCGGCTCGATAGCCGCGTTTGGCAAACTGGTGCGAGAAAATATCGATAAAGCAGCCGAACTGGGAGACGCCGATACCGAAGACCTGCTCACCGAAGTTTCGCGCGGCATCGATCAGCAGCTCTGGTTTGTGGAAGCCCACATTCACGCCGAAAGCTGAGTCTCCATCCTGCCTCAATTGACGACGTTCCGGGGGGCTTCCCCGGAGAGAACTCGTCGGCAGTTCTGACTCCCTTTGATGCGCATATCGAGCAGACCTTCATCGGAATAGAAGGCTGAATGCGGATTGATGATCAAGCGATCGTGAGCCGGATGATCGGGATCGCGCCAGGCGGTCAAAATTGGACTATCGTCAGGCGGCGGTTCCGTTTCCAGCACGTCGATGCCGGCCCCCGCGAGATGCCCGGCTCCTAACGCCTCAACGACCGCTTCCGCATCGACCACTCCCCCCCGAGCCGTATTAACCAGAAACGAACCTTCGGGCATACGGGCGATGGCGTCGGCGTCGACGATGTGTCGTGTCTCGTCGTTGAGATAGCAGTGACAACTGACGATGTGCGATTGAGCCAACAGATCGTTCAACGATTCCTGTCGCTCGACGCCGAGCGATTTATCCGTCCCGTCGGGAACGTACGGATCGTAATAGGCGACTCGCATCCCGAGGGCTTTCGCCCGAAGTCCGGCGGCTTTGCCGATCCGTCCGAAGCCGATGATGCCGAACGTCAGCCCTCGCAGACGTTTGATGCTGCCCGCCTGCGCGTAGGTCCAAAGTCCTTCGCTTCGGCGGAGACGGCTGTTGAGAAAATGAGAACCGCGGGCGAGGGTCAGCGCCAGCCCGATGGCGGAGTCGGCAACTTCCTCGGTGCCGTAATCGGGAACGTTGGCGACCGGGATCCCTTTGCTCCGCGCGAACTGATGATCGACATTGTCGTACCCCGCCCCGCAGCGAACGATCAGCTGGCAATTTTTCAGTCGGTCGATTGTCTGTTTAGTCAGCGACAGGAAGTGATACAGCATGATCGCGTCAGCATCTTCGATCTGCCCCACGAGCTCCGCTTCATCTTCCGCCCCCAGCGCGGTCACCTCCGCGAGATCTCCGAGAATTTTCTGTTCTTCGTCGAGCGGTTCCTGGATGAAATCGGTAATGACGACTTTGGCACGGTCGGCCATAACAGGTTATCCTCACAGTATCTGGGGAAGTGGGGAGTTGGATCTCGACTCCCGAGTTCGTACTATAGTGTCGCCTTCCGAATACAGTTTCCACCCCGATGAGGTTTTCCATGTTTCGATTTCTGTGCCTGTTGGTCCTGTGCTGTTCCACGACCGTTTTGCGAGCCGCGGAACGACCGAATATCATCTTCTTCCTATCCGACGATCAACGCGCCGATTTTCTCTCGTGTGCCGGACACCCGATCGTCAAAACG
The DNA here is from genome assembly GCA_014762625.1 of Planctomycetaceae bacterium. Lineage (GTDB taxonomy): Bacteria > Planctomycetota > Planctomycetia > Planctomycetales > Planctomycetaceae > JABURQ01. The sequence continues at coordinate 26,172 of JABURQ010000058.1, read as the reverse complement.
CCCAACGTTGACGCCCTCGCGAAAGAGGGAACTCGCTTTGAAAACGCCTTCGTAACCACCTCGATCTGTGCCGCCAGCCGAGCCACTCTGTTCACCGGTCTTTACGAACGGACCCACAAATACACTTTCGGGATGCCGCCAATCTCTCCGGAATACACCGCCGGCAGCTATCCCACGGTGCTGAAAAAGGCCGGCTATCGCACCGGTTTTGTCGGCAAGTTCGGGGTCAACGTTTCGGGCGGCGCGAAAGACGGCCTGTTGTTTGATTACTTCGTCCCCCTCAATCGCAACAAATACTGGAAACCGCAACCGGACGGTTCACAAAAACATCTCACCAACATCACCGGCGACAAGGCTATTGAATTCCTCGAAAGCTGCGACGACTCGCAACCGTTTTGTCTCTCGGTCAGCTTCAACGCCTCGCACGCCGAAGACAACGACAAGAAAGATCACTATCCCTGGCCGCACGAAGAAGACGGCCTCTACGAAGACGTCACGATTCCCGAACCGCTGGTTTCGCGCGATTTCTGGAAACAGTTGCCGAGCTTCTTCCACGATTGCATGCATCGGGACCGCTATCACTGGCGTTGGGATACCCCCGAGAAGTACCAGAAAAATGTCAAAGCCTACTACCGCATGATCACGGGACTCGACCGCAATGTCGGTCGTGTGGTCGCAGCGGCCCGCAACAAAGGATTCGGCGACAACACCGTCATCATCTTCATGGGAGATAACGGCTACTACAAAGGCTCCCGCGGCTTCGCCGGCAAATGGAGCCACTTCGAAGAATCACTGCGCGTACCGCTGGTGATTTTCGATCCTCGCGTCCCTGAAAAAGATCGCGGTCGCGTCGTGAAAAAAATGGCGTTGAACGTCGATGTCCCGGCGACCATCGTCTCGATGGCGACCGGTTCGATTCCCGATCACTACCAGGGACTCGATCTGACGCCGCTCGTCTATAACCGACCGGTCAAAAACTGGCGCACTGATTTCTTCTGCGAACATCTGATGGACCGCTTCGATATCCCGAAATACGAAGGGGTTCGCGGCGAACGTTACGTTTACGCACGCTACATCCAGAATATGCCGGAAGGGGAATTCCTCCACGACCTGGAAGTCGATCCGCTGCAACTGAAAAACTTCAAAGACGATCCGCAATACGTACCAATTCTCGAACAAATGCGCAGCCGCTGTAACGAGCTGCGCGATGAATACGGCGGCGAGTATTCGATCGAAAAGTTTCCGACGGTCCGCTACCTGCGCGAGCAGGAGAAAAAGCAGAAACAGAAAAAGTAACGAGACTCACTGCGAGTTACAGCAGTTCCAATGTGACGCTGTCCGCGAAAAAGCGGCCGTCGTGAGTCAGACGCAATCGCCGGGCATCTCGTTCGAGGTGTCCGGCAGCGATCAGCTTCTCGATTTCCGAGCCGCATAACTCTTCCATGAGGAATCCGGTTTCGTCGGCAAACGTCGTAAGATTCACGCCGTCGAGCGTCCGCAGGCCGAGAATCAAGCGTTCGCGTGCTCGATCTTCGTCGCTGAGCTGTTCGCGTTCCTGAGCGCCAGACTCACCCGCGGCCACTTTTTTTAGCCAGGTGGTCACGCTGCGATGATTGGTCTCTCTCACTCCCGCGAGGTAACGGGCCGCACCGGGACCGAAGCCGAAATAGCCTCGTCCAGACCAGTAGACCTGATTGTGACGCGAACGAAATCCCGGTTTCGCGAAGCTGGAGATTTCGTACTGCTCGTAACCTCGCTGCGGCAGAAATGTCATGACGTCCGCATACATCTCACGTTGCAATTCCTCATCGGCAGACGACAGCTTGCCTTGCTGTAACCGTTGATAGAACGAAGTCCCTTTTTCAAACGTCAGGCAGTACGTCGAGAGATGAGTGGCATGGAGGTCCGCCGCTTCCGCCAGAGTCGCCTTCCAATCCTTCCGTGACTGTCCCGGAACGGCGAAGATCAGATCGAGCGAAACATTATCGAGTCGTCCTCGTAAGCGGTTCATCGCGTCGTGAATCGTCTCGCGGGTATGGTCCCGTTCGAGGAGTTTCAACGCGCTCTCCTCAAACGACTGCACTCCCAGACTGAGACGGTTCACTCCCGCTTCGACCAGGACGGCAATTTTCTCTTCCGTCAAATCGACGGGATTCGCCTCCACGGTGAACTCGGCATTCTCGTCCAGCGAAAAATATTCAAAGACAATTTCGAACAGGCGTCTCAGTTCCTCTGGAGAGAGATGAGTCGGCGTCCCCCCGCCGAAATAGAGAGTGTCGAGCGAAAGTGGCTGTGACGACGCAAAATTTCCCCAGGCGCGCAAGTCCGCAAGCTCTCGCGACAGTGCTTCCAGGTAATTGTGAATCAGATGATCTTTGCCCGCGACCAGCGTAAAATCGCAATAGCCGCACCGGTGGACGCAAAACGGTACGTGAATGTACGTCGAACGTGGTTGTTCAAGGTGAATGGGATGTTTGATTCTGTGTGCCAAATCAGGGTCTCGGGAGCAGAAAAGTGGCTCGCAATCACTGTAACCCTCAATTCTTCGCGTGCAATGCCGAGGATTTCTCAAACTGCAGTTGAGACACAGATCAAAGATCCGCCATAATATCAAGATACGCTTTCCTACCTGATTTTTCCCACCGAGGTTCGATATGACGTCTCGATTGTCCCTGATGACAATCTGTCTTTCGTTGTTGGCCGCCAGCCCTTTGCTTGCGGACACTCCCGAGGAGCTTTTCGAAAAGCAGATTCGCCCGGTCCTGGCGACGAAATGCGTCAAATGCCACGGTCCGAAAAAACAGGAAGGCAAGCTGCGTCTCGACTCTCGCGCCGCAATGCTCAAAGGGGGAGAGAGCGGGCCCGCTTTTGTGCCGGGGAAACCGGAGGAAAGCCTGATCGTCGAGGCGATGCGATACGAGTCGTACGAAATGCCTCCCACCGGTCAGCTTCCTGAGAAAACGGTCGCTCCGTTTGTGAAGTGGATCGCCGGGAATGCGGTCTGGCCCGAGCATAGTGCTGAGATTCGGGAGGTCTCCGGTCTGATCAGTCCTTCGGACCGAGAATGGTGGGCCTTTCAGCCGCTCGAAAAACCGGCAGTCCCCCAGGTAGCGGAAGCCGATTGGGCTAATAATGAGATCGATCGTTTCCTCCTCAAACGATTGCAGGAGGCGGGGATGACTCCCGCTCCGGAAGCGACCCGCACGCAACTCGTTCGTCGCCTCTATTTCGATTTGATCGGCCTTCCTCCCTCCCCCGAAGAACTCGACGCATTCCTGCAAGATGAATCTCCCGATGCCTGGGAAAATCTGATCGACAAGCTCCTCGCCGACGAACGATACGGAGAGCACTGGGGACGCTATTGGCTCGATTTGGTTCGATACGCGGAATCGGACGGCTGGAATCAGGATGCGTTTCGTCCGCATATCTATCGATACCGCGATTACGTGGTCAAATCATTCAACGAAGATAAGCCGTATCCGCAGTTCGTCCGGGAACAACTGGCGGGCGACGAAATGCCCGACGCCGACCCGGACGCGATGGTGGCGACCGGTTTCCTGCGTCTCGGCATCTACGAATACAACCAGCGTGACGCGAAGTCACACTGGAACGACATCATCAATGAAATGACCGACGTCACGGGGGACGTCTTCCTCGGCATGGGGATGGCGTGTGCCCGCTGTCACGATCACAAATTCGACCCGCTGTTGCAGCGTGATTATTTCAAACTGCGTGCATTCTTCGAACCGATTATCTGGCGCGACGATATCCCTCGACCGTTTGCGACGGTCGATGAAGAGGAAGCCTACCAGAATCAAAAAGCCGAATGGGAAGCCGCGACCGCCGACATCCGGGCCGAGATCGACGCGCTCTTAAAGCCGTACTACGATCGCAAGTGGAAATCGACCGTCGAGAAATTCCCGCTCGATATTCAGGCCTGCTTCAACACTCCCGAGGACGAGCGAACGAGTTGGGATCAACAGATGACCTATCTCATCGAACGCCAGTTCTGGGACGAAGGGGGCGGCCCGCTGAAGTCGATGAAAAAAGAAGATAAAGAGAAACACGAAGCGCTCAAAAAGAAACTTGCCGAGTTCGACCACCTGAAACCGAAAGAGCCGGCGGAGTTGATGACGGCGACCGATTTCCACGGCGCGATCTCTCCGACAGTGATCCCCGACGACCCAGAAAAAACACCGATCAAACCGGGATTTTTGACCGTCCTGAGCGAAGTTTCCACCTCGATCGCCCCCCAACCGAACCAGGAACTCCAGACGACAGGACGACGCACCGCGCTCGCCCAATGGATCGCCAAACCCGATAACCCGCTCACCACCCGCGTAATCGTGAATCGGATCTGGCAGCAACACTTCGGGAAAGGGATCGTCCCCACCGCCAGCGACTTCGGACATCTGGGACTCCCCCCGACGCATCCCGAATTGCTGGACTGGTTGACGGTGACGTTCGTCGAAGACGGCTGGAGTCTCAAAAAATTACACAAACGGATTCTGATGTCCGCCGCCTGGCGACAGGACTCCCAGCATCCGCAAGCCTCCGAATACCAACAGCAGGATCCCGGCGAAGATCTCCTGTGGCGATTTCCGGTGCAACGACTCACCGCGGAACAGATTCGCGATTCGATTCTTGCGGTGAGCGATACTCTAGAAGAAAAGATCGGGGGGCCCTCCGTCAGCGGCACGACTCCTCGACGCTCCCTGTACGTCAAACAGATTCGCAATACTCCAGACGAATTCCTACATCTATTCGATGTGGCCAACGGCCTGAAGTCCGTCTCCGAACGGAACACCACAACCACTCCGCTACAATCCCTGATGATGATCAACGGCGAGTGGGTGTTGGGCCGCGCGGCCAACTTCGCCGAACGGTTACAAAAGCAGAAATTTGAGACGACTGAAGAGACTGTCTCCTACGCGACCCGACTGGCCTGGGGACGAGAGCCGACGAGCGACGAACTGGCGAAAGCCCTCGAGTTCATCGGCCCGGAAATCAACAACGACCGACTGACCGATTTTTGCCACGTGCTGTTGAACTCCAGCGAGTTCATGTACGTCAAATAAAGATCGACAGCATAATATGACGATGGATAACATCATGTCTTCGACAATCTGCCGCCAGCATCAAGTACCGCATCATTCTACTCCCACCTCCCGCCGCGAGTTCCTGCAAACGTCCGGAGTCGGGTTCGGAGCATTGGCGTTTTCAGCAATGATGCAACAGGAAGCATCCGCTGCCGGGTCGGCGAAGCCGTTGCCTCATTTTCCCCCGACTGCCAAACGAGTGATCTGGTGTTTTCTGGAAGGGGGCCCGAGCCATCTCGATCTGGTCGATCCCAAACCGTTGCTCAATAAATTATCCGGACAACCGCTGCCGAGCAGTTTCGACGAACCGATCACCGCGATGGGGGAAAAGGGCGCGCCCCTGCTGGCGGCGCCGCGAACCTGGAAACAGCACGGCGAAAGTGGTCTCTGGGCTTCTGAATGGATCCCCGAAATCGCCTCCTGCATGGACGATATCGCCGTCATTCGTTCTTGCTGGACGAACGGCATCAATCACGCCGGTGGCGTTTGCCAGATGAATACCTGCATCAATGTCGCAGGACGTCCGTCGCTCGGGTCGTGGGTGAATTACGGCCTCGGTAGCGCAAACGAGAACCTCCCTTCGTTCGTCGTGATGTGCGATAGCGGCGGCCGCCCTGTCAACGGACCGCGAAACTGGGGTTCGGGTTTTATGCCCGCTTCGCATCAGGGAGTCCGCATCAAATCGACCAGCGACGAACCGATCGCCAACCTCAACTGGCCGAAGGGCTATTCCGCCGACCGCCAGATGAAAAAACTCGACCTGTTGCAGGAATTCAATCAGGTGTACGCCGAGCGTAACCCGCAACAGTCCGAACTCGACGCGCGACTGAAAAGCTACGAACTCGCGTTCCGGATGCAGGCCAATGCTCCCGAAGCCATCGACCTCTCCGAAGAAACCGAAGAGACTCAACAGCTCTACGGCATCGACCAGAAAGAGACCGAAGTCTACGGACGAAACTGTCTGCTGGCCCGTCGTCTGGTCGAGCGCGGCGTCCGCTTCGTCCAACTCTACAGCGGCACCGGCAGTAAGTGGGACTCCCATTCCGCCATCGAGAAGAACCACTCCCGCCTCTGCAAATCGATGGACCGACCGGTCGCGGGACTGATCAAAGACCTGAAGCAGCGAGGCCTGCTGGATGAGACGCTGGTCATCTGGAGCGGTGAATTCGGACGCACCCCGATGAGCGAAAAGGGAGACGGACGCGATCATAACCCGACCGGCTTCTCCATGATGATGGCGGGAGGAGGCGTGAAGGGAGGCCAGACGATCGGAGCCACCGACGAACTCGGCCTCTACGCCGTCGAGGATAAAATGCACGTCCACGATCTCCACGCTTCGATTCTCGGCCTCATGGGTCTCGACAATATGACGCTCACCTATAATCATAAAGGGCGTCCCGAACGCCCCACGATTAACGAAGGACGCTTCAATCGCAAACTGATCGGCGGATGATTCGACGATCGAACCTTTTCATTGGAGAGCTGACAACCATGTTCACGGTTTATGGACGATCGCAGGATCGACTTTCACGCCGCTCTTTCGTTCAAGCCGGCTTGCTTGGTGTGGGTGGATTATCGTTGTCCGACTATCTCACCCTGCGAACGGCGAACGCCGCCCCACAGTCTCACAGTCGCGGTAACGGGAAAAGCGTGATCCTGTTCTGGATGAGCGGCGGTCCGGGACATATGGAAACCTGGGACCCGAAACCGAACGCCGTCGATCAGTACCGCGGACCTTTCGGCGCCATCTCGACGTCGGTCGCCGGAACGCAGTTCGGAGAACTGCTCCCCGAACAGGCGAAAATCGCCGACAAAGTCTCGATCGTCCGTACCGTCTGTCATAAATCGGGCGACCATACGAAAGGCAATCACTGGATGCTGACCGGTTACGAAGGACCGGCCTTCAACGCTCCCGACAATCGCGTCCAAAAACGCCCCGCCATGGGATCGGTCATCTCGAAATTGTGCGGCAGTAACGAACGCGGCATGCCGGCGTACACTGCGGTTCCGCATCTGCGTGGTGGAACGGATAACATTTTTCATTACGCGACGTACCTCGGCGGCGGTCACGATCCGTTCATCGTGAATTCCGATCCGAACAAATCCGATTTTCGCGTGCAGAATCTGTCGTTGCAGAGAGGTCTCACCCTCGACCGACTGGACAATCGACGCCACCTGCTCTCCACCATCGATCACCATCGCGCGGCTGCCGAAGAAGCGGCCCAGAATATGAATTCCCACCAACAGAACGCGTTTGAGCTGTTGACGAGTGAAAAAGTCCGCGACGCATTCGATATCTCCCGCGAGGACGATTCCCTCCGGGATCAGTACGGTCGCCACACCTTCGGGCAAAGCGCTCTATTGGCGCGGCGTCTGGTCGAATCGGGAGTTTCTTTCGTCACCGTGAATTGCGAACCGTGGGATCACCACGGCACTGCCAACCGCTATAAGACGGAAGAAGGAGCGAACAAATTAATTCCCCCCTTCGACCGGGCGCTGGCGGCGCTCGTTCGCGATCTCGAAGATCGCGGGCTTTCGGACCAGACTTTAATCGTCGCCATGGGGGAATTCGGACGCACGCCGCGGATGAATTCCGCCGGCGGACGAGATCACTGGGGCCACACTTTCAGCGTCCTGTTCTCGGGCGGAGGCCTGCGGATGGGACAAACCATCGGCTCTTCAACGCCGCGTGGTGAGTACGTCGCCGATCTCCCCTTCGATCCGCAGGACGTAACGGCGACCGTCTATCATCACATGGGTCTCAATCCTCACCAGACCCTCCAGGATCGCGCCGGGAGACCGATTCATCTGGCGGAACGAGGAACGCCGATCGCACAATTGATCGGATAATCCCGGTTCTCACCGCTTACCACTGGTAGCTTTTCTGTTTGCGGAAGCCTTCGAGCCTCAGGCTGCCGTCGCGCGCGACGCGCATCATGGTGTAGGCGTTGTTTTTTTCGCCGGAACCTTCCACCATCGCGACCAACGTGCAGTAATGAATTCCCTCGATCTCTTTGAGATCGTTCTGATGGCTGTGTCCCTGGAAGACCGCTTTCACCTGACCCGATGATTCCAGAATCTTGCGAACGTCTGGACAATTCCGCACGCCGTGATTGTTACTGACGTCGAGTCGCTGATGAGCGAACACAATCGTCGGTTTCGAGTTCACCTTCAGATCGGCAGCCAGCCATTCGAGCTCTGCTGGGGGAATATTGGCGTCGGTCCACTTGAAGTTCTTCCGTCCGTACGGTTCGCCGTCGCTGCGGAAACAGGAATCGAGCACCACAAAATGAATCCCCCTGCGATCGAACGAGTAGTAGGACTTTTTCTGTTCGACGCCTCCGAGAAACTCCTCTTTCGTCAGAGTATCGACACAATGATTCCCGAGCACGTAATGTCGATCGTCGCAGATCGGCACAAACTGTCGATTGATCGTTTTCAAGTACGACTGTTCCGTCGCCACCGTCTCCGCGGCGTCGATGAAATCACCCAGTTCGGCGATGAAGTCGGGTTTCTCCTGGCGAAAGCGGTCGGCGGCTTCTTCGAGTTTGGAAAGTGTCTCGCGGTAATGACGCGTTCCGCGCGTCGGCTTATCCGCGTAGTGGAGATCGGTGATCAGCCCCACTTTCAACAGCTCCTCTTCATCGGCCCACAGATCGGCCAGCGGAGAACTGGCGGAAGCGAGCAGGATAAGAGTTCCCTGCTTGAGGAAGGCGCGACGGCCATCGGATCGACAGGAATCTTCAAGTGTCATCGAACTGCTTTCTTGAATCTGAACAAGTCAACGAATTCAGAATGACTTGAGACGACTGCGTTTGTCAATCGCGCTGAGAGAGAAATGATCTTCGAAACAGCCTTCCGACTCAGAGATCTGCGAGCTTCATTATGTGATCAAACTATGAATTCCTATTCACGACTTACACACATTCGATACGACAGATGAACTTCCAATGAACGACTATGAAGAGATCAGCCTGATCATTAACACTGCAAAGAAGCCTCCACAATCACGCCGAAATCTTCATTCAAGTTTCATCCCCTGCGACTGGGAATCTTGATGGAAGCAATTAGGATTGGGTGCGTGTTGAGGAACGAGTCTCGTTCCCTCAATTTTCGTCACATTTTTCGTTCCGTTGATATCCGACACATTGCCCACCAAAGGAGAACCCCATGAGAAAATTTTTGAAGGCTGAAAAGCCTCGTTTGCAGAGAGCCGTGAAAGCGAGAACCGGTTTCACGCTGATCGAACTGCTGGTCGTGATTGCCATCATCGCCGTCCTCGTCGCACTGTTGTTACCAGCCGTGCAACAGGCCCGCGAAGCCGCTCGCCGATCGAGTTGTAAAAACAATTTGAAGCAAATTGGCCTGGCCCTGCACAATCACCACGATGTCCACGGCTCATTCCCTCCCGGTTACCTCTGTTACGACGAGTCTGGAAACCGCTATCGAGTCGGCGGGTGGCAAAACGGACAGAACGAACTCGGTTTCAACTGGGTCTGTAATTTGCTGCCGTTCATGGAAGACGTCGGACGCTGGGACCAGATCAAAGCCTGTGCCGACGATCGTCTTAATACCCACACCCATAACCCCTCCGACCACTGCGAATATTCCGCCGCGTTTGGAAACATCGGTCGCGAACCGCTCAAATGGCATCAATGCCCTTCCAATCCGCGCGTACGAAAAATCTTTTCGGATGGATCGTACGGTCTCGAAAGTCTGGCCAAAGGAAACTACGCCGCAAGTTGGGGCTCGGGGAACATGCTCTCCTGGGAGTCGACCACCACAGCGGGAGCGTTCGGCACTTATTACGTCAGTCAGAATGAAATTGTCATCGCGCTCGGCGGCTCGGGCGACCGTTTTCAAAACAATAAAGGAAACGCGGCGGAAGATTTCGTCGACGGGATGAGTAATACCGTTGCGGTGAGTGAGGTGATCGCCACCGACGGAGCCGCCGCCGGCACACGAAGTCCCGATATTCGAGGCGTCTGGATCAATCCGAGCATGGGGGCTTCCATCTTCACCGCGGCTCGCAGTCCTAACTCACGTCAGCCGGACATCATTCCCGCTTGCGATGAGGCAATTCCCAATACGGACATCCTCGCATGCACAGAGGACAATGGTTCCCCAGATGTCTTCGCAGCCGCTCGAAGCTACCACACCGGCGGTGTGAATGCCTGTATGGCGGACGGTTCGGTCCGCTTCATCAGCGAGAACATCGATCTGGTCAACGTCTGGCAAGCGATCAATACCCGCGATAATGGAGAAGTGGTCGGCGAGTTCTGATCGGAACCGTCAGACTGTTGCGTTTTTTCAATTTGACTTTTCAAGGCAGACTCGCGATCCGATTCGCGGGTCTGCCTTCTCAATAACGATTAAATAAGACTTTAGGAAAGAGAGACGAGCTGTGAAATTTGTCTGGATGAACTGTTTGCTGTTTGGGTTGTGTCTGGTGAATATCGGATGCGGCGGCAGCAACGAACCGGTTGTGGATGAAACGACAGAGATTGACGCAATTGTAACGGCGGTCAACGACGCCGCCGGAAGCGAGGAGATGTTCAAGGAACTCTTTGTCGGGGGAAACGCCCCCGAAGATCGAAACAAATACTTCAGCGCCATTATCGAGCCGATGGGGACTCCCGAAGTGAGCGGCAATGAAGCCACCCTGAAAATCAAAATTTCGCAAGGCGCCGCGGAAGAAGAAGGCAGCGGAGCCGAGGAAAGTGAAGAGATCGGCTCCGGGGAAGTGACCTGGACGCTGCAAAAAGAGGGTGAGGCCTGGAAACTGAAGGACGCTCCTCTCCCTTGATGAACGATCGGATCGATCCCCCATTCTTCAAAAAGCTAATTCTCGCTATTCTGATGATTGCGGTCTCCGTGGCGGGATTGCTCGGCTGGAGTTACTTCCAAAGATCATCTGACAAAGAGGACTCCCCTCGGGAGTCCACGCCGATGACGATGTCTCCCGCCGAGCGACGCTGGCAAGCGTTTCTCAGCGAAAATTTTGCCGGCGATCGAGCCTGCGTCGAATGTCACAGCGAACAATTCGACGCGCAGCAGCGTTCGGGACATTCCCGCACCGCCACGCCGATGGCGGAATCGAGCCTTGCGCAAATACTGAATGGAAAATCGTACGACGATCCGAGACGGGATCAATCCTTCTCCTTTTCTCGGGAGCAAGACCAGTTCTTCGTTTCGACGATCGATGCGGGACGGGAAGTCAAATTTCCGGTTACCTGGCTGCTCGGGTCGGGAACTCATGCGCGAACTCCCGTCTCGATCGATCCCGGCTCCGGATTGGGGGTCGAGTTCCGGTGGACCTGGTTTGCCAATCTGGAGGCCCTCGGCGTCACTCCCGACCACGAACGGTTTGACGACTACCAACCGGGAACGCTGGACTGTTTCGGACGCCCCCTCGGCAAAACACAGGTGCGGGCCTGCGTGACCTGTCACATGACGGCAGTCCCTCCCGAAGAAATCCCCGCGAGTCGGGAGCACTTCCTGGCGAATGTCGGCTGCGAACGCTGTCACGGTCCCCGCAAAAAACATGTGGAACTCGCGCATCAAGGCCGCGCCGAAGAGTCACCTCCTCTCTTTACCTACGACGATCCAGAGGAATACATGGATCGCTGCGCGCAATGTCATCGTGATGAAACCAACATCCCTTCCGACACGGCTCCGCACGAACTGGCCCGGTTCCAGCCGTACGGGTTGAAACGAAGTCGCTGTTTCCAGGAAAGTTCGATGACCTGTTCGACCTGTCACGATCCCCACGATCGGGTCTCGACCGACCGCGCACAGTACCGCCGGATCTGTCTCTCCTGCCATTCGTCGTCAGAGCAGACTGCCTGCCCGATCGAGCCCGCGGGTAAATGCATCGAATGCCACATGCCGGCAGTCGAGTGGAGTTCGGGAATCGAGTTTCACGATCACGAGATTCGCGTTCCCTGATCGCTCTTCCCAATTTGTCGGGGCAATTTGCAAATGGGAGTGGATGTTCGCGAAAGTCTCTCACTATCATGGAGGCTTCTCAGTTCTCGTCCTCCACTGTCGGAGATTTCCCGGATGCGATGCTTGCGTACGACCTGTTTCACTATTCTGACCGTCTGTCTCTCCATGATGACCTCTCTATCCTTGGCTGCTGAATACGATCTGGTGATTCGAGAGGGCCGGATCGTCGACGGCACAGGGGCTCCGTGGTACGTCGCTGACATCGGCATCAAAGCGGGGAAAATCGCGTTTATCGGTCGCCTCGATGAGAACTCGGGTGAAACGGTCATCGAGGCGAAAGGTCTGGTGGTTGCTCCCGGTTTCATCGACATGATGGGACAGACCGCAACGCCTATGATCGAGGCCCCCAAAACCGCCCTGAACCTCCTGACACAGGGGATCACCACGATCAACGCGGGAGAAGGGGTCTCGGCGGCTCCGTTGAGCGAAGAGGAAGAACTTCATTCCGGCTGGAGGACGATGCGGGAGTATTTTTCGCTCGTCGAGTCGAAAGGCTTGCCGGTGAACGTCGTCCAGACAGTCGGACACACGCAGATTCGCCGACTGGTCCTGGGAGAGGTCGAACGACGACCGACTCCCGAAGAACTCAAACGGATGCAAGCTTACGTCCGCGAAGCGATGGAAGCCGGCGCCATCGGAGTCTCGACCGCTTTGATCTATCCTCCCGCCGTCTACGCGGAAACCGAGGAGATCGCGGCGCTGGCTTCGGTGGCGGGCGAGTACGGCGGACGCTACTACACTCACATGCGGAACGAAGGGGACCAACTCCTCGAAGCGATCGACGAAGCACTCGAAATCGGACGGACTGCGAAGACTCCCGTCCATATTTATCACCTGAAAGCCGCCGGCAAACAAAACTGGGGCAAGATGCAATTAGCGATCGCCCGCATCAAAGAAGCCCGCGCCGAAGGAGAACAGGTCACCGCCGACATTTATCCGTACGTCAATAACGGGCTCGGGATCGCGGCACTCATTCACCCGCGCCATTTTGCGGAAGGTTACGACGTCCTGCGCGGACGGCTCGACGATGAGGAACTCCGGGCGGAAATCCGCAAGGAGATTGAAACCACCGACGGCTGGGAAAACTGGTATCGTCACGCGGGCAAGGATTGGGATCGCATCGTCGTCGGTCGTACGAACGTTCCCGAATACAAAGAACTCGACGGGCAAACCGTCGCCCAAATCGCCGCAGCGAAGAACGAAGACCCGTGGGATGTCTTCTTTACGCTGGTGAAAGCGGGGGCGTTCGCGTTGCCGGAAACGATGACCGACGCCAATAAAATCCTCGCCATGCAGCAGGAATTCGTTTCATTCTGTACCGATGTCGGACCGGCGGGCGGAAGCCGCATCGCCTCCCATCCGCGCGCGTTCGGTTCGTTCCCGAGGATGCTGTCGCGTTACGTTCGCGACCTGGGAGCGATCTCTCTGGAACAGGCGGTTTCCCAGGCCAGCGCCGTCGCCGCCAACGATGTCCTCGCCTACGATCGAGGACGCATCGGAGAGGGCTTGGCCGCCGATATCATCATCTTCGATTACGACCAACTGACCGATCGCGCCAACTTCGTCGAACCGGACGCCCTCTCGGAAGGAATGCAGCACGTCATCGTGAATGGAGAACTGGTTTTGCGAGACGGCGAAATGACCGACTCCCGACCGGGACGAGTCCTCCGGGGGCCGGGATACCGAGAAGAAACCGCGTCCTATTCCGTCCGTTCGGGAGAAGACGACCCCCGCTTTGAAAGTTACGACCGCTTGATTCAAGAATTCATGCACGAGCACCGCGTTCCCGGCGTCGCGGTCGCCGTCACGAATCACGGCAAGATCGCCTTTTCGCGCGGTTACGGTTACGCCGATATCGCCGAGGGGGAAATCGTCACACCGCAGCATCTGTTTCGAATTGCCAGCATTTCCAAACCGATTACGGCGGTCGCCATTCTGCAATTGGTCGAACAGGACAAATTGAAGCTCGACGACAAGGTATTCGACGTCCTCGATTACGAGTCACAGATTGAAGCCGCGGGGGACAAGTTCGACACCCGCCAGCGGGATATTACGATTCGTCACCTCCTCGAACACCGCGGCGGCTGGGATCGCGATGAATCGTTCGACGCCATGTTCCAGCCGATCCGTTTCGCCGAACAGGTCGGCGTGAACCCTCCCGCCGATCAGGCCGCCATCATCGAAGCAATGTTTTCCCAGCAACTCGATTTCGATCCGGGGAAACGGTATGCGTATTCTAACTTCGGGTACTGTTTGCTGGGTCGTGTGATCGAAGAACTGACTGACCAGACTTACGAAGCGTACGTCAAGGAACACGTCCTCGCTCCGATCGGCGTGACGACCATGAAAATCGGCCGCACCCATCTCCAGCATCGCTCCGAGAACGAAGTCCGCTATTACCATCCCGGCACCGATAGCTCCGTCTTCCACGACAACTTGAATGCCGACGTTCCGTCTCAATACGGAGGCTGGCATCTTGAAGCGATGGACTCTCACGGTGCCTGGCTTGCGTCCGCGGAGGATCTGGCGAAGTTCGCGGCGGCGTTCGACGACCCGGACAACTGCCCGATCCTCTCTCGGGAAAGTATCGAATTGATGTATGCCCGACCGCCGGGCGACGCCGGTTACGAAGAGGACGGCACCCCGAAAGACGTCCATTATTCGCTCGGTTGGAGCAATCGCCTGCTTGCGAACGGAAAATCAAACCATTGGCACACGGGATCGCTTCCCGGAACAGCCACGATTCTCATCCGCCGACACGACGGAAAGAACTTCGTCGCGCTACTCAATACGCGCGTCAGTCCGTCGGCGACACATCTGGGTCGGGCGATTGACGGCCTGCTGCATCGCGCCGCCGATCAGGTCACCGACTGGCCCGAGTAAGTCTTTGGGGTTCATGGGCTGCTACGCCAGAATTCCCTCGACCACTTTACCCTGTCCCGGTTCGACCAATGCGACCGGCTGGTTGTTGTGCAGGTGCGTCAGCGAGTCGGTATCCAGCCCCATTTGATGCAGAATTGTGCTGTGGAAGTCGTGCTGAGTGACGATATCCTCGACGGCCCGGTGCCCCCATTCATCGGTCGCACCGTGAACGTGCCCCGCTTTGAGACCGCCGCCCGCCATCCAGATACTGAAGCCTTCCGTATTGTGATCGCGTCCCGGCTTCGTCCCCTTGCCCCGATCCTGAATCACGGGGAGACGTCCCATTTCTCCCCCCCATTGAACGATGGTCGAATCGAGCAGGCCGCGTTGCTTCAAGTCAGTCACCAGCGCGGCAGAGGGTCGATCGGAGGCTTCGCAACGCGATTCCAGAGCCTCGAAGATATTCTGATGCATATCCCAGGCGTAGTCCCAGATCTGAACGAATCGGACTCCCCGTTCGACCAGACGACGGGCCAGCATACAGGCTTCTGCCAGACCTTTGGAGCGGGAGTTGTTCATGCCGTACATCTCGTGCGTCTCTTTGGTTTCCTTGGAAAGATCGAGAGCGTCGGTGGCGGCGGTTTGCATACGGGCGGCGAGTTCGTAACTGGCGATCCGGGCGGAGAGGTCATCTTCCTGAGGACGACGATTGAGGTCGATCGTATTCAGTTCGCGCAAGAGATCGAGTTGCCGCTGTTGTGTGTTGGGATCGAGGTCCGCCGGCGGAGCGAGATTGGCGATGCGTGGTTCCTTGTCGCGAACGATCGTTCCTTGATAGATCGACGGTAACTGACGACTGTCCCAGAACGGCGAACCGGGGGGATTCTTCCGCAAGACCAACGCTACAAATGCCGGGAGATCCTGAGATTCCGAACCGAGACCGTATGTCAGCCAGCTACCCAAAGACGGCCAACCTTCGCGGCCGCGTCCCGTTGTGAGCGCTCGCATTCCGGCAACGTGATTGCGGATATTGGGGAGGTGCATCGAACGGACGAGCGTCACGTCGTCAACGATCTTGCCGAAGTGAGGAAGGAGGTGCGTATTGATCTCCATCCCTGACTCACCGCAGCGGGAAAATTCCCACGGGCAAGGCATCACGATCGACGTCGCCTGACCGGCATTGTCGTATTTGATGTCCCGTCCGGGAATCTGTTGCCCGGCGTATTTGTCCAACAGCGGCTTGCGGTCGAACATATCGAGGTGACTCGGCCCTCCGCCACAGAAGATTGAAATCATCGATTTGGCTTGGGCCGGTTTGGGCGTCTGTTTCGGCAACAGGTCGTAGTGTTCACCTTCCAGATTCGGTTTCGGCGGCGCGGCCAGCAAACCGTCCTCTTTCAGCAAGGTCGAGAGACCGATCGCCGAGATTCCGAACGCTCCCTGAGCGAGAGCATGACGGCGGGACGCACAAAATGAAGTCGACATCTTGGGAAACCTCTCAGTCGATATATAAAAATCGATTGGAATTGAGTAACACCTGGCACAAGGCGGCGAGAGCGGCTGTCCGTTCCTCCGGCTTGGCGGCGTCTGCATCGGGAAGCTGGTCGGCCAGAAACGATTTCATCGCGACCAGTTCTTCGGTCGTCGGTTGATCGGCGAGCGCCAGTTTCCAGGCGGCCTGAATCAATTGTTCGGCGTTCGCGTTCTCTTCCGCTTGTTCGAGCACACGTTCGGCGAAAGCCTGCGATTGCTTGATGATGAATTGACTGTTCAACATGGTCAGTGATTGCGTGGCGACCGTGGAGGAAACACGCCGTTCGCAGTTCGGCTCCATCTGCGGCGCGTCGAACGCCTCCAGCATTGCGACCGGTTGCGTGCGACGAACCTGAATGTAGACCGATCGTTTCAGCTCTTTCTTGTCGTCCGAGATCGTCCCGCCTCCGACGGTTACCACACCGCCCGGATTGACTCCCACCGGAACTGACGGTCCGAACGGTCGATCGTTCAACCTACCGCTGACCGCCAGAATCGCATCGCGAACAAGTTCCGCTTCCAGACGCTTTACCGGCATCCGCCATAACAGACGATTGTCGGAATCGATCGCCTGAGCTTGTTCATTTCGCAGCGATGTTTGCTGATAGGTCCGGGAGGTCATGATCAGTTTATGGAGTCGTTTCAGTTTCCAGCCGTTCTCCTGAAAATCGGCCGCCAGCCAGTCCAGCAATTCCGGATGAGACGGCGGATTGCTCCTCAGGCCGAATTCGCCCGGCGTGTCGACGAGCCCCTGTCCGAAGTGGTGCATCCAGAATCGATTCACCAGAACGCGACTCACCAGCGGATGTTTGCCGTTCGTCAGATACTCGGCATACGCCAGACGCCGACCGGTTGTCGGCAAACTATCGTTATTCTCAGGGAAGGTCTTCTGAGTGACCTTCGCCGCGACGGGAGAGACCACCTTCAATCCGCCAGGAGGAATAACGGCTTCTTCGGGTGAGTTCACATCGCCGCGGTGGAACACATGCGTTTCGGGAACGTGCGACGTATCTTCGGTCGCCACGCGGACGTAGGTCGGTTGCGGCTTGTCTTTGCGAAGTTCCTGAGCCTCTTTCTGGAATTTCTCGTACGACTCTTTGAGTTCTTTTTCATCCTCAAATCTCGCCAAAAAAAGATGCAATGTTCCGACTCGCAGAAGCCCCAACATCGGGTATTGTTCTTCGGCAAAATTCGTTTGCTCGACGTCACGTTTGGCTTTCGGTGTCTCGAACGTTTTGAGTGCGTATTCCCGTTGCTCTTCCGGAATCGTCTCCAGCACGCGGCCGAGGATGATCCGCATCACTTCTTCTTTACGCTGGTCGTGCTGTTCGTCGAGCTTTTTCGCCTTCGCTTCAATCTCGTCCGCTTTGGCTTTTTCCTCGGGAGAGAGGATCGCCATCCGACGAGCCGCCGGCATCCGCCATTTTTCCATGTCGTACACGGGAGCAAAGATGGCCCGCAGACGATAGAAATCCTCCTGGGGAATGGGGTCAAACCGGTGGTGATGACACTCGGCACATCCAACCGTCAGTCCCAACAACGAGGAAGAAACCACTTTCACGGTATCGGTGACCACTTCCTTGCGCGCCAGTTGCGGATCGTCGGGAGAGGAGCCCGACCCGTCCGGAGCCATCCGCAGATATCCCGTCGCCGTCAATAATTCGAGCGACTCGGAATCCTTATTCCCGAGCCCTTGTGCATTCGCGTGAGTCGCCTGAACCAATTCGTCACCGGCAAGTTGTTCGATGATGAAACGATCCCACGGCTTATCGTTATTGAGCGAACGGATCACGTAATCGCGATAACTCCAGGCATCTTCACGAATCAGATCCTTATCGTTGTACCCTTCGGAATCCGCGTACCCGACCACATCGAGCCAGTGCCGCCCCCAACGTTCGCCGTAATGAGGCGACGATAACAGACGATCGATCATCCGCTCGTAAGCATCGGACGATTCGTCGTTCACAAACTGGTTAATCTGCTCCAGAGTCGGCGGCAATCCCAACAAGTCGAAACAGGCTCGACGCAGCAACGTGATTTTGTCGGCACGCGGAGAGAAAGTCAGATTGTGTTTGGATAATTTCGCGGCGACGAACGCGTCGATCGGATTGGCGATCTCTGGCTTGACCGCAGGCACCTCCGGTTTGACAATCGGCTGAAACGCCCAGTGTTCGCGGTCTTCCGTGGTAATCAGCAATTCTCCCGGCACAGGGGTTTCTTCCGGTTCGGGACGTAACGTCTTCGCTCCCTGATCGATCCAGCGGGAAAGGACCGCGATGTCGTCGGCGGAAAGCTGTTGTTCTTCGGAGGGTGGCATCATGCCGGTCTCAACGTAACTGATCAGCAAACTCGATTCAGCATCTCCCGGTACGATCGCCGATCCCGATTCTCCCCCCGCCACCAGCAAACGTGAGAGACGCAGGTCGAGACCGCCGGCGAGTTCTTTTTCTTCGCCGTGACAGTGGAAGCAGTTCGCCTTCAGAATAGGTCGCACGTGTTCTTCATACGTCAGCTTATCTTCGGCGGAAGCAGACGACGTTTGAAACAACGCGCAGACGACAATAAGCGTCACAAATAGAGATCGTTTCATGGTGGGACACTGCATAAGGAGGGAACGCTGGCGGGACATGTATTATAACACATCAATCACCGTTGAACCAATAATTTCCCCTCAGAGAGTGGCTACCCGCGCAGATGACGGTTGCTCACCCGTCCAGGAAGCCATCAAGTCCCACGCCGGTTATTCGAAGAACCCGTCCTCTTTCTTCGACGGGGCAAAGGGATCCTCCTCCGTCTCCATCGGAGCGAAAGGATCCTCGGCAGGCGAGTCGGAATCTTTCGCAGCATCGTCCTGCTTCGGCGGCGGGTCGAACGACGGTTCTGTCACCGATTCGTTCTTGGTTTCCGAGGGCTCCGATGCGGATTTCCGCTCGGGTAACGGTTCAAAACCGGGAAATTCCGGAAATTCCTCAACCGTCTCCGGTTTGCTGGGGGGAGCGGATTCTTTCTCGGGCGGTTTCCGGTCGGTCGCTGCTTCCTCCGCAGCTTGTAAAGTTCTCGGAGCTCTGTTGGGTCGCGCAAAGGACGACTCGGAACTCTCGGAAGAGAAATCAGGTTTCTCTTTCGCTGTTCCTTTTCGTTCGCGCCAGGTGCGGGACTCTTCCTCGGCGAGCGGTGCCGGTTGTTGGAATTCATCCTTACCCGGCTCACGTGGCGAAGACTCGACGCCGCGGGCTTCGATCTCACCGTTCCCCACGATCGCGAATTCGCATTGTCCCGCCGCTTCGGCTCCTTCATCCGTCACGAGAGACGCCTGCAGGTTCGCTCCGCCGAGGTCTTCCGTTTTCACGTGTAACAGAGCCCGCCGCGTCTGACCGACGTCGAGTTGCTCTTCGAAGAATTCGAAATCCTGCCCGAAACGGTGCGACAGATTCCCCGTCAACTGCACGTCCATCAGCAGATTGTGCAACGGGACTTCGCCGGTGTTTTTCATCAGGAACACGATCTGATGATATTTCTTATATTGGGCCGCCGGTTCGCAGGTCAGCGACAGTTCGATGTCCGGTCGTTGAACCAATGTTTTCGCGGAAGCGACCCGCCCCACTTCAATCGTCGTCGGCAGAGAGACCTGCCCTTGCAACGTCGGCACGACCACCATCGGCACCCGCCATTGCTCTTGCGGCGAGAGATTTTCATATTCCCAACGAAGTGTACGATCCTCGGCGGCGTGGACGGCGGAGGTTTCCCGCAATTCGATCGATGCGGGCAACGACTGCTCAAGGACGACGCGATCGATCTTCGACGCGCCGGTATTGGTGAGGGACATCTCGTAAGGCATCAGTAACGACTGCGTACCGCGACGCGGCTGGGTCGTCAGAAAAGAGGCCGTCACCGCGCCTCCCGGAATGGGATCGAGTACGTAATCGCGCGGGCCAAACGGCTCCAGCGGGACGAGTTTCTGTAACTCGGCCCAGGGATCGACGTTGGGGAGATCGAGCAGGGCGGATTCCTGCCAGTGGGTGGTGACCAGATCGAAGCCGTCGTCGGGAATGATCGGTTCCTCCTCTCCGGTCACTTCAAATTGTTCCCCCTGGTTCTTCTCGGGAGGCCCCGGCAATAAAATCACCTGCACGTCAAACTGATCTTCGACAGGTGGAGGTGTCGGCTCGGGCGTGATTTCCGGTTCGGGATCGGGCTCTGGTTCCGGTTCAACTTTCGCAACGATCGTCGGTTCGGGGTCCGGCTCCGGCTCCGGCGTCTCTTCGACCACCTTCTTCTCTTCCGCTTTTTTCTTCGACATCGCAATCTGGACGTCTTCCGGCGGATTCGTCTGAAACAGCAGAATCAACGCCAGAATAAGCCCCACGGTCCCCGTCGTTCCCACAAACATCCATAAATTTCGCTTGCGGGACGGCGGACCGAACCAGACGGTCAGCCGATCGGTTTCATCATCTTCTGACGGACGCGCAGCCACATCGTCTGTTCGAGCTGCTTCTGCTGATACAGTTTCCGTTGTAGACGGTAGTCGTTCCGATTCGTCCAGAATTCGGTACGACGACGATTCCGCCACCCCGGAGTTTGTCTCTGTTCCCAGGGGAGAGGTCTCGTCCACCACGGTTTCAGAGTGATCAGCATGCAGGCTCCTTTCAGTATTCAGATCGGCAATTTCCGATGAAGACAACGGTAAGTTTGCATGGGTTCTGTGTGAAGAATCGTCGAACGACTCTTCAGCCTCCCCCGACTCAGCGTTAAAAACCTTGGGGCGTACGACCAGCGCAGGTGTGCGGTCGGTGTGGGTCAGATGAAAGAGACCACGACGAAGCTGCAGCCAGACGTACAGAAACGGCTGCAAAAGTCGCTGAAAGATTGTTGATTCCGTTGAGTGGCTCACTCGAAAATCCCTTATGTGAGCGGAGCCCCCGACTCGGTTCGGGGTGGACCTCCTGTCCGAATGTAATTTTTACCAGAATCCCGAATTTCCATGAAGCCCAATTCCGCGAGAACTCTCGCGATCGAGCCAGATCGTCAAACAGACTCTTGAAACCCGCCCGCGTCTCCCTCAATATGAAGCAAACCCAGTATTCAAAACGAGTTGCTGACATTCCCGGAGAATTCCACCATGTCGAAACATATCCTGATCCCGACGCTGAGCCTGATCGCGGTCCTCGGTCTCGCCTCCACGCTGCACGCCGAACCGCCGCTCGGACTCAAACCGGTCAAAGTTCCCGACGATAACCCGATGTCGGAGGCGAAAATCGAACTCGGCAAGCAGCTCTATTTCGACAAACGCCTCTCCAAGGACAACACGATCAGTTGCGCCTCGTGCCACGATCCCAAAAAAGGCTGGAGCAACGACGCCCCAGTCGCCACAGGAATCGCCGGCCAGAAGGGAGGACGGTCTTCCCCCACCATTATCAACGCCGCGTACCACCGTTTTCAGTTCTGGGACGGCCGCGCGGGGAGTCTCGAAGAACAGGCCCTCGGCCCGATCCAGAATCCGATCGAAATGGGCGAATCGCTCGAGAACGTCGAAAAGAAATTGAACGCCATCCCCGGCTACAAAGAACAGTTTCAAAAAGTCTTCGGCACCGACGCCACCTCGGAGAATATCGCCAAAGCGATCGCGGCGTTCGAGCGGACCGTTCTGTCCGGGAACGCTCCGTACGACCAATACGAAGCGGGCAACAAAGAAGCGCTCTCCGAATCCGCCGCACGGGGGATGAAGCTCTTTTTCGGCAAAGCGAACTGCTCCGCCTGTCACACCGGTTCGAACTTCACCGATAACGCCTTCCATAACATCGGGGTCGGGATGGACGCCAAAGAGCCCGACGAAGGTCGCGTCGCCATCAGCAAACTGGGCGGCGACACCGGCTCGTTCAAAACACCCGGCCTGCGGGACATCGCCAGATCGGCTCCCTACATGCACGACGGCAGCCTGAAGACGCTCGAAGCAGTCGTCGAGCACTACGACAAAGGGGGCATCGAGAATGAATTCCTCGATGAGGAACTCTTCCCGCTGAATCTGACCGACCAGGAAAAGCAGGATCTGGTCACGTTCCTCAAGGAAGGCCTCGCCAGCGAAAACTACCCCGACGTCAAACCGCCCGAATTGCCGTGAACGGCTTTCAGTTGGCTGTGGCAACGTCGAGCCAAGTGGTATTTTCAATCATTAGGACTTCCTACAGGTGGCAGACGGCTACGGAGAATAATAGTTCCAATTCTGCTTCAGTCGTCGATAGAGAGCGTCGTCCCAGGGGCTGGGTAACCCTGGAACCTCAGCGTCCGCTGCATTCCAAAAAATCTTCAGCCGGGCCTCCCCACGGTCGCCCGCTTCGACAATGACCACTTCCTCGCGAAAATCACCCGAGATATCCGCCGAATACGTTCGCGTCGCCTGAACGTCAAAGACCTTCAGGAACTGACCGTCCAGCGGATCGACAATCGCGGCCTTGCCGTCGAGATGCCGCTCTTTGACAAACAGATGACGGCGGGAAGCATCGCCGACCCAGTCAATCGCGCGCACGACATCGATCCCCCCTTCGACGTCGGGATGAGATTCGCTCTCCACGGTACACCACCCCTCCGGAGCGGTATCAAGCACGCGCCAGGTCGCGATAATTTTGCCGCTGGAGTTCATGATCCACGGCTCGTGGCCGCAGGCAGAACGAGCAAACACTTCCAGACCGGGACTGTCCGGATCGAAGTCCCCAACGGCAATTTTGTCCGGATCGCGTTCCCGCGCACACTGCCCCGTCGGCGGGATATTGTCGCGCCGCCGGCCCCAGAGAATCTGCTTCACGTTAAAGGCGATCGCTTCGTTGTTGCCCCCCTGCTCGGCCAGCACGATTTCCAGCGGGTTGCCGGGAACGATGTCCCCCACGGCGAGGCTGTCGAGTGAGCGCAAGTAGGTTCCCCGATCTCGTTTCAGATCCCAGGAGCCGATTCGATTTCCCTTCGCGTCGAGAAGAATCGGACCGAGGACTTCATCGAGACCATCGCCGTCTACGTCCGCCGTTCGCACTTGAGAGTGCTCGATCCCGAACCAGTCTTTCGTGTGCCACAACGTCTCTCCCGAGATCAGATTGACGGCTCGCAGTTCGCGCTGGCTGTATTGAATGACGGCGTCCTGATCCCCCTGGCCTCGCAGGTTGGCGATAGCCAGTCCCTGACCGCCGGGAAAATCAAAGGCTCGTTCGAGTTCCCCCGTCCTGCCGCTGCGGATCATCAACTTGCCTTGATTCGTCAGATAAGCGACGAACGAGTTTCCGTCATGTGCGCCGACGATCGCCCCCGGAGCCTGCATCCCTGGATAACCGGTTCCCCCGTTGGCCGATCGAGACAGGCGAATGTCGTCATGCTTCACCCACAGCAACTCTCCATCATGACCGTAAGCTCCAACGGCACCGGGGCTGGTGACCAGGAAATCGATCTGGCCATCTCCATCGAGTTCGCAGGCAAACAGTGAGCCTCGGTTGTCATGCTCGGGAACACGCTGTTGCAGCGTGATTACGAAGGGATTGGTTCGATATTGTTCGGAAGCCGTTTTCGCAGCGGTCGCGTTGGCCGAAGTCTTCGCGAGCGGAGGACTCCCCAGACACCGCTGTGGTCCGTCAGAAACGACAACAGAGCCTAACAGCATGATCGAGGTAATTATCGTCCGGTCAATGATCGAGCAGCGATTCATGTGATTTTTCCGGTGTTGAGACAAGACATGATATCACGACCACACGACGCGAGAATGGGTCTCGAAGAAATCAGGTCGGGACGCCGGTGGTCAGGACGTCCATGACTTTGCCCCGGTTCAGATGTCTGGGACGATTCAAGCGATCCGGCAACGTCGCTTCCGGATCGATGCCCAGATAGCTGTAGATCGTGGCCCCCATGTCGTTCGGATGAAACGGAACCGTCACCGGGTAAGCGCCGATGCCGTCCGTCTTCCCGATCACTTGACCCGGCAGGATTCCCCCTCCGGCAAAGATTGCCGTGTAAGCGGGAGCCCAGTGATGCCGACCGGGAACCGACTGTCCGGCGAGGGGCGAGATTTTGGGAGTCCGCCCAAATTCTCCCGCGCAGATCACCAGCGTCTGCTCCAGTAACCCGCGTTCATCGAGATCGTCCAGTAACGCGGACAGCCCCGTATCGAGTGCCGGGAGCATCGTTTTCAGTCTGGGGAAGTGATCCACGTGAGTGTCCCACATCTGCACGTGTCCCATGTTGCACTGGATGACCGGTATTTCAAGTTCCACCAGACGACGCGCGAGTAACAGCGTCTGACCGTATTTATGACGACCATAACGATCGCGCACGTCGTCCGATTCGGCGTTGATATCGAGAGCGTTTTTGAGCTTCGGTGACGTGAGCATCGAGAACGCCAACTCCTGCTGCAAGCTGTATTTGGTCCCCTGGCGCGAATTGTTGACCGCTTGCTGTTGTCGGTCGATGCTCGCCAGCAGGTTGCGCCGGCTTTCGAGTCGGCTGATGCTTAGGCCATCGAGCAGAGTAAGCCCGGTGACCTTGTAGTCTTTGCTGTTGGGATCGTGGTTTTGCACAAAGGGATCGTATTTGGGACCGATGAAACCGGCATGTTGTCCGGGCCAGACCAGAACCCCTTCGATCAAGGGATTGGGAATCGTCACCTGACTCGGTAATTGATCGGCACGGGGCCGAAAATATGCCATCGCCGATCCGTAAGAGGGCCAGTCTCCCCGGTTGAGCGACTTGGCTTCGTTGGACGTGCCGCGAAACGGCTGGACCGCCCCAGTCAAGGCGTTATGAGAGCCCGACAAGTGACGATTGTCATCGTGCGACATAGACCGCACCACCGCCAGTTTCCCCGCCCGAGCGGCCAACCCAGGCATTTTCTCGGAAAAAGTCACACCGGGAATGGCCGTCGCGATCGGGTCAAATTCTCCCTTGATGGCGGAGGCTTCCGGTTTCGGGTCGAACATGTCGATATGGCTGCCACCGCCGGAGAGAAACGCGAACACCACCGACTTGATGCGGCTCGTGTCGCTCCCCGCGAGAGCCTGACGTTGCAGGATTTCCGACAACCCCAGCCCTAAAACCGAAGAGCAGCCAACTTGCAGTAGTTCGCGACGACGAAACATTTTATCCCTTCCGATCCAGCGATCGTCCCCAGCCTCTTGTGATCTTCTCGTCCAGTGTCGCATTAACGATCGCTGATATCAATATCATTGTCCGCAGCCCGCTTCCGTCGGGTGGATTGGCGATTGGAACGAGCCGGTTCATGTGAGCCTCCCGAGCGAACGAGAGGATTGCAGGTGAAGCAGAATCACTCATCAAACTTCATAAATTTGCGCAGCTTTCAAAACTTTTTATCGTTAGTTCCACAATAAGAATTCTCAATCTTTCTGCCTGTTTGCGTTTTTTGTGGTCATTCTTCTTCTCTTTCTTCCGTGGGACTCCGTTTTCTTCCGTCTCATGCGTGTTCCCATTCATTCCGGTTCCATTCAAACACTGGCCGGAAAGCCGCCAGTGGCACCCAAGATTGGTCTTGTTCTCGGACTCGTACCAGAGTTAGCGTTGATCGATTTTGGATTCGTGATTTTCGATTTTGGAATCCGGCGATCCACAACGCGATCTTTGGCAATTTGATTTTTTGTTAGTTGTGATTGGTCAGTGGTCAGTTGCGGTTTGCTGTGTGAACAAC
>JABURQ010000062.1 GCA_014762625.1 Planctomycetaceae bacterium | reverse complement strand
ACTCGTGTTTTTGTATTTCGTATTGAGGTTTTGGCAAATTGCTCAATACGAAAACCCTCGGGGTTCAGCAACAAAACAGCTGAATCTCTTCCGAACGCGGAAAACATGTTTCGTGCGGCGACACAGTCCCCCATTCGGATTACAGAAACTTTTGTTCGCCGTTGTCCCTCGATATGATCGAAAACAGGAATATCACACAGAATGACCGGCACATTGAATCAGGACTTCACTATGAAACAGACACTCCGTTTTCTACTGGCGATTCTCATCCTCTGGCAGGTTTCAATTTTCACGGCGTCAGCGCAGGAACCGGCGAAACCGGTAGCGTCGATGACGCTCGAAGATGGCGATTCGCTCGTCTTTCTGGGAGACAGTATCACGCATCAATGCCTCTACACCCAGTATGTCGAAGATTACCTTTACACCCGTTTCCCGGCGAAGCGTTTCCAGATTCACAACGCCGGTGTCGGCGGAGCACGGGCCTGGGATGCTTTGCAGCGATTCGACAAAGACGTCGCCGCCTTCAAACCGAAATACGTCACGATCCTGCTGGGAATGAACGACGGCGAATATCAGCCGTTCAATCGAGAGGTTTTTGACACCTATCAGGAGGACATGTCACTGCTGCTCGAAAAGCTAGACGGTATTGGGACCACTTCCATTCTCATGACCCCGACGATGTTCGATTCGCAAGCTCCCAACATTCGCGAACGAACAAGACAACCGGAAATTCTGGAGGAGTACAATTCCGTGATGGCCTACTTCGGCACGTGGTTGCGAGAAGTAGCGACCGACGAAGGTCGCGGTTTCGTGGACATGTGGAGTCCTCTCAACAACATCACCCTCGAAGAACGCAAGAAAGAAGCCGGTTTTACGCTCATTCGGGATGGCATTCACCCCGACTCCCCCGGCCAGGTCGTGATGGCAACCGCCATCATCAACGACATGCGGATGCCGAAAGCGGTTTCTACGATTCGAATTCTGACCGGAGGAAAGAAGCCGACCGCGACGGCCACGGGGGGCGAATTAAGCGATCTGCTTCAAGAGGGCGACACCCTGACCTTCACCTGGACCGCGAAATCTCTCCCCTGGGTCGTCCCGGAAGAAGCACAACTGGGCGCCGAACTGACGCGGCTCGGCCATCGGTACAGTCGCGAAGCAGTCGAAATCCACGGTCTGGCACCCGGTCGCTACGAACTGAGTATCGACGGAACGGTCGTGGGAGAATATTCGCACGCTCAATTGGGTCGCCATATTGAACTGCAATCGAACAGCAAAACGCCGCAGTATCAGCAAGCTTTGAAAATCGCTGAGGCAAATAAGGAACGGAATCAGGGGCCTGTTCGAGGCTTGCGGAATCAGTGGTCGCAATTTCAACGCTACGCCCGCATCAAACGACAGGCGGAGGCAAATCCCGACAATGAGGATCTCGCCAAACAGCTCGCGGAATGGTCGAAATGGATTGAAGGCATGGACGAACGTGTCGCGGAGTTGATCGCACAAGCCAGAACCATGGAAGACAAAATCTTCGAAATCAATAAGCCTCACGCTCGGAAATATGTATTACGAAAGGTGAAGTGAGACTCATGGAAGACAAATCGAACATTCAGATCGTTGGGATTTCCCGGCGAGAGCTCTTGATTGGGACGCTCGGAGCTGGGCTCTCTTGGGGGGTTGTGAATCCTTCGCAGCTGCTCGCGGATGCCGGAGGCCCATCCCCGAAATTTGAGCTTTCACGAGATATCCCCACCAGGATGTATGACGGCAAAGTCTGCTGGTGTCACCCGCGGGCGGGAATCGTTCCGGACGCGGGACAGAGCGGCCAACCGCGCGTCGTGATGACGATGAACACTCTGACCGTCTCCGGAAGTGATGTGTTCAAAGCCGTGTACGGCCTGAAAACGGATGATCTCAGCAAGACCTGGTCGGCCCCGGAACCCCAGGAGGGTTTGCAAATCCGACAGGAAACCATTGAAGGTGTCGAGCGTCCCGTCGCGGTCAGCGACTTCTGGCCCACCTGGCATCAGAAATCGCAAACTCTTCTGGGAACCGGCCACACGGTGGTCTACTCTCCGGACTGGAATATTCCCAAGGATCGTCCGAAGCATGTCGTGTATTCGACCTACGATCCTGAGTCAGATCAATGGAACCCGTGGAACAAAATGGAGATTCCGGGGGAACGATTTCGTTCAGCAGGAGCGGGGTGTACCCAACGATACGATCTCGAAGATGGTACGATTTTGCTCCCCGTGTACTACAAACCACCGGGCGGTAATTCCCACGTAATGGTGACGCATTGCCAGTTTGACGGCAAGAATCTGAAGTACGTCAAACATGGCAACGAACTCTCAATCGACAACGAGACGCGGGGCTTGCACGAGCCGTCACTCACGAAATTCCAGGACAAATATTTCCTCACCTTAAGAAACGACAAGAAAGGTTATGTCACGACCAGTTCGGACGGCCTCAACTATGATCCTTATCAGCCGTGGCGGTTCGACGATGGTGAAGAGCTTGGGAACTACAACACTCAACAACACTGGGTGACCCACAGTGATGGACTATTTCTGGTCTACACTCGTCGCGGTGCGAACAACGACCATGTGTTCCGGCATCGCGCCCCATTGTTCATCGCTCAGGTCGACCCGGAGAAGCTTCGCGTCATCCGTGAGAGTGAACGAATCCTCGTTCCGGAGCGTGGTGCTCGTCTCGGAAACTTCGGCGTGACTCAAGTCAGCCCGCAAGAAACCTGGGTCACAGTCGCCGAATGGATGCAGACCTGGGGACCGAACCACATTCTGCCAGTCGATAACAAGTACGGAAGTGACGGCAGTGTGTTTGTCGCCCGAATTCAATGGAAGAAGCCGAACCAACTGTTTTCAAGCTGACCCCCCAATACCTCGACTCAGAAAAAAAGAATCCCATGTAACTTTCGTTACATGGGATTCTATGTCAGTTACTATTTGAGAATTTCGACCTACTCAGCTTTCTTCTTTTTTTCGCGTTCTTCTTTGGAAAGCGGTTTGCGAACGTGGAAGCCGGCTTCATTCAATGAATTGACAAGTGCCAACGCGTCGAAGTTTCCGGAGACAATCACACCTTTTTTGTTCTTGGTATATTTGTGACCTTTGACACCCTCGACCTTTTCGATGGCGGCATCGACCGCTTTGGCACATCCGGGACAGCAATTGTGAACGCCGACGAGCGTCAGCTTATCAACTTTCCCAGCTTCGACGCATACCGCTTTTTCATTGTACTTGACATTTTTTCCACCACTCACTTCGCCGTGAAAGCCGGCGAAACCAAGTTTGTTCACAGCTTTACGAGCCGTTTTATCGTCCGGGGCGGAGAAGGTGATTTCTGTGGTTTTCGGTTTGGCGACGATGTCGCTCACGCCTTCAACGCTGGTCAGCGCTTCGCTGATCGCTTTGGAGCAGGCTCCGCAGCAGTTGTGAGCGCCGGTCACTTTGTATTCACCAGCGGAAGCGATACCCGCGGTCAAGCAGATTGCCAATGCAGCAGACATCCAACGAGAAGATTTCATCATGGTCTGAGTCCTTACTATGGGGTGTGTTAGTGGAGGGAGGGAAATCGAAAGATTTCACTATTGGAAATTGCGAGAGATGCAAAGTCAAAGCAAAACTGTGCCAACACAAAAAACGACTGCCTCCTTTGAGGGAGACAGCCGTCGTAATTTCATTCCATTGACGGGAGTCGCTATGATTTCGCAGGATCTTTTCCATTCACCCAGGGACCGGCCAGTTTCATGTAATCCGGTTCTTCCAGGGTGGAGCCGTAATCTCCGGCTTTCCAGCCGGGAATATGCTCCGGTTTTCCGCGACGTTCGGAACGAGCTTCCCATTGTTTGGCCCATGCCGAACTGCCGTCGTGGACGGTCATGGTCTCTTCATCGAAGTGATAGACCTGACCTTCCCGGTAGCTCATGGCTCCGAGAATCACATTCACGATGGCTGCGGTCCCGAGGTCGGTCGGGTTGTTGCACATCTGCGGATCGCGGGCGACCATTGCTTCCACCCAGTTTTTGAAGTGGGCGTAAGTGGTGTTTTTGATTTTCTCGGTCGGGATCGTTTCTTTCTTCAACTTACTGTTGAGAGTGACCTGTGGCCGCTCTGGAATGAAGTCGAAGTTTTCGAAGCCTTCACCGTTTCCGAAAGTGAACGACCCAAAGTGACCGCGGATCAATTGCTGAATCGGAGTGTTCTGATTACACATGGTCGCGGTCACGAGCCCTTGCACACCTTCCGGAAATTCGGAGACAACAGTTGCCACATCCGGCACATCTCGCCCATCGTATTCGAGATACAATCCCCCCGAACCGACGACACGACCGGGGAATCGAAGACCGGTCGCTTTCAGCATGGCGGTGGTTCGGTGCACGAACAGGTCGGTATACATTCCCGATCCGAACGGCCAGAATCGACGCCATTGCTTGTAGACTGCACGATCGAAGGGACGGTCCTCAGCGAGTCCTTCTTCGACACCGAGCCACAAATCCCAATTAATATTTTTGGGATTCATCGATTCCGTGAGCTTGTAGTAACGCCATTGTCCCTGAACTGAGTTGCGGAAATATTCGGTTTGATATTGGAGAACTTTTCCGAGCTTTCCTGCCTTGAGCAGTTGATTCACTGCCGTCCACACCGGCAACGATGTCGACTGTACGCCGACTTGCATCACCTGACCAGACTTCTGCCAGACCTTCATCACTTCGATCGCTTCATCGACCGTTTTGGTCATTGGCTTTTCGCAATAGACGTCCATCCCGGCGTTGAGCGCGTCGATTGTCTGTTTGGCGTGCCAGTGGTCGGGGGTTCCGATGCAGACCGCATCAAGATCTTCGAGCTCATACATGTCTCGATAGTCTTCGTACTTTTTGGGAGCTTTTCCGGTTTGTTTCTCAATATGGTCGGCGGCTCGATCCCGATGTTCGTTGAAAACATCGCAGACGGCGGTCAGTTCAATTGGTTGTCCCTCGACAGCCAAAGTGGTCATTGTTTTGACATGCGCTCCGAAACCACGTCCTCCAGGACCGACGAAACCGATACGGATTTTGTCACCGGCTTCTTTGGCACGAGCGGTCTTTTGAGTTCCTGGATTGACGAGCATTCCTGCAGCAATTGCACCGGCACTGGATGACTTGAGAAAATTACGTCGTGTGACGTCAGAGTGTGTGTTGGATTCCACGATAGTTCTCCACTGAATCAGAAGGATGAGTCACAATATGAGCTATATTCTAGTATATCACGGACAGCGACCAATCGTGAGCAGAAAGCTCGAACACATCACAATCCCTGTCAAAACATAGGGATTACGTCAATCAGTGAAGAACAGAGAATCAACCATCCGCCTGTGGAGGTTCGGTGTCGAAATCCTGCCATTTCATCCCGCGATCCATCGGTTCAATCCGCAGGACAACACGACCATTCTGAAAGATTCGTACAGTGCCTGTTGACTCGGAAACCGCTATCGATATGCAATTACAGGCTTTGGAGATCGCAGCGGCGGCCCAATGGCGCGCTCCCAAACCTTTGGAGAGAGTCAGTCCTTCCGCAGGAGCATCCAAAATGCGACCTGCTGCATAGGCAATGCCGTCAGAGCCAATGATAAAGGCCCCATCGATTTGAGCGAGTTCCTTGATCGACTCACGGACTTTCGGCGATCGAATCGAGCGTTCTTTGCGGCCATATCCTTTGAACGGATCGTGAACCTGCTCGTGGGACATGCTAATTGCTTTGCGATGATTTCCAACGACGAACAGCGCTCCGACCTTTTTCCCCTCTCGTCCTTCACTGCCGATCTCAACAGCGAGATCGACCATGATTCTCAGAACCTCCAGTGGAACTTGTGTTTCCAGACGCTGAAGATCGCGAGAGGTCAAACGCGCAAGATGCTCGGTCAAATTAATCACGCTCACAGAATCGAGATTATCACGTTCGAATCCTGAATAAACGGCGACAATCCGATCCCCTGCCTGAAGCAGATCATCGGCAATGGCTTCCAGCAGAGCTTGGGATATCTGGAGTTGACGAGTTTCCGGCTCATTATGTAATGGAGCAACAGTGAGCCCCGCTTTTTTTGCCTTTTCGAGAACATCTTCTTCATCACTACTAATGATTAGAGGAAGACGTCCCAAGGCGCGCTTGACCGCTTTGAAGTCGAGGGGGCGATCGACCATCATCAAACACGCCCGTAGTTCCAGCTCCCGTGCCAAGGACTTGGCATTTTTCAACAGGTTAACAACCTGATCCGGAAGTTTCGATGGGGCCATTTGAAGATGACTTTAGATTATGAAGAGAGCAACGGCTTTTGGTCGTGACGGACTTGCCTCGACGCACAGTTAGTCGCGGCTTGAGTTTACGGCATATTTCCAGGAGGTCAAGTGTTTGGCGACATCGAGTGGTCAGTTGGCTGAAGGTGATAGCTCAGACTCAGCGGGGACCATTTTCTCCAACTTACGGCTGCGAAGTTCCATTGCCGTTTTGGGACCACCGGCGTTGAGAACGGTCTCATCGATATCTTCAGTACGAGAAATAATCTTCCCTTGTTTGAGGTCGAACATGATGGTCCCTGAGGGAAGGTATTGCATCATGCGTGCTCGCAAGAATGGATCGGTGATTCGTGGCTGAACGATTGTACTGAAGCTGATCGTCGCCCTATCGGCTTCCACTTTTTTCAGTTGATAGTTCGTCTGCATTTTGAAATCTGCAAACACTTCGCGATTGAGATTGAGTTGCCGTGAGACGGAGAGCTTTACAGGGATTTTATGGACCCAGGAGTCACCAACTGCAATCGGGTCGGCAGGCAGTTTGATTGGTAAACCCTGAATTTTCCCAGCTTTCTTCAGTTCCTCTTCTTCGAGCTTTCGACCAAGGTCAACGTCAAGAAGTTCGCCACTAGGACTCATTTTCACTTTTGCAAATGTTCCCAGACTTTTCTCAATTCCCTTCAGGAGGACAGGCGGCTTCCGATTATGTTTTGAGTCGTAGGAAATCACCTGTTGCTGATCGTCCACAATACTCGTGAATTGGATCTGGATTCGATCGACGATGACTTCCAACAGGGCCGAACCATCCTGGTAAGTTTCGATAATCTGGTAATGTTTCCATTGTGAGGAGTCATTGAGGGCGGTTTGCTCCCCTGCTTCAGATCGGGCTGTCTGAACCTCTTTTTGTCGCAACTGATAGTGCCATTCGTCGCCGGTCTGAAATTGATAACGCAACGTAATTTTGTCGTTTTTCTCCACAGTATCTACTGGGGCGGTCGCCTCTTGAGCATTCCCTTGGCAAGGAATCAGACACAGGTAAGACAACATCAGGGTGGCACAGGACACACGAATCATCACAACTCCTCCAGATCGATTTGACGGAAGTCATCTGTCTGGCGACTTTTAGCACTTTGCGCTAATTTCGCCGAGAGCAAATTCTTCTGAAAATCCAGATTTGAGGACATCCATGACATCATGATCAAGCTTTGTGATCAGTGTTGATTGTGGTCTCTGATAAATAATATTCGTGAAGAGCCAGTCTGAGAGACGACAGCGGTGTATACAAAAAGCCCGGGAAATCATTGAGAATTCCCGGGCTTTCTTACGTCAGATGCTTGTGATCTGTCACCCTTCCCAGCGAGATTTCATGAACGCCAATCCGTTTTTCGCCAAGTCTTCCTCGGTCGTGAACATCTTGCGCCAAATCTTTGTTGCGGCCGCCAGATCGGGTAACGCGAGTCCAAACGCTTCAATCATTAACCAGCCGTCATAGTCGACAGACTTGAGTGCGGCGAACGATTCGTCCCAATTAACGCCTCCTTCGCCGGGTGTCGAGCGATCATTCTCAGAAATATGTACGTGAACGAGTTGATCGGAACATGATTTCACAGCGTCCGTGATGCTTTTCTCTTCAATGTTGGCATGAAAGGTGTCATACATCATTTTGAGGTGCGAATGGCCGACTTCTCGAGTGAAACGCGAACAATCTTCCGCACAGTTCAGGAAGTAGCACTCAAACCGATTTAAGTATTCGCAAACCAGTGTGACGTTATTTGCCTTCGCGTGATCGGCAGCCTGCGCCAGAATCTCCTGCCCCCATTTCCACTCATCCTCGGTTCGTCCGCGGCCGGTAAATTCCCCCAACGCGGAGTGAATGGGGCCCAACAGGTGAGTGACTCCCGCAATCGCGCACATATCAATGGCTTTTTTAAGACGTTCCAGTCCTGCCTGACGGACTGCGGGATTTTCGGAAATTGGATTTTCTTCCGCCGTACAAACGGTTACTGCGGTCCGTCCCAGATCCAGTTCTGTCAGTTTGGCTCCCACTTTCTGAAATTTTGATTCATCCATATCAAAGACAGGTAATTCAACCCCGTCGTACCCCCACTCTTTGAGGTTTTCCAGCAGATCAAAATGCTCTTCTGTGACGTCAGAAGTCCAAAGCAACAGATTCATTCCGTATTTCATGTGGTTCTCTTTCTCTGTGTGGTGTGGAAGCCTGGATGATTCAGGGGATATTTCTCCGGTGGAAGTAATTCCCAGCCTCTTTCACGAACAATCTTCCAAGCCGATTCGAGAGTTAACTCCGCGCGATCTGGAAGAGGCTGTAGTTTGACCCGATGGAGCACCTGATTCAAGCGTTTCAACAATTGTCGGGTATCGAGGTAATCCTTCAGAAACCGGACCTCTTGGAAGATCGTGATAAATTTGGCCAGTTGGGTTGTCTCTCGAACGGCGATCTGGTTCACGAATTCTTCCACAGTTGACGGCGGAATATCCTCCAGTGATTCGTAATATTGATCGATGACGCCTGGATACTGTTCCATCAGCAATCGGTCCAGCAGTAACTCGGTGGTGATATGCCCCAGAAATCCGGGCAGGAATCCGTCATCCTGATCCGGAAGTTGTCGAAAACAATCGGCGATAACGGAGGTGATTTCATAAAAGGCGACTGTGTCGTGAAACCATTGATCGTCGTGAAGATGCTGGAGAACACCGGAGGCGTAGGAGGCGATCCGTGGATCTTCGGAACTCTGAAAGGGCTTGAGATATCGTTCGCGCAGCCGCACTTTCCGATCGACCACCGAAAGCCAATCGGGAGTCGCAGTCCCCGCGAGGAACCACGGATCGGAAAGGTAGCGGATACCGTGGGCAAAATAATTCATATATTCTACCGTAACCCTTTGCATCTCCGAGGGAAACTCCGACGACGTATTGAGAATCAGTCAGGATTACAGGACAATCAATGAAGGAGAATTTCTCCCTGAATCCTTTCGCTGCGTACCACGCCATGAACAACTCACTTCTCAAACTCTCTGTTTTCACCCGAGAATGGTCGGACCGAATCCAATCGGTGTACGACGAACTCAAAACTTTGCTCGACAACCAACCAGAAGTCAAACTGCTCGCCCCTCCTCTCAACCCGGATTCAACGCCGGACAGCATCAATGCCGACTTACTCATCGTTCTGGGTGGTGATGGGGCCATATTGCACGCCTCTCGAACGTTGGGACGACATCAGATTCCCATTCTCGGAATCAATCTGGGACGACTGGGATTTCTCGCGGACCTACAACCGGAGGATTTACGGAACAACCTGCAAACGATTTGTCAGCAGAACTTTCGCGTGGAAGAACATTTGATGTTCGAATGCGTCCACCGTAGTGCGGATGGGATCGAACACGTCTATTTGGGGCTCAACGAAGTTGTGGCTGTTTCCGGGGCGTCTTTACG
This sequence comes from Planctomycetaceae bacterium, assembly GCA_014762625.1. Lineage (GTDB taxonomy): Bacteria > Planctomycetota > Planctomycetia > Planctomycetales > Planctomycetaceae > JABURQ01. The sequence continues at coordinate 13,673 of JABURQ010000062.1, read as the reverse complement.
TTTGATTGATATTGAATTACTGATCGACGGCGACAAAGTCGCCACCTTCAGTGGTGACGGTTTGATTGTCAGCACTCCGATCGGCTCCACCGCTCATTCCCTGTCAGCTGGCGGTCCCATCCTGAGGCAAACGCTCGACGCATTCGTCGTCACTCCCATCTGTCCGCATACGCTTACAAACCGCCCTCTCGTGGATAGCGCTGATTGCGAATACCTGATGCGTTTTCCCAAAGCCCCTGAAGGTGTAATGTCGATTATCGACGGTCAGTTACAGCAACCGATTTCGCCTGGAGATGAACTGGTCGTACGAAAGGCTCCCGTCACATTCAAATTGGCACGCTTTCGGGACCACAGTTATTACCGCACTCTACACCGAAAGTTGGGGTGGGGAGGACAACCTCGCTACCAGTCAGAAAACGGTTCTTGACCCGTGTTCTCTCTGGTGTTGACATAGTGTCGATAGACCACTCAGCGGAGAACCCAGATGAATCGACTTACCTGCTCATTATTGTCCCTGTTCTTTTTGGTAGATAACAGCCTTCTCAGTGCGGCTGAATGGCCTGCTTTTCGAGGTCCGGTTACTGCCACTGAAAGAGCACGTGCCTCTGGTATGGGATATCCCCGAGAGTGGGATTCCAGCACCAACATCAAATGGCGTCTCGCTTTACCCGGGCCTGGGAATAGTAGTCCAGTCGTCGCAGGGAATCAGGTGTATGTAACATACGCGGATGGACAAGGGACTCGTCGAAATTTGATTTGCATCGATCTCGACACAGGCAAAGAACTCTGGACGAAGACGGTCATTCATGACGAAAAAGAACCAACCCATAAAACGAATCCGCATTGCGGGTCGTCCCCTGCCACCGACGGCGAACGAGTAGTTGTCTGGCATGGATCGGCTGGGGTTCATTGTTATTCCGCGACTGGCGAAGAACTCTGGTCTTACAAAACCGGACCTGTGCATCACATCTGGGGAACAGGTTCATCACCGATCATTTATGAAGATAAGGTATTCCTGAATATCGGACCCGGCAGTAAGACCTATATGCTGGCACTCTCGCTGGAGGATGGCGAAGTCCTTTGGAAAGTCGACGAACCGGGGGGACATTTCGGAGAAGATCCTTCCGGGAAGAAAGTGGACTGGATCGGCAGTTGGAGTACGCCGCAAATCGCGACCATCGCGGGACGCGCTCAGGTAGTCTGTGCCATGCCGACACGAGTCGTTGGTTATGGCATCGACTCGGGAGATATCTTGTGGTGGTGTTCCGGGCTCGAAAATCTCCCCCGAAGCAACCTGGTTTATACCGATCCACTTTTGACCGACGACTTCGCGGTGAGCCTGGGCGGCTTCAAAGGTCCCGGCATCGGGTTCCATCTTGGTGGCGAGGCTGATATCACGAAAGACGCGCGTGTTTGGCGAGTAACTCGGCAGAATCCACAGCGGATCGGATCGGGCATTATCCTGGGAGAGCATCTTTACGCTCCGGCGGCCGGGATTAACGGCATTCAGTGCCTCGATTTGCAAACCGGTGAGGTTATCTGGACCGAACGCACGTCAGCCCCATTTTGGGGATCGATGACACTGGCGGATGAACTTATTTACGTCACCGACCAGCAAGGGACCACGTGGGTCTTCCGACCGAATCCGGAAAAGTTTGATTTGGTTTCAAAAAATCCGCTGAAAGAGCGAACAAACTCCACTCCCGCATTCACTGAAGGGAGTATTATTTTGCGGACCTACGATGCCGTTTATCGAGTCTCGAATTAAATTCTCATTCCTCTGTCGAGGAATTCTCTGCAGGTGGAGGTTTTTTGTTCGTTCGCGGATGACCGTTCCCCTGTTGCGCTTTTAGACGTTCGAACTCCTTTTCAATTTCCTGACGCTGCTGTTTGAGCTTATTCTGCGCAACTTTCGAGTATGACAAAGTCGATGCCGCATCTCCCAGCGCCAGAAGAATGACCCAGAAGGTCATGAAGAGAACGAACAGCCAGTAGAGACCGAAGAATCCGGGCATCGCTTGACCGTCGAGAAACTGGCCGCCCGAGATCATCCCCCCAAGCAACACCAGGATTCCCGACGCCTGCATCCGACGACGATAGCGTGTGGCCAGATGTCGCATTTCGAGTTCATCATGATCGGTTTCCGCATCGGCTTTTCGGGAACTATAATGGAACCACATCATCGTGACTCCCAACCCGGAAATGAGGAAAACGGGTAACAGAACCATCGCCCAGTCTGTTGGTTTCAAAATCGTCTCCTACCGCAAGGCCAGAATACCTAATAGTACATTAACGATGGATATGAAGAATGGAAAACGAGCGGCAGGATGATGCGAGATCAAACCTGCGAGCCGTCAGTCAGCAAATCGCCGTCAGTCAGAGTTTATCAACTATGCGAGCAAAGACTGAAAGTACTCAAGGCCTGGATAGATTGCTTTGCAACTCGTCGGAATTCATAACTCCGACTTGAGCGTCTCCTCTAATTCCTGCAGGTCGATGGGAGTGCCTTCTTCATCGATGAAAAATGTCTTCAAGAGGTCTCCTGTCTTCCCATAGACTTTGTAGTGCGGCAAACCCGTCTCTCCGATTTGGTACGTCGAGAAGGTTTCCTCTTCAGCTCCAGACGACGCGCGATAATTCATCATCCTGCCCGCTTGCTTATCTGTCAGAAATTTCTTTACCTGCTCCTCCGCGTCGGGATCATCGCAGGCAACAGAAACAACGACCAGCCCCTGCTCAGCATACTTTTCGGACAATTCCACAGTGTGTGGAAATGATTTCCGACAAGGGATGCACCAGGTTGCCCAGAAATCGACCAACACGACCTGGCCCTTCAATTGTTTAATGATTTTGTCGTACTCGCTCTTGTCGATCGATTTGAGGGTGATTTTCTGCTCGGAACTGTCCGATGGCTGTTCTTCCTTCTCAGGCTGCTCTTTAGCCCATTCCATAGAGGGCTTGGAAGGTTCTATCTCTTCAGTGTCTCCAGCGTTTTCCGAGGTGGCCCATTCCGGTAGATCGTCTTGCCCCTCGGGACTTTGATCAGCCGAGACGCTCTCGTCGACATTGGAGAGTTCTTCCGTCTGGGGAGATTCGCCGCAGCCTTGCATCAGAATCAATAGGAACAGGATCGACAGCAGCATCAACTGATCGCGCGTCATGGTTTCCAGACCTCAATTCGCCAAGATTTCGATTTATTCGCCCCTATTAGAACGAAGTTAATGAATGACACAAGACCGGAATCAGGCTTGCCAGTACGTTTTCGGTGTCAGGTTCCAGCAGATTTGCACATAGTCGCGTACAAAGTTGTGAGCGGCGGATCTCAATCCTAACGAACCGGCGATCTTGCGAACTGATCCCGGATCCCTCAAGATGCTTGCAGTATTTTCTAGGAAGAGTCTCGATGAGCTTAACCCTTCAAAACATTCAAAAATCATACCGCGAGCCATCAGGCCAGAAATTGCCGGTCCTCGATATCCCCGAATACCAGCTTGCAGATGGTGAACAAGCCGTGCTTCTCGGTTCGAGCGGTGGCGGGAAAACAACGCTGCTGAATGTTATTTCCGGTATTACGGCCCCCGATTCCGGCTCTGTCATTATCAACGGGACTGATATCACGAAATTGCACGAAGTGGGGCGGGACCGTTTCAGAGCCGCAAAAATTGGTTTTGTCTTCCAGACATTTAATCTGCTCCCCGCTTTTACCGCTGTTGAGAATGTGATGCTGGGATCGAGTTTTGCAAGTCAACCGATGAATCGTCATCAAGCCACCGAGTTGCTGAAAAGTGTCGAGCTCGGCCATCGACTCGACCACAAACCGGGGCAGATGTCGGTCGGAGAACAGCAGCGGGTGGCTGTGGCAAGAGCCTTGGCGAATCGCCCCGTCCTGTTACTCGCCGACGAGCCGACGGCAAACGTTGATCCCGGAAATCAGGACAGCATTCTGAACCTGATTCGCAGCGCCTGCGAAGAGCACAATATCTCGTTGTTACTGGTCACTCACGCTCCTGAAGTCGCTCAACAGTTCGATCGAGTTGATGAAATCAGTCAGTTCAATAAAGTAGCCGCATCCGCATGAATCTTCTCGTTATTGCCTACAAAAGCATTCGCCAACGGGCATTGGCGTCCTTCCTGACATGTCTGAGTGTCTCGCTCGGCGTGATGCTGATGGTGATCGTACTGTCCGGCTTCGCGATTGTCGAAAAGAATTTCAGCCAGAATTCGATCAACTATGATTTGATCGTCGGCCCCAAAGGAAGTTCCCTACAACTGATTCTGAACACCGTGTACCGCATCGGGGACCCGGTCGGAAATCTTCCCTACCGGTTTTATCGCGAATTGCAGGATGATCCTCGCATCAAAGAAGCCGTCCCTCTCACAATGGGAGATGTCACCGAACAAGGCGGCTTCAAGATCGTCGGCACAACCTCCCGTTACTTTGAGCTTGGTTACGCCCCGGACAGATCCTTCAAGCTAGTTCCCGGCAGCAAGAGGTTTGGTACCTCATTCGATGCCATTATCGGCTCGCAGGTTGCGTTCACAAATGGATGGGGAATTGGCTCCAAATTGAAACTCGTCCATGGCGGGGAAGAGAGCGATCACGTCCACGATGAAGAATTCACCGTGGTTGGTGTGCTGGCCCCCACCGGAACTGCGAACGATAAGACCGTCTTTGTGAACCTCGAAGGCTTTTACTTGATCGCGGGGCACGAGAAACCGATCAGCGAAGCCGTGAAACAGGAAAAAGAGTTTTTCGGTAACAACTCTCTAACGCCGGAAGAAATTGCCCAGCTGGAACAGGAAGAGCGAGAGGAAGCGGAGGCACTCGCTTCCGGCGAGCACAATCACGCCCATCACCACCACGAAACACCTGAAATCAAGAAAGACCTGACAGGAATCTTCGTCCAGACGCACAAACCAATCCAGGCAGCGCTCCTCGAAGGACAGTCGCGTCGCGGTTACCGCGCTCAATTTGTTAATCCGATTCGCCCGATCAGTCAGCTCATGACCAACATCATCGGGAACATCCAGAAAGTCATGTTCGTCATGACCTGCCTGATTATCGTCGTCAGCGGGGTCGGCATCTTCGTCAGCATCTACAACTCGATGTCGGATCGACGGAAAGAAATCGCCATCATGCGGGCTCTCGGAGCACGACGTCAGACAGTTTTCTCGATCATTCTCGCGGAATCGGTTTTGCTCTGCCTCACGGGGGGAGTTTTGGGCATCCTGATGGGGCATGGACTGATCTATATGGGAGCCCCCTACATCGAACGAGCCGCAGGTATTCTCGTCGATCCCCTGACGATCGAACCACTGGAGTTCATCCTGTTTCCGGTCTTAATGCTGTTGGCCACTCTGGTCGGCTTTATTCCAGGTATGACGGCCTACCGGACTGATGTCGCTGATGCATTGGCGGCATAGCCGTTGAAGACATTTCGGATTCTCCAACACTGGGGAACCGTATTTCGTACAATCTGGTGAACGTAACCGCTTCACGATATCGTCATAACTTGCGTGGTTATCGTAGTTTACTCCGTATTACCACGGTTTTCACAGAGTTTCTCTGGAGAGTTCGTTCACGACAGTTAAGATACATAAGAGAAAAATTGTCATTCAACCAGCCCTTTTGATCTCATAACAGGATGACGGTCGCATGTCACAGTCGACTCTTCCCGAAAATGTTCCCGGACCAGCGAGTACCGAACAAGCACAAGTTGAGACTAGCACGGAAGTTAAAGAGGCGTCTCCCCAGACGCAATCACCTTCCGTCGCCGCCGACTTGCGTATTGAGGATGAATTTGACTACAAGCCGATTCCCGTACTTGCTCCCGTCACATTCGTCCTGGGCTTGGCTTCGTTGGTTGTTTTGGTAACGTCATTTGGAATTATCATCGGCGCGATGGGAGCGATTTTAGGCACCATTTGCTTTCTGAGCTCGGTCGGTATTCGCAGCGAAATTGGTGGTTTCCGGATGACCGTGGCCGGTCTGGTGCTTTGCCTGACGACGACGATTTACGGATCTTCCAAACTCGCTTACGACTATTCCACCGAAGTACCGGAAGGCTATCAGCGGGTCAGCTTTTCAAATGACATTGCAGAAAAGGGTTTTATCCCTAAATATATAGCTGGACAGCCTGTCAACGATTACCACCCAGACGTGAAAGCTCTTCATGGGAAGAAAATCTTTCTGAAAGGTTACATGTATCCGACTCGGCAAACGGAAGACATCACCGAGTTCATCCTGGCCAAGGATAATGGAGACTGTTGTTTTGGCGGAGAGCCGAAAACGACCGACATGATCCTCGTCAAGATGGATAAGGCGGACGCCGTCAACTTCACGGACAAAAAAGTTTCCGTCGCGGGGGAGTTTCTCACAACTCCCAATCACTCCGAGGGGCTGACTCAGGTATACGAGATGAAAGCCTCTCATTTCGCAATCTCTAAAACGGCATTCTGATCATGGATCGATTTCAGAGAATCTTGATTTACATCTCCTGCTCTATTCTTCTGGCAAGCATCGGATGTCAGCAGCAGTCGACAGAAGATTACCAGGAATTCTCTGCGCTCCCCGAAAATTCGGAAGAGGTAGAGTCGGATGCCACTACGTCGCAAGAGGAAAAGGACTCGACCGAAGCCGAAAAACAAACCGCGTCCGAATCGACGAAAGCGGCCGACAGCCAGGATGATACTGATGTCGCCGTTGAAGAAACTCCCATCGAGCCCCTCGTGGCGGTGAAGCCGGTCTTTGGCCAAAACTCCGGCGAGCTTAAAACGAATATTGACAACAAAACATCGACTTCGTTGGAGGCTCGAGAAATCAAGCTGCTGGTTGAGGAGCCCAATCTTCGCCGTGAAGATGGGGCAGCACGAGTTTCCTACGACAATCTCGATCTCCTCAAAGTGCTCAATATGGAACCCGTCCCCGCCGACGCGGTATCGTACTTTCCCGATTGGTTAAGAGGGCTGGATGGAGAGAAGGTTCGCATTCGAGGTTTCATGTATCCCCCCTTTCGCGAGACCGGAATCGACTTTTTTGTGCTGGCACGCGACAATCAGATTTGCTGTTTCGGCAGAAACCCGAAGGTTTACGACCTGATTAACGTGGAGATGCGGGATGGAGTCACGACCAACTACATCCTGAATCGACCGTTTGATGTGGTGGGAACTTTTCACATTCGCCCTGAAACAGATGGTGACGAAATATTCGGGCTTTACGAAATCACGGACGCCGTTGTGATCGACAAGTAGACCAACCCCAGTCGCAATGATTCCAAATCTCTGATAGTCTGGCATCAACAAGTCTTTATGTTTTCTCAGCAAGTTGCAGACACCCACAGATAGGAGAGACGCAGATGCACGCTCAAATTCGAACCAAAATCTTCCGTGGATTTCTGGCGCTGCTGTTATTGATTTCCGGACAATCGGCGTTACTCGCCTGCCCGTTTTGTTCCGCTCCGTCGTTGACTCTCAGCGAACAAATGGCACAAGCGGACGCAGTCCTGCAAATTGCCTATCAGAGCGCCGAAAAGGGAGCGCAGGGAGAAGCCGGAAAAACCACCTACAAAATCGTTCGAATTATTAAAGCCCCGGAGGGACTTCTGAAGGAGGGGGGCACACTCGAGCTGCCTCTGTATCGTGCCGCCAGTAAAGGCGATCTCTTCCTGTTAACCGGTTCGCAAACTGCCGCCATCGAGTGGGCGACGCCCCTGGATGTCTCAAAAGACGCCTTCAATTACATCGTTAATGCACCGGCTCCCGATCTCGCCTATTCGAAGCGTCTCCCTTATTTTCTGAAATATCTGGAGCACAAAGACGAAGTGATTTCCAACGACGCCTATGGCGAATTTGCCAATGCTCCCTACGAAGAAATTTCCAAAGTCGCCGATCAGGTTCCGACCAAAAAAGTCCGCGAATGGGTCACCAACGAAAAAACGGTTCCCACACGTCTCGGGCTCTACGGATTGCTTTTGGGACTGGCCGGAAATGAGACCGATGCGCAAGTCATGCTGGCCAAAATCAACGAGCCAACACAGGATTTCCGTTTGGGAATTGACGGCATCATGTCGGGCTACCTGATGATCGCGAAAGCCGATGGCCTTAAAGAACTGGAGAAATCGAAGCTGAAAGGGAAAGACGTCCCGTTTTCGGAGACTTATGCCGCCATGCAGGCACTGCGGTTCATGTGGAAATACCAACCCGGAACGATCGCCAAAGACGATCTTCGAGCAGCCATGAGAGTGTTACTCGAACGCCCCGAATTGGCCGACCTGGTCATTGCGGATCTCGCCCGCTGGGAAGACTGGGAGGTGATTGACCGCCTGATCGCCATGTACGGTGAAGAAGACTTCAACATTCCCTCCATCAAACGCGCGATCATTCGCTACCTTCTCGTTAGCTCGTCTCAGGAATCCGAAGTTGCCGGCGATCCTCCCGCCTACGTCGTCAAAGCTTCCAGTGCCCTGGAAGAGATTCAGGAGAAAGATCCTAAAATTTACCGGGACGCCAAGCGATTCTTCCGACTGAGATGAGTGATATCTTAAGACAAATTGTTTTTGTTGCTGTTTGAGATCCAACACAGACGCCACGCAAAATCGAAAGGGATTATGACTGTTCGTTGTCTTCTTGCCATCACTGCTACGGGGATAATCTCAGCAGTTGGTTTAACTTCAGCATGGGCCTGTCCCGGATGCACTCCCACTGCCAGCGAAACGCGAGCGGAGACAGTTGCTCGTTCGGACGTGGTGCTCCTGGTTCAATTTGTGAATTCCAGGCCACAGGACGGCGAGAATCCCGCGCAGACCGAATATCAGATCGCCCTGGTGGGTAAAGATGCAACGGGAACATTCTCACCGAAGGAAAAGATTGTCCTCAACAACTATCGCGAAGCCGATCCCGGAGATCTCTACTTCCTGAACGGCCTGCAAAACAAGGAAGAGACGATTGATTGGGAAGCCCCGGTTGAAATTACCGAAACCGGCTACCACTACGTCATGCAGGCTCCATCTCCGGAGCGACCACGACACGAACGGCTTCCCTATTTCGTGAAGTTTCTTGAATTTCCCGATACATTTATCGCCAACGACGCCTACAACGAATTTGCATTCGCTCCTTTCGACGATGTCGTCACGCTTATCGATATACTGCCTCGGCAGAAGATTCGGAAATGGATCGATGATGCAGAAACGCCTCAGTCCCGTATCGGTCTCTACGGCATCATGCTCGGACTCTGTGGGAAACCGGAAGACGCCGATCTTCTGGGAGAGAAGTTCTTCGAAAAGGCGGACCAATACGTCTTCGGCATGGAAGGAATCGTTACCGGTTATCTCTTCCTGACGCGTGCTGACGGTTTGCACAAGATCGAACAGAAGATTCTTGATACGCAAGACAAGTCTGTCGATTTTCTCTATCCATTGATGCGGGCGTTTCGAATTGTATGGACTTACGGCGGAGACCGCGTTCCGAAATCAGCCTTGATTCGCACGATGCGCAGATTTCTCGAACACGACCGACTGGACGAACTGGTGATTCCCGACCTGGCCCGCTGGCAGGATTGGGAACCGGTTGATCTTCTAATTCAAAAGTATGACGCGAATCCAGGCAAGAAACATGAGTCACTGAAACGGGCGATTATCATCTACATGCTTGAGTGCTCCCAGCAGGATTTCAACGACAACGGTTCTCTCCCCCCTTCGGCAGTCAAGGCGGAAGCTTTTCTCGATCGAGTCAAACAGGAAGATCCTGTACTCCTGAAAAAAGTGCGTCGCTTCTATCGCGTTGAACCTCGGAAGTCGCCAGAATCGGATCTGTCAAAACAGACCACCGACGATTGAACGACTGTACGAGGCCGATATGTTTTCGCTGGAGAAAATTCAAAACGCGTTGAAACAATTCGGGATTGATGTCTGGCTGCTGTATGATTTTCGCGGCAGCAATGTCCTCGCACGCCGCATTCTCCACTTGCCCGATGACCAGATGGGTTCCCGCCGTTGCTGCTATGCCATTCCCGCTGAGGGGCAGCCTATCAAACTGGTTCACCGCATCGAACGAGGAGCGTTCGACCATCTTCCGGGACGTAAGATTGTTTATTTGACCTGGCAGGAACTTGAATCAGGTTTTGAGGAGCTAGTGAGCGGCCATAAAACGGTCGCCATGGAATACTCTCCTCGCAATGCAAATCCCTACATCTCCAAAGTCGATGCCGGAACGATCGAACTGATTCGGAGTTTTGGAGTCGAAGTCGTCGAATCGGGGAATTTGATCCAGCTTTTCGAGGCGGTCTGGTCGGACCAGCAGTGGCAGCAGCATCTTGCTGCGGGAAAACTCTGTGACGAAGCCTTCAATGTCGCCTGGAAATTCATTGCGGACGGCGTTCGTCATGACGGCTCTGTCGATGAATCTGCCGTCTGCGACGCCATCATGGATCACTTCACCGCACACAATCTGACAACCTATCATCCTCCGATCGTGGCGGTAGGGCCTCACAGCAGCGACTGCCACTACGAAACGGGGACCGGCGAGAACACGAGCATCAAGGAAGGCGATTTTGTGCTCGTTGATTTATGGGCGAAACTCGACGAGCCGGGAAGCGTCTATGCCGACATGACCCGCACCGGCTTTGTGGGAGAAGCAGTTCCCGAGAAATATACGGAAATCTTCAACATCGTTGCCGCCGCACGCGATGCGGCAATCAGCTATGCGGAAGAGGCTTTCGCCAATCACCGACCTCTCCAAGGTTGGGAAATTGACCAGGCTTGCCGTCAGGTCATCGAAGAGGCTGGATACGGAAAATACTTCGTCCATCGCACCGGGCACAATATCGGGCAGGAAGTACACGGCAACGGCGCCCACATGGACAACCTGGAAACTCGGGAAGAACGGCTCGTATTGCCGATGACCTGCTTCTCGGTGGAGCCCGGCATCTACCAGGAAGGTAAATTCGGAGTCCGCAGTGAAGTGGATGTCTTTGTCGATGCCGACCAGCAGGTCCACGTCACCTACGGCGAACGCCAGACAGAAATCGTCCCGATCCTCAAAAACTACTGAGGTGTCTGCGAAGTGCCTGTTGAACTACCGCATCGGATTGGCCAGGTGATTTCTCGTTGCCAGTAACGTCGGTCGGCGGTGCTCAAGTCTTTTTGATCTTCGTTAATAACTCAACCGACGACAACGGCACCACCACCGAACATACCGACCTCATCGAGGACAAAACCAACAATACCTCCACCGGTTTCTCCATCGACGGCAACGGCCGGGTGCCATGTTCCACATTTTGGGTGCCATGCCCTCGCTCGCGTGGGCATGCAAGTCTCTTCAATCGAACAAACTGGAATCGACGCGATCATCAAGAATGGTCAACACAGGGACCGAAGCACGTTGGATAGAAATCGGTTCGTTCTCACCACTCTTCCAGGCAGTCGCGCTCGACCATCTCCATTCCTCCATTCTCTCGACAAGGCCGCGTCTCACAGGATTCTCGTGAACGTAACGTATCTTCTCGTGAATATCGCGCGTGGATCGCAAGTTTCGATCGTAACCACCTACCCGTTGCCAGAATCGATACGAAGATTACCCGTTCGGTTGTTGGTCGCAGAGTTCGGAAAGATACTCGGGAGAGTGTTTCTTTAACCACAGAATCGTACGTCGTGAGACCGATTGTTTCATCGTTGTCAAAATCGACGAAATGCGAACATCGGTATGCGGCCATAATACCAGATGTACGTGTTCCGGTATGATCACCCATGCCCACAAATCGAATGGATGCTTCGATCGAGAAAGACTGATGGCATCGACCATCCACTGACAACTTCTGTCTATACTCAACAACGGCAATCGACGAAAACAGGAGAACGTGAGAAAGTGAGCATCGCCGTCACGGTCGTAAACTTTTCTGGTTTTTCGATGACCTGATGACATCTCGTCATGATAGCATGACAGACACTGAGAGGCATGCTCACGCAAGCGAGAGCATGGCACCCGGCTTAGAAAGATTGGATGGGACAACTGATGAATTCAATTTATCAAGCTTTATACGAAGAGGATTACGATTACGGAGTTGCCAGAACTATTGAAAGAAAAGGACCTTTTTACCTCCCATACACAGGATTTGTTGAAGATTGGGAGCCTCTAGTACTCAGGCTCACTGAAGGAGAATCTTGCGACTACTTGTCCAGTAATCTCGGGTGCCGATTATGCTCTGGCAAACTTAAGAACATTTTCGAGGATGGAGCGGCTTCCACCGACAAGCTTCAATGGCTACCCGTCGAAGTACAGAGTGATGCGGAAAGTCTCACTTATTGGATTCTGCATTTCCCCGATCCGCCAGATGTTCTGGATCTAGAAAAGTCGATTCTCGCAGGTGATTTTGTCGTTAAACCAGTTTTTGCCAGAGAAAAGCTTTACGACCATGCTGTATTTTCCTATCCCGAAGCAGGAGAATTGACATTCTTTGTTTCTGAACCAGTCAAATGCACCATAGAAAATGCATCGTGTACGGGATTGGAGCTATCTCCGGCACCTGTCGTATAAATTGGTGCTCTCGGCATCGTAGGAACCTTCGCTCTCGCACTCAAGCCGAAGAACGACACAAAACGCAAGAAGAAGCATGCCGATCATCTCCCCGACCCCGAGGAAGATTATCCGTCCGACGATCTGTTCGAGGATTGGGACAGCATGACCGATACCTCTGGCACCATGCATTTCTTCTCGGGACCAAAAACCCACCCCAACAACCGGATCGCCGCCTATATGGACGAACCCGAATTCGATCGACGGAATCCTGCCTTCACGGAGCCCGTTTTGTCGGAGTCTCGGCCCGGAAGTCTGGTGGAAAGAGAGGAGACCAACACCATGACCCTCGAACGCCCAGCCTCCACTGCAGTCGTTGCAGTCACCAAACCGCAGGCTGTGCTGGAAGTCCTGCCACATGGCTTGTTTCAAAAATGCCCCTGAGAAACACTCAACGTCGCTCATGCCGACTTGCGTAACCACAGGCCTCCGAGCGATTAGCTCGGAGTCAGGCCGAGGGCGCGAGAAGAAGCGTTTCCTTCACGTCGGCCCACAGTGGGCGTCGAATGTTGATCCTTTTCGCCGCGCCGCCGCGCGAGTTTTCTTTTCTTTTTCTCTGCGTTCTCTCCGTCCTCCGCGGTTTCAATTCGAAACACTGGCAAAGCCAGCACGTCTTGCTCCCCCTCCCCGGTCACTCGCTGCGCTCGTTCCCGACCCTCCCCCATTCTGGTGGAGGGTGAAGTCTTATCAACTATCAGTGAAATCCGCGTTATCCGCGGTCAGACTATTCTCGCACTGTCTGCTCAGCTGTCTGACAACAAACTGCCGTTAGGTCGAGAGAGATCGATCTTTGACAATTTGATTTTTTGTTTGTCGTCAGTGGTTCGTGGTCAGTTGTTGAAAACAAATTTCAACTGACTACTGACAACGGACCATCCACCAGATGTAGTGGCTCCGCCAGGTTGTTCATAAACAGAGAGCCGTTCGGTGTCATACCTGATGGGCAACTCACCTCAAGTCGAAAACCCAATTTGAAGCTGGTATAGCAGCACGATTCTCGTGTTTTCGTATTTCGTATTGAGGTCTTAGCAAAGTGCTCAATACGAGAAATCGCGGGAGTTATCAATGAAACAGCGTGTCACACCAGATGTGGGGGCAGTGTTAAG
>JABURQ010000088.1 GCA_014762625.1 Planctomycetaceae bacterium | reverse complement strand
ACGTCAGTGAAAAACCAGCCGAAACGGCCTCAGCCACGATAATCCGAGAAGAACCATCAGAAGAAAGTATATCGAGACATCGGTGAATATTTACGTCTCCAAAAAGTGATCTGGCCTCATCGGTGCTTAATTCATCCTCGCTCATCGCCTCAAGCTTTCGCACAGAATCTTGGCTTGTGATCGGTGAAAAACCAATGCTTTTTAACAGACTTTGTAGCTTGTCTCTCGCTTGACGACGAGGAACTGTGGAGCGTTCTGGTCGTGGAATCAGCGAAACATAGAAAGTATCTCCCTCTAAGCGTTTTGATATTTCAATTCGTGTAACTTTCTCCGTGTCTTCAATGTGTGATATTGCTTCTTTGTCATCCTGATCAATTAAATAGACTGCTCTAATTGCTTCGTGATCACTCTCGAAGTCTTTTCCTCTTGTAGTTTCCTGTGCCGGGCCATTGGTTAGAAATGCTTTGTTGTGGTTGAAATGAAGCAACGTTCGTAAAAGAGAGGATTTACCACTTTCGTTTGGACCAACGATGGCAACTAACTTTCCAACAACGTTAATTTGGGTACGTTCGGAGAATCTTTTAATTCCGTCTATGGTGATAGATATCAAATTCATTTGTTGGGAACTAACATTCTGGGTTTCAGTAAAATCATGAAATATCTTCAAGATTGAAGCGTTGGTATATTACACGAGGCAACTCACATCTATCCAAACAAAAACCGGAACTTTCGTTCCGGTTCGTAAAATGTTCATGTTGGCGGCGATTTGGGGCCTGTTTCGGGCGGATTACAGGGCGGTTGATCCCACAAGGTGAATCAGAGTCCCCTGCTTGCTTGCGCACGCGGCTCAAAACCTTTAACCCCTCTCAGTCCCCCCTTGGTAAGTGGGGAAGAAGATATTCAATCATCCTCCCGCAACTTCTCCAGGATTGTGTTGTCTTCCAGGGTCGTCACGTCGCCGGAGACGTCGCGGCCCGCGGCGATGTCTCTCAACAGTCGTCGCATGATCTTGCCCGAGCGCGTTTTCGGTAACGCCGGGGCGATTTTGATTTTGTCCGGCGTGGCGATCGCGCCGATCTGTTTGCGGACGTGCTGTTTCAGTTCCTCTTTCTCTTCGTCGCTGCCGTCACCTGATTTGAGCGTCACGAAGCAGCAGATTCCTTCCCCTTTCAACTCGTGGGGGAAGCCGACGACCGCCGCCTCGGCGACGTTGTCGTGTGCGACGAGTGCCGATTCGACTTCCATCGTGCTCAGGCGGTGACCCGAGACGTTCAGGACGTCGTCCACGCGGCCCATCACCCAGTAATAGCCGTCGTCGTCGATGCGGGCTCCGTCGCCGGCGAAGTAATACTTGCCGTCGAACTTGCTGAAGTAGGTTTCGATGAAGCGGTCGTGATCGCCGTAGACCGTGCGGAGCATGTGGGGCCAGGGCTGTGTCATGACGAGGAGTCCGCCCCCTTCGGTGACCGGTTCCCCTTCCTCGGTGACGATGGCCGGGACGACGCCGGGGAGCGGTTTGGTGCAGGAGCCCGGCTTGGTGGCGGTGACGCCGGGGAGCGGGGAGAGCATGATGCCTCCGGTTTCGGTCTGCCACCAGGTATCGACGATGGGGCATTTTTCGTTGCCGATCACTTTGTGATACCACATCCAGGCTTCGGGGTTGATCGGTTCGCCGACGGTTCCCAGCAGACGGAGGGAGGAGAGGTCGTACTGAGAGGGCCATTGATCGCCCCATTTGATGAAGGCGCGGATGGCGGTCGGGGCGGTGTAGAAGATGTTGACCTGGGATTTCTCGACGATGTTCCAGAAGCGGCCTTCGTCGGGCCAGTTCGGGGCACCTTCGTACATCAGCGAGGTGGTGCCGTTGGAGAGCGGGCCGTACGTGATGTAGCTGTGTCCGGTGATCCAGCCGATGTCGGCGGTACACCAGTAGGTATCGTCTTCCTTGAGGTCGAAGACCCATTTGCTGGTCATCGTGGCGCCGAGCATATACCCGGCGGTGGTATGCAGGACGCCCTTCGGTTTGCCGGTCGAGCCGGAGGTATAGAGGATGAAGAGGGGGTGTTCGGAATCGAGTTCGACGGCGGGACAGTCGGCATCGACGTCTTCCATCAGGTCGTGCCACCAGTAATCGCGATCGGGGACCATGTTGACGTCGCCGCCGGTGCGTCGATAAACGACCACGTTTTCGACGGTGGGGGATTTTTCCATCGCTTCGTCAACGGTCGCTTTGAGGGGGATTTCCTTGCCGCGGCGCCAGCCGCCGTCGGCGGTGATGACGAGTTTCGATTCGGCGTCGTGGTTGCGGTCGGCGATGGCATCGGCGGAGAAGCCGCCGAAGACGATGGAGTGGACGGCTCCGAGTCGGGCACAGGCGAGCATGGCGATAGCGAGTTCGGGAACCATCGGCATGTAGATGGTGACGCGGTCGCCGGTTTCGATACCGAGTTTCTTCAGCACGTTGGCGAACTTGCAGACTTCGTGATGGAGTTGTTGGTAGGTGAGGATGCGCTGATCGCCGGGCTCTCCTTCCCAGATGATGGCGGCTTTGTTTTTGCGGGGTCCGGTGAGGTGTCGGTCGAGGCACTGGTACGAGGCGTTGATCTTGCCGCCGGTGAACCATTTGGTCTCAGGCATCTCGCCGTCCATGACGGAATCGAACTCTTTGAACCAGGCGAGGTTCTCTTTGGCGAGTTCGCCCCAGAAGCCGGCGGGATCGTCTTTGCCTTTGTTCCACATTTCGAGGTACTGCTGCTCGGAGGAGATATTGGCTTGAGCAGAGAACTCGGAAGAGGGGGGGAATTTGCGGTCTTCCTGGAGGACGGATTCGATGTTTTGGCCGGCGTCGGTCATGGTGAGTCTCGTTCGAAAGTGTGAAAGTAGAAAATGTGTGAAAGGTGAAACAGTTTGAAAGTTTTTAGTTTTAAGTTTTAAGTCAAAAGTTGATGTGCGTTGAATGTGTTCAACGCCCGATGGTAAAGCCGATCCTGTGACGGGTCAAGAAGTTGGAACGCGAAACGGGCGGGTCGGGAAGGTCTGCGAGGCGGGAGACCGGAATTGTTGAATTCTCGGGAGATTTTACCATTTCGCCGGGGTCGCCTGTTCAAATTCCGGACGTTTCCGGGTTCAATGGGTCTGCTCGCGAGGTTGCCTTCAACGGAGAACGACAAATGCCACGCCTGATTGTCACACTCATCGCTGTCTTCACCCTGCCCCTGCATGTTTCCGCCGGAGACTGGCCGTGGTGGCGGGGGCCGAACTTTAACGGGATCGCCGCCGAGGGGGAGCAGCCTCCGACGGAATGGAACGACTCGAAGAATATGGTCTGGAAGGCGGCGGTGCCGGGGCGCGGGCATTCGTCTCCGATCGTCGTGGGGGACAAGGTGATCCTGACGACGGCGGACGAAAAGGCTCAGGTGCAATCGGTCCTCGCGTACAGCCGCAACACCGGCGAACCGCTCTGGAAAACGGACATCCACAAAGGGGGCTTTCTGGCCGAGATTCACAAGAAAAACACCCACGCTTCGCCGACCGCCGCCTGCGACGGAGAGCACATCTTTGTCGTGTTCGCCAACTCGAACGCGGTCTCGTTGACGGCACTCGACCTGGACGGGAATCAGATTTGGCAGAAGCGGGCGGGAGGATTCACGCCGGAGCGTTACAAATTCGGGTACGGCCCTTCCCCGCTGATTTACCAGGATATGGTGATTGTTTCTTCGGAATATGAAGCGGGCGGTTTCATCAAAGCATTCGATCGGGAAAGCGGTCGCGAACTGTGGGAGATTCCGCGGCGGGGACTGATCAGTTTCTCGTCGCCGGTAGTGGCGAACATCGGCGGTGCCGATTACCTGCTGATGACGGGAGGAAATTTCGTCGCGGGATACAATCCGGAGAACGGGCGACCGGTCTGGCGGGCGGAAGGAGGGTCAATGGCGACCTGCGGGACGTTGGTCTGGGAGGACGATATGGTCTTTGCGTCGGGCGGGTATCCCAAGAAGAGTACTGTCGGCGTCCAGATTCGGAACGGTCAGGCGCGACAGGCCTGGTTCAAAGCGGAGAAATGTTACGAGCAGTCGATGCTCGTCCACGACGGCTATCTCTACGCGGTCAACGACAACGGCATCGCGTTCTGTTGGGAGGCGAAAACCGGCAAAGAGATGTGGAAGGAACGGCTGCGAGGCCCGGTCTCCGCGTCATTGACTCTCGCGGGGGACAACCTCTACTTCTCCGACGAGCGGGGAACGACCTACGTCTTCAAAGCGTCTCCCGACAAATTTACTCCCGTGGCTCAGAATACGCTCGGCAACATTTCCTTCGCGACGCCCGTGATTGTTGATAACCAAATATTTCTCCGTCACGCCGATAATTCGTCGGGCGAATGGGTCGAAACGCTGTACTGCATCGGACTTTGATTAATAGGGGGTGGCCCGTCCCAACGGGGCGGGTCGCGCAGCGACAAGAAACTCCATCATGCGGGTCAATGATCGAGAGGATCGTGCCTCATGGTTGTATGCGTACGATGATGTTTCTTGTGACTTCGTCACCCAGCCGGAACGGCTGGGCCACCCAATCGATCACATCCAGCCCGGCGCTCTCACGATCGCGGCAGGGCCAACCCCAGATAAACCTTCGACCTCCAACAACTTTTGACATTTTCACTTTTTACCTTTCACCTTTCACACTGTTACACACACGAGACACACCATGACCGATTCGCGCCCCAACATCATCTTCATCATTACCGACCAGCAACGCTACGACACGATCAACGCTCTCGGCTACGACTTTATGGACACGCCGAACCTCGATCGCCTCGCGACGGAGGGGATCGTCTACACGCAGTGTCACGTGACGGCGGCGTCGTGTGCTCCGGCGAGAGCGTCGCTCTTCAAAGGCTATTATCCGCACACCACGGGGATTCTGAAAAACGCGGACTCCTGGCGGCGGTCGTGGATCGAACTGCTGAACGACTCGGGGTATCACTGCACGAACGTGGGGAAGATGCACACCTGGCCGTTCGAGACGGAACTCGGTTTCGACGAACGGTACGTCGTCGAAAACAAGGACCGTTATCTGGAGGGTCGGTATTACTTCGACGAGTGGGACAAGGCACTCCGCTTTCGTGGCCTGATCAAACAGCAACGCGAACTTTATCGCCAGCGGGGCGACTATCGGGACCGACTCGGGGCGTTCGAGTGGGAACTCCCGGAAGATACGCACCCGGATATGTTCGTCGGCGATATGGCGACCTGGTGGATCAATTCGTATCCGAAAACCGAACCGCTGTTTCTGCAGATCGGATTTCCGGGTCCGCATCCGCCGTACGATCCGATCCCGCGCTACGCGGAACCGTATCTGAAGAAAGATCTGCCGTTGCTGGAAGTAACTCAGGAAGAGCTGGAGAACCAGCCCCCTGCCTTCAAGGAATTACGGCAGCACAATCAGGAGATCGACCACGATTCGGTCGTTCTGGAACTGAACCCGACTGAAGAACAACGTCATTTGCAACGGGCGTATTATCTCGCCAATGTGACGATGATCGACGAAAAAGTGGGCGAGATCATCGACGCTTTGGAGCAGAACGGCTACCTCGATAATTCGATCATTATTTTTACGTCGGATCACGGCGATTGCCTGACCGATCACGGCCACAGTCAGAAATGGACGATGTACGATCTGATCACGCGGATTCCGTTGATCGTCTGGGCGCCGAAGAAATTCCAGGGAGGACGCGTCGTTAACGAACTCTGTCAGCAGATGGATCTGGGGCCGACGATACTCGAACTGGCGGGAATCGATGTCCCCCACACGCTCGAAGCGATTTCGATGAAGGAATCACTCGAAAGTGATGATTGGAAAGGGCGCGATTACGTCTTCGCCGAGCAGATCAAAGACGGCATTCTGACCGGTTGCGAATTCATGACGATGGTCCGCAACCACGAATGGAAACTTGTTCATTTCCTCGACGAACCGCACGGCCAACTCTTCAACCTGAGTGAGGATCCGGATGAATTGAAGAATCTCTGGAACGACGACAAATCCGCAGCCGTCAAACAAGAGATGTTGGGGGTCTTGCGGGAATGGCGCATTCGGAGCGGTGTCGAGACCGCGGATTGGAGCTCTGAGTGGCGTTGAGATCCGCACTCAGATTCCACTAACCAATACTTTGCAATTGGAAGATTTCGCGAGATTTCTCACCGGTCTGTTGCCACAGCTTTGCCCAGTAATTCTGGACGAAGAACTGATCCAGGAACTCGATCAGGCGGTCTGTTTCTTTGGATGAGACTTTCCGATCTTGTTGTTCGAGATGTGCGAAAATGCGGCGGGCCAGCAGTTTTCCCAATCCCGCCTTGGAGAAGGTTTCATACGCGTCGTCGTACAAGCGAAGATAGCTCATCTTCATTTCTTTTGACTCTTGCGTCTCGGCGGATCGATTTTTCAACCAGCTATATTTCATGATGAACTGGCGAAAACAGGTTTCTTTCAACGCCGTTCGGTAATCTTCATCGTTCACGCTCACGAAAACTTCATCAGAGATTTGAACCTGCGATTCTGACTGTGAGAGAACCGAACATTCCATCACAATCTTGGCACAAGCGAGTTCGAAGAAGATCTCGCCGGCTCGATTGATGTCGTCCACGTCCACCGACAGGATTTGAGCAATTCCCTGAGCGAGGTGATCCTGGTGCAAGGGCGATCTAATAAATGACATGATGCAGTTGGAGAAGACTCGCAGCATCTCCAGATCGAACTCACCGCAAGGCTTGACCTCGTCCCCGACTTCCTGTTGCTTGACGGCATCGAGACGACGTGTGTGAAAGGTCTGTGTTTCGTCAACAGCGCGCGTCTGGAGCTGATGGTGAACTTTTTCGTCTCGAAACTTCAATGCGATGGACATTCGATTTCCCCTCAACATCTGACACTATTGTTCGATGAACACAACCTCAATGAGCGCTCTATCACTTGCTGAATACTTATTCTCAATCCCTATATTTGAGATTCTTACACAGAACCAGCTCAGTGTCTAGGGGATTTCCCGATATTCGGATATTTTAGGGGGAATTCTCCCAGTGCCTTTAATTACACCACTCCACAAGAACGGAACAAAAGCGAGCATTCCGACTCGCCAATTTATCCCTAAGAACAATGCTAGAAGGAACTAACGGCGAAAGCGACGGACCGGAGCGGTGGCGAAATGAATCACATGGCAACTGAAAATTGTGGAAATTTCCAGCACTCCCAGAATGAGACTGGTCAGCAGGTCCAGCAATTTGTTCATCAATGAGAAGATCACGAACAGAGTTCCAAGGTGAGTTGGGTCATTGGATATTTTAAGTTGTCAAAATCATAAGTTCATCCATTAACAAGACGAATTTCGATTTTTCAGCTTAAACTCTCTTCACCACTGATATCTTCCGTATGAGGCATCTGATTCCGTGCAGGGAGAGAGCTCTCAACAAATAAGGGGCCGCCCCTTTTATACAAAGGACGACCCCCGAATCAGGGTTCCCAAAAATCAAGCCGGTTGAGCCAGCAGTTCGTCCCGCAAACGATTACGGGCCGTGTGCAGACGCCGCTTGATCGTTCCGATCGGGCTGCCGAACTCTTCACTCATCTGCTTCAGGCTCTGGCCGTGAATGTAGAACGAGATCAGAGTCTCCCGGTCCATATCACCGAGACGGTGCAAGCCCTCCCAGACTTCTTCACGCCGTTCCGCCCGCAACAGCGAGTCGAGAGGCGATTCCGGAGCCTTTTCGGCCACAGCCGACATGACTTCGCTGTCGGTGCTGTATTCCTGAGGACGCCGCACAGCTCGATTGATGGCCAACCGGACTGCGATCTGCTTCAACCAACCGGCAAACCGTTCGGGCTCGCGCAGCTGCTCGAGCTTACGAAACGCACGCAGGAACACTTCCTGGGTCACTTCGGACGCTTCCGCACGATTCCGCAAACGTCGCAAGACGATGGCGAAAACGGTCGGTTCGAAGTGTTCCACGAGCGCATCGAACGCTTCCCGGCTTCCGGACTGAGCACGCAACACATATTCACGCAAGATTAAAGTGTCCACGATTGGTTTCCTCATCAATAGTGACCGTTTCCATACGGTTCTCAGGGGGTTCAGCAACAAAACGGTGTGGCTGTGACGGACGATGGAGAGAAACTCAACGCCAAAGTCGGAAGTCAACAGCACGGCATCGAACAGCGACTCACCCGAGGGGAGAGCGTTTCGACGGCCAACCAGGTTGTGAGTGAATTTCACTCAGGAACGAATGGCGTCTCTCACAATGAGGGACGCCCAGGCTGGTGCCGGCAGCTCTCGCTCGGCGGGAATCGAATCAAACCGTAATCGATTTTGATCCGACTCCATCCGTGAACGGGATATCTCTGTCGAGAGCGATCCGCGGTCACGGCAACTGGTACAAAGGAGACCAGTCGTCAGAGAGCCAAATAGCCGTTTTGATTTCCCCGGTTTGTGCATGGACGTACCGCGGGCATCAACAACAGCCACGACCTCATCATTTCCATGAGTCGCATGGATGTTTTGGATCTGGTTGTTGGATACCTGGTAACGCCACATAACTGCACCTTTTCCGCCGTCCGGCGGCCTTTAGGAAACCTTTCCTTGATAAAAAGCAGTTTTCCCGCACCAGAGCGGGATCATTGTTGTCGGAGATGCGAACAGCCTGAGGCGAATGAGGCCTTCCTGCTCTCTTCCTAATCTTAGGAAACAATATCTCCACCAGCGTAGACGAGCCGGGAAGAGATATGGTTCACGGAATTCTGTGGAAATTCCGAATTTTCTTTCAAATCGCCAATTGACGAGTCGCTCATCAACACCGGTTCATTACGTAAAGATTGTCATAGCAGAACGTTATGGTTTTTCAGAAGACGAATTCCAGCTCAATGGGGTCACTCTCAATCGTAACGCGTTGCCAATCACCGAGACCGAACTGAAACTCATGGCCGCAGCAGCGATCATCGGATTCAACAGCAAACCGAGGAAGGGATAGAGCACTCCCGCCGCCACAGGAATTCCCAAACCATTGTAAATCAAGGCGAAGAACAGATTCTGGCGGATGTTACGCATCGTGAGGCGACTCAATTGCATTGCCTGCTCGATGCCGTGCAAGTCTCCCTTCACCAACGTCACTCCTGCGGACTCAATCGCCACGTCGGTTCCTGTCCCCATGGCGATTCCGACATCAGCCGCGGCAAGAGCGGGAGCGTCATTGATACCGTCTCCAGCGAAAGCGACTCTCTGTCCCTCTGCTTTCAAACGCTCAACGTGCTGGTGTTTGTCTTCGGGAGAAACGCCAGCGTGAAACTCATCGATTCCGAGTCGGCTGGCAACCGCTTCTGCTGTGTGCTGGTTGTCTCCCGTAAGCATGATAATGGTGAGCCCCAATTGGTGCAGCGCTTTGATGGCGAGCGGTGTCGATTTCTTAATCGGGTCGCTGACGGCAATCAGACCGGCAAATTGTCCGTCGATCGCGGCGTACATCACGGTCTTGGCCTCGGACTGCCACGACTCGGCGACATCCTGAAGCTGCTGGATTCCTTCGACACCGCGATCTTCGAGGAGCTGAGATTTTCCGAACAGGATTTCCCGACCGTCCACTTTGCCGGCGATCCCCTGCCCGGTGACAGAATCGAACTCCTCCACGTCAGCGAGAGCGAGTTCTTTGTGTTCGGCGGCCTGGAGGATTGCGCGGCCTAAGGGATGTTCGCTGCTCGATTCCAGAGAGGCCACCAGCTTGAGAAGTTCGTCGGGATCACCCGACTCAACCGGTTTGAGATCCGTCAATTGCGGATGCCCCTCAGTAAGAGTTCCCGTTTTGTCGACGACCAGTGTATCGACGCTTTCCAGCGTTTCGAGGTTCTCCGCATCTTTGATCAAAATTCCGGATTTCGCTCCGCGACCGACGCCGACCATTATCGACATCGGAGTCGCCAGACCCAACGCGCAGGGACAGGCGATAATCAACACCGCAACGGCATTCACCAACGCATAGACGAGCGCGGGTTGCTTCGGCTGTAACCAGGCCCACAAGATGAATGTGATCACTGAAGTGAGCACCACCGCAGGGACGAAATAGCCGGCGACTTTGTCGGCCACGGACTGAATGGGAGCCCGCGATCGCTGTGCTTCGGAAACCATCGTGATAATTCGGGACAGGGTCGTTTCTTCGCCGACCTTTTCCGCCGTCATTACAAATGATCCGGTCTGATTCACGGTTCCGCCGATCACCTCGTCTCCTTCACGTTTCTCGACGGGCACTGCTTCTCCCGTGATCATCGACTCGTCTACGGTACTCTTCCCTTCGACGATCTTGCCGTCCACCGGAATCTTTTCCCCCGGTTTGACGCGTAGCCGGTCTTCTTTCCGAACTTCGTCGAGCGAAACCTCCGTCTCACCGTCATCGGTGATTCGATGCGCGGTGGGAGGCGTGAGCGACAGTAATTCGCGGATCGCGGAACCGGTTTTTCGGCGGGCGCGTAGTTCGAGCACCTGCCCCATCAACACCAACGTGAGAATCACTGCCGCCGACTCGAAATAGACTTGAGGGACACCCTGATGCAAAAACGCGGACGGCAACAATCCGGGAAAGAGGACCGCAAACAGACTGAAACCGTACGCCGCTCCCGTCCCGAGCGCAATGAGCGTGAACATATTCAGGTTCCAGGTCAGCACCGAGCGCCAGCCGCGGACAAAAAACGGGGCACCACAGTACAACACGACCGGGGTACTCAAGACCAACTGCAACCAGTTCGACATTTCGTGGGACAGAAACGTCAGCGGAATTCCCACGTGCGGCAGCATCGCCATCAGAAAGACCGGCAGGGTAAATACCACGCTGATCCAAAACCGTTTGGTCATATCTGCCAGTTCGGGGTCTTCCTCTTCTTCCGCCTGCACCGTTTTCGGCTCGAGATCCATGCCGCACTTGGGACACGATCCGGGGTGGTCCTGTTCGATCTCCGGATGCATCGGACAGGTATAGATTGTTTTTTGGGCAGCAGACTTCGGAGGGCCGGATCGTTCGAGGGCCATCCCACATTTCGGACATGCAGCGGGGACATCACTCTCGACTCCCGGACACATCGGACAGATGTATTTCCCGGAACCCGATTGACCAGAGGATGAGGCAGACGGCACGAAATCCTGCCCCATCACGGGAAGCAGATTCGAATGTTGCATGGAACCTTCGCCATGGCAACAGGAGCCTCCCTTTTCGCCGCTTTCCTCGCCCTCGAGGAACTTTTGGCGGCAGCCCTCGCTGCAAAAGTAGAACTTCTCACCGTCTTTCTCGGCGGTGATGGAAGTCGATTCGTCAACGTCCATATGACAGATGGGGTCTATGGCCATGAATTTTCCGTCGTTTCAGAAAACAGATTGAGGTAAGCCGCGATCGGTTTTGTTACAATTGCTGGTCTATCGTAGTCCCGCCACGACTCCCTCCATTGTAAGCATTCACAGACATTCTCAAGAGGCTCCCGTGCAACTTTCCGAACTTACCTGGCCCGATATCCAGAATTTACCCCGTAGCACTCCAATCGTATTCCCGATCGCCGCCCTCGAACAACACGGACATCACATGCCGTTGTTCACGGACAGCCTGTTGTTAGGGGAAGTGATTCGCAGAATCTCGGAGCCGCTGAAAGACGACATTCTGTTCGCCCCTCTCCAGTGGCTCGGCAATTCCGAACATCACCTCGACTTTCCGGGGACGATGTCGGCGGGTCCGAGAACTTATCTCGACCTGTTGCGAGATGTGGCTGAGAACTTTCTGTATCACGGGTTCGATCGGATTGTGTTCTTGAACGGACATGGTGGGAACATCGTTCCCGGTCAGCAGGCGACTTACGAACTGCGGCAGAAATATCGCGAGTGGGAAAACCTGCTCTTTCTATCTTCCACCTACTGGGAAATGGGAACGCCGACTCTCGATTCGCTGGTGCAAACGCAAATGGGGCACGCGGGCGAATGGGAAACCTCGATGATGCTGGCTCTGCGTCCCGACCTGGTGAAAGATTACCAGTCGTGCGAGACGGTTCCGTTCGGGAACTCCTTCAAGCCCGGGAATCGGGCCTGGGTGATGAAAGATCGGACCGACATCGGACATATCGGCAGTCCCGAACAGGCGACGAAGGAAAAGGGCGAGCATCTGTTTGATACCTTCGCGGACGGGTGTGTCTCATTTCTGAAACGAGTCGCTGTCTGGGACGGCGAATCGTGGGAAGCCTGATCCATTTTATCCCCCTCCGGAAAGTTCCGACCATGCGACGCATCCTGTTCCTGATCGGCTTGTTTGTCTACAGTTCGACTCTCGAAGCCGCCACTCATAACGTCACGATCAATCCCCAAGAAGGGGACGCCAACGGCATCGCCCACTATCGTCTCTGGATCCCGGACGACGTGGAGACGCTCCGCGGAATCATCGTCCGGCAACACGGATGCGGCCCCGGTGCCCGCAAACTCGGACTGGAACACGCCGACGATCCGCAATGGCAGGTGCTGGCGAAAAAGTGGGACTGTGCCCTGCTCGGTTCTCAACTCTGGGCGCCCGAGGAAGATTGCAGTACGTGGACGATTCCTCAAGACGGTTCCGCGTCTTCCTTCTTTCGAGCCCTCAAGCATTTCGCCGACACCACCAAACACTCCGAAATCGATGATCTTCCCTGGTGTCTGTGGGGACATTCCGGCGGAGCGATGTGGGTCTGCAACATGACGTATCTGTACCCGGAACGAGTGATCGCCACCTTCCCCCGCTCCGGCGGACTCGCTCCGGTCGGGCGAGAGTTCTCTCGGTCACAGCCTCAGAAATTCGACAGTTCTCCGCAGGCTTATCAGGTTCCCATCTTATTCTGCTTCGGTGAGACCGAGGAGATTCCCAACACCCGTTTCTTCAACGGCGTTTCCGCCGCTCGCCAACTGTTCGAGCATGGCCGGAAAAACGGAGCCCTGTGGTCGATTGCCGTTCATCCGGGATCGAATCACGAAAACAGTAACAGCCGACTGCTCGCCATTCGCTTCTTCGATCAGGTCATGAAATACCGGTTACCGGAAGCGGTTGCGAATCCCCAACAGGCAATCAAGCCGATTCCGTTAACCGACGAGAAAAGTTACCTCGGCAACGTCAAGAATTTCAAAATCTATCGGACCACCGAGTTCAACGGCAACAGCTCGGAGCTGGCGTGGTTTCCGAACATTCACGTCGCCCGCGCGTGGCAGGACTTTTCCAAACGGGGATCGATCGCGGACGGCTCGCCGCCTCCCGCTCCCACCAACGTCCAACTGACTAAAACAGACGACGGCTGGACAGTCACCTGGGACGCGGAAGCGGACATCGAAAGCGGAATTTGCTCGTTTCGCATCTATCGCGGCGAGAAAATGATCGGAGAGATCCGCGGACCGGTCGACAAACGCTGGAATCCGCACGGGCACTACCACGCGTGGAACTACTCCGACCAGCCGCTGAAAGGGACGGAGTTTCCCGCCAGGTCCTTTACGTTCACAGGGAGTCCGGAAAAAATCTTCGTCTCGACGGTCAATCAGTCGGGGGGCGAGTCAACCAAAACGCCGGCGGAGTAACCGCTCTCATTCCGCCGGACGCGACAAAAAGAGTAGCGATTGCGCGGCGCGAATTCGGGCATCTTCGTGCGGGTCGTCCAGCAAAGCGATCAGATCGTCTTTGAGTGAGACCGCGCGGGCATCAGCGGCGAACGTCGCCGCGTAAGTCCGAATGCTGCCTTCTTCGTGTTTCAGGTTCTGTTTGAGTGCAGCGAGTCCGTTCTCGTCCCCCAGCGCGGCGAGCGAATGCTGGTAATACGCTTTCGTGAGGTCGTCGGGCGCTTTAGGGATCAACTTTTTAATCCGGGGAATATCGCTCTCGTCGCCGATCCGTCCCAGAATCCATGCGACCGTGCGGCTGGTTTCCGGATCCTTGTGGTTCAGCGTTTCCCTGAGAAAGGAGATCGCTTCCTGGTCTCCCCGTCGCCCCAAAGCGGCCGCCGCCATCATTCGCAACCGGAGATTCTCCGTCTGCTCGAACGCTCGTCGCATCGCCTTGCCGTCCCCGATGATATTCACCTTATAGAGGCTTTCGGCGGCGTGGACGTGACCGTAATCATCGTCGCCGGCGAGAATCTTGAGCATCACCTTGGCGTAACTCTTTTTTCCCGCGCGGACGAGCTCGCGTGTGATCCCGCATTTCTTTTGATCGTCATTTTCGAGGGGGAGTTTCGGTTTCAGAAACGCGATCACTTCGTCGCCGTGACCACCGAGCGTCAGACCTTCCGCGGCGTGGATCGATGGCCAGAACTCGTCGGACTTTAACCCGGCTTGCAGGACCTGCAGGCATTTTTCTCGGGTAGCGGTATCCAGTTCCAGAGTCTCTTCCGCTGAGATTGCGGGAACTCCGGCTGCCAACACGACCAGGACGAACGCGACGATTTTTTTCATTGTGTCTCTCCAGATTGATGATGAAGTTTCAGTGTAGCCGGTGGGTCTGCTCGACGAAAACAAATCCGGCAGACTGGACGATTTTTCGGGAATCACTCACACTATGACGACCATGAGCAGTTCCGACCTCGACAATTCTCTCTCGCCGGAGACGGCTCAATTGAGATCGGCCGTCTGTACGCATTGCGGCTGCGTGTGCGATGATTTAACGGCGACGATCGAGGATCAACGCATCACCCGGATTGAAAACGCCTGCTCGCTGTCGGAAGAGTGGTTTCTCGCTCAAACGGCAACTCCCGATCTTCGATTTGAAATCGAGGGACAATCGGTCTCGCCGGAAGAGGCAATCGAAAAAACCGCCGATATTCTGGGACAGGCACAGTCCCCCCTGATTCACGGACTCGCACGCAGCAGTACTCCCGGACAACGGGCGGCTGTCGAGTTAGCGGACCGGATCGGTGCCATCATCGACACTTCCGCCTCGATGTGCCATGCCCCCTCGATTCTGGCCTTTCAGCGAGTCGGAGAAAGCACCTGCACTTTGGGAGAAGTTCGGAACCGGTCCGATCTGGTGATTTTCTGGGGGTCGAATCCGGTCGAAAGTCACCCGCGGCATCTGGAACGCTATTCGGGTGACGTCGCGGGCCTGTTCGTCCCGCACGGACGGAGCGACCGGACTCTCGTCGTCGTGGATACGCAGGAGACAGAAACGTCCGACGCAGCCGATCTGTTTTTGAAGATCGAGCCGGAATCCGCTTTCGACGTGCTCTGGACGTTGAGGTCTCTTCTGGCCGGGAAGACTGTGACCGATGCTCGCGTGGGGGGAATTGCGATCGAGCAATTGCAAGCTCTTGCCGAGAAGATGCGCGGTTGCCAGTTCGGAGCGGCGTTCTTCGGACTGGGCCTCGCCCGCGGCCCTCTCGGGCACCAGAATGTCGAAGCCCTGTTGCAACTCGTCACAGACGCCAACGATCATACACGGTTCATCGCCAGACGGATGCGGAATTACGGCGATGTCGCCGGAGCGGACAGCGTCCTTTGCTGGCAGACCGGGTATCCGTTCAGCGTCAACCTCAGTCGAGGGTATCCACGTTACAATCCCGGAGAGTTCTCGGCATTCGACTTGTTGGCGCGGGGAGATGTCGATGCCGCTTTTCTGATCGGTTCTGACGGGTTAAACAAAATCCCCGACGCGGCGCTCGATTTTCTGCGACAGATTCCCACGATCTATCTCGCTCCGGCGGACACGGAACCACCGTTCGTTCCGACCGTCCGCCTGACCTCGGGAACGTACGGCATCCACGATTACGGCACCGCCTACCGGATGGACGAAGTGCCGATTCCGCTGAAACCGATCTTTGCCAACGAAGTCCCGATGGACGAGACCTTGATCCAGTCCGTCCTCGAGATACTCCCCTGAAGGTCAATTACTTTTTGACGCCGTGCTTCACGGGCAAGGGATAGCCGAGCGTGTCTTTATTCGGCTCGAATCCGTCACCGTCAATATCGACGAAGACCGGATTCGACACGGCTGTCGGAGCGTCATTTCCCCAGGAGGGGCCCATGACAGGGCCTAGCTTCAACCCTTCCCCCTGAGTCACGGCGATCAGATGAGCATCGCGATCGAGTTTCAAATCGAACTCGGTCTCGAATTTCAATGAGCCGTCCTTGAAGAGATTGGGATGAGTCTTTCGTCGATAATCGTGGAGCTCGAGAGGGCGTCCGTTGACGTACAGGACAACGCGGTTCACATCGAGCCAGTTGGCACATTGCACCCGTATCTTGACGGTCACTTCTCCATTCGAGGCGGGTAAATCTTCTCCTGCGACCGCCGGTTTTTTCGCGTTTTCCGACGCGACGCTGAATTCCAGATAGGGACCGTTGGACATGATCAGTCGGCCCTGCTCGGAGGCATGGACCATTTCCATGACGTCAATTTTGGCCGGATCATCGGTCGAAGACTGCACCCAGTTTCGCAATCCCCCCGAGCCGTGGAAGTTGTAGTGGGCGTCGGTATTCACAACTCCCGGAATGCGGTAGCCCTGATTGAGCAACTGCAACCAGCCGAACATACGATTGGCGTAATCCCGACCCGACCAATCGACCGCAGGACGCATTTCGGTAATCAACTGGACCGGATGGATCTCCATGACATCGATTAAACCATGCGAACGTTCGTAACCGCCGTCCGGTTCTCCGTCTCCATTCGCATCAAAAAAGAGCCAGCCGATATCGGGGTGATTCTGCTGAATCAGTTTGTCACTGCGATCGTCCCAGAGGAAGGCCCGTTCGATCTGCGTCGAGGGATCGGAATCGGTGACCGGCCCGCCGCCGTCCTGAGTCCGAGGCTTGTAGATCAGAGGAAAGACATTCTGGTGATTCAACGGCAAGGGAGACCCGGTCAGTTCCATGCCGGAAACGGTGGTCATGTCGTCCTGAATACCAAGCATCGCAATCTCGGGTTCGTACGTTTCGATGCGGTTATGCTCAGTACAGGGAGCGAATTCGAGATGTTCGCAAACCAGATTCAACACCCGTCCGATCTGGCTGCCGGTGTTGTCTCCGGAAGGGGACGAGTGACTGTGATATTCGGTACTGACCCAACCCGGCGTTTGGACGCTCCGGACCAGAGTTCCTTCCAGCTTCGCCTGTTTTCCGGGAGAGATTTCGAGTGTGGTAAAGATGGCATCGTATTCCGGACCGTGGCTGACGATCACATCATACGTCCCGCTCGCCAGTTCCTGTTCAAACTCTCCATGCGGAGCGTACCGCAGATTCATCACACCATATTCGGCGGTTTCAGGCCCAAAGTATGGTTTGGGGGTTCCTTCCCGCGGCTGAAATTCGACTTTGCAGGCGATCGGATCTCCTCCTTCATCCACAATTTTCGCCACCACTGATCCAGGTTTCCACTCCGGCAGTTTCAGTGTGAATTTCTGAATGTTCGGGTCGCCGGTTTTCACCACCAGATTCGCGGGATTCTCTTCTCGCAATTTGACACCCATCACCTGAGCGGACAGTGCGAATTCGCCCGCGGGAAGCTCCACATCCAGATGGCCGTGATCGTCGGTTCGTCCCCAACCGCGGAACGCGTCGTCACTTTCCACGGTGACTTGGGCATTGGCGACCGGTTGACCGGCGGTATCAGTCACCGCAATTTCGACCGGACGTAACGCGGTTCCCTGATCCCGTTTTCGGTTGGCGAGAACTTCCAGCAGATTCACTCCCGGATAAATACGGCGTGTGAAAGTGAAGGACTCTCCAGCGGGGACTTCGATCTGGCTGTCTTCGACTCCCTCTTTCACGTAAGCGAGCTTATGTGTTCGTGATCCTCCTTGGGCCTGCACTTTCCAGCCGTCCTCTGGGACGATGCCGTAAGCTTGTCCCCAGTAACGATCGACAAACCAGTACATGTCACTCGTTCCGGAACCCCGGTTGACCATATCTTCTTTGCCGCCATCCGCCCGCAGATCTTCGGTGAGATCCACCGTGACCGATTCTTTTCCGGCATTCTGGAAGGTGGTGATCAGAGAGAGATACCGCTGATCGCCGAGTAGCTGATAGGTTTGAACGACCGTCAGTCCCGATTTTTCATCGATCGATTTCGTCGTTACCTCAGCCTTCGAGGTTTCGACTGTCTTGCCGTTCTCCTGCAGAGACATCTGTTCGGAGATGATGGAGGTGCCCGAGAAGGTGTATTGACGGCGGAGCGGATAGAAGCAACTGAGCTGGTCACTGGACGAATGATTGACCGTTAAGTCGATGAGACAGCCGCCGACCTGACGTACGGTCATGTTGGCGTTGCGAGTCGGAACGGGATTCGCGATCACAGCGGTCAGGTATTTGTTCGCCAGAACTTCGTCGCCGTAGATGGCGTCCACTTCTTTGCCGTGAGGAGTGTACTTGTCCCAATTCTGTTCATCGAGGGTGACGGCAGTGGCATGGGTATGCTGATTCTCGTGACTGTGGCCCGGGTGAGCGTTGAGAATAGAGACTGAGGATAAGAGGGCCAAAAGTGAGAGACAGTAACGCAACATGGTGGGAACTCCGTCTGGTGAGTCAACTTGGTGAGAAGTGACTTCAAACTAACGGATTCGGGGTGAAGAACTCGATAAAAAAATAAGAATTTCCCACGAGCCACGCGAATCCCGAAAATCGAGCCACGGTCGTTCGATCGGAAAAAGAAGCCCGCGCAGCAAACAGGACCACGAGAACATCACTCGCGGTCCTGTAGAAATTGTCTCACTCAGCGAAAATCAGCGACCGAGGAAGGTGCGCTTGAGCCAGGCGTTCTTACGCTGTTCCATTTCCCACATTCGGGCAAGCAGGCTTTTTCGCTCGGGTTTCTGGTAGCCGTAAGACTGAGCGGTATGATAACGACCGCAGTTCGGACACGGCTTGACGTAGTTTTTGTTTTTGTGGGAACCGGCTTCGACATCGACAGATGCAACCGCGATCACGGCCAAAGCGAGGCCCATAGCAAGAAGTTGACGCATGGATGGATTCCTTGAATTTCGGACATTGAGAGAACATGAGGGACGTTGATGTACCTCTTGCATCGGATCCGCGTCTTGCCAAAAATCACCCTCGAAGCGCGAGAGCGACCACTGAGGGAGGATTCTGGGGTCGAAATTGCATCTGTAACGGTTGTAGCGACTTTTCCCGGTACAGCACGGGGAGGTCCTGGCACTTTTCCCGACTTACAGAGTCGATACCCCGATCGGCTCAACTGTTGCGACTTCTTCCCTCGAACCTCACTTTTTGCTACGGTGTCACTCTTCAGATACCGATTTCGGGGCTGTAGCTCAATCGGTTAGAGCAGCGGACTCATAAGAATTTGGAAAAAATCCGCCAGTGCTTAAACACACTATTATTGCAGTGTTTTCTTCTTCCACAGTGTC
The DNA here is from genome assembly GCA_014762625.1 of Planctomycetaceae bacterium. Lineage (GTDB taxonomy): Bacteria > Planctomycetota > Planctomycetia > Planctomycetales > Planctomycetaceae > JABURQ01. The sequence goes on along the minus strand of JABURQ010000088.1, from coordinate 4,091 downwards.
TGGTCAATAGTCTGTTTTGCATCGTTTTGTGCCGTCATGAGGTGTTGCAACAACCCGCCTGGGTGTTGTGAAGCTCGCAATTAGAGCAGCGGATGAATGATCCGTTTACCTTCTTCGTTCGTTAGCATGATTTCGATACACGAAAGCATGGTTAGCTAGGGAGATGCCGAGTATGTCACTCAAGCCTTGTCACAGTTGCGGCAATGAAGTATCTGTGCATGCAGACGCGTGCCCTCATTGTGCGAGACGACATCCAGCAAGGTCGACTGCCGCGCAGAATACATGGAACCTGATCATTGCTGGGTTGATAGTCTTCTGCATCGCCACGATGGGATCATGCTAAAATCACCACGTGCTTATGTTTTCACAGAAATCAACCAAAACAAAAAAATCCTCGACAAGAGGTATTCAAAGTAGCAGGAATTCAGCTGGTTGGATTTATGAATAACGATCTTGATGAACCAGAACCAGAGGAAAGCTGGTGTCCGTACTGCTACTACCCAATTTCTCAATGGGAACCTGTCTACGGCGTCGATGACAGTAGACACAAAAGATATATTTGCGCCTATCAGTGCCCCAGTTGCGAAAAAAAACATCCGTATTATAGATATGCTTGGATTGCTACGACGATGTCGCTAGCACTCATATTGCTTTTGAACGTTTGCATGTCACGAGTTTTCGATAGCGTTCTTCGCCCAGTTATACCTCCAAAGCTCGTAACGTTTTCCGCTGGAGCTGCTTATTTCACAATCTGGGGCATAGGAGCAGTCGTCTTCTATTTTATTTGCAGAAGATTTCACCATAGAGCTTTTCGTGCCGGACATCCGCGCGACAAGATGCATGATGATACAGTCGATCACGACTCGGGATGAACTCTATGTCGCAATTTGATTTCGGCGCACCTTCGTAGGAACCACCTTAGACTGAAGGTCGAATTTCAATGTTCGAGAGAGGGCGAATCAAATGACTGACGAATCAGAAAAGAAGACTCGCTCTCTCGGCTGCGGCATTGCCGCATTCATAGGCCTACCATTGCTCTATGCCTTGAGCACACCGTTTGCGATTTCGTTTGGGCTTCATATGGACGAGTGGTTCGGCATCGACGTAGAGCCTTTTTTTTCAACGATCTACTACCCCATCGGAATTCTGATGCAATCCTCTGATAGTTTTAATAATTTCATCTGGTGGTACATTGAATTATTTCCAAGCTGGTTCTATGGTCCTGGCTGGCCAGGCATACCTCCATAGAGCGTTGAATCAGTCAACATGATGCGATCACTGCAATTGCCCGCGCGTTGTTGTCTCTCGTAAAACATGCGTTTCAGGATCCGCAAAACATCAATCAGACTCTTTGCCTCCTATTCCAGTAGGCGACATACTTCCGTATCACTGGGCATAACGTCTATCAATTGCTGTGGAACGAATGCCGAACTCTCGAGTCGGAAACTTCCCACGAACATAATGATTTGCTATCGTGTCGCTCTTCAGACACTGATTTCGGGGCTGTAGCTCAATCGGTTAGAGCAGCGGACTCATAATCCGTTGGTTGTGGGTTCGAGTCCCACCGGCCCCATTTGCTTTTTCGCTCTTCCTCTCCGAGATCCCTGCCGCTCAGGAAGAAGGCTCGTTGGGAGGGTCACTCTGTCACGACTTCCGGGGAGCTTTGTGGTCGGTTTTGATGAATCGCACGATATCGCGACGCTCCAGCAAGCCGACCAGTCGCATCGTCTCCGACGACTCGACCACCGGAATCACATCGTCGATCGTTTTTTCGCAGCGATTGAAGGCTTCCTGAATTGGGACCTCGGGAGAAAGACACAAGCTGACTTCCACGCTCAGGTCTTCCGCTCTGACGAGTGAGGCAACTTCCCGGTCAAACAGGACCGTTCGCAAATCGCGGTACCGAATCACACTGAGCAGATTGCCTTCGGCATCGGTGACCGGGTAAATCTGATGTCGGCTGTGTTCGATGAAATCGAGCACTTCCAGAAAGTCGGCGGAATTGGAAATGCTTCTGACATTTTTGCGCATCAAATCACCGACCTTGAGGTCGCTGCGATTTTTGGTCATCAGCGGATCGTGTCCAAAGGACATGCGAATTTGACTGACGACGTTTTTGATCGAGCCGACGAGACCGGGACGTTCCGGATGAACGAGATGCGCTACGGGAACTTCTCCCGCATGCACGACCGCGAACCGCGTGAGTAACGGTCCCAGCACCTCGAAGACGACCACTGTGCCGACGATGATCGTCGAGAGATAAGCGCCGAGTTCGGGATCGCGCTCGCTGGCGATTTGTACGAGACCGATCGCGGCACCGGCCTGGGCGATTAACGTCGCTCCTAGCCAGCGCTGGACTTCAATCGGTTCCTGACGCCAACGCGCGATCGACCGAATGCCGAAATACTTCCCGGCGATGCGCATCACCACGTAGATCGCACCGATATTGCCGACCGCTGCCAGAGCTTTCAAATCGAGTTCCGCTCCCGCCGCCACAAAGAAGACCACATACAGTAAGGCGAGAACCGTGCCGAGTCCTTTCAGGGTTTCCTGCGTATGTCGGGAGGCGTTGGCGAGCGTGACGCCCATCGCGAGAAACGTGAGGAGATAGGGCATATGAAAAGTTTCGCATAGCCCCAGCACGAAGGCGGTAATCGCGAAGACCGCCAGGGTCCGCTGTCGCTCTTTGGTCAGCGAGGAGACGATCGACACCACCACTCCCGCAAAGATCCCCAACAGTGTCGAACCGACGAGGTCGGTCAGCAACCACATCAGGCGCGACATGACGTCGATATCCGTCTCCGGCTTCATGAGCGACGTCGCCGCGAACAGAACTTCAAATCCGATGATGGCGGCCAGGTTATTCAAGGCAACGAGAAAGAAGGTGTACGCCGTCACGGGACCTTCGGAATCGTATTCGCGAAGGACCACGATGGTGGTGGCGGGAGCGGTGGCCAGAGCCAAACCACCGAGCAAGAGGGAGACCTCCAGAGTTTCTCCGTACAGATAGAGGCCACCGGCGACCAGCCCGAACGTCATCCCCAGCTCTCCGAGAGATAAGGGAACCGCGGATCGTATAATTCGTCGAATCATGCCGACTTTGAATCGACTGCCGATCTCGAGCAGCACCATCGCCAACGCGAGTTTCAGGACAGGATCGAGTTCGTGCAGATGATCCTCGGGAATCCATCCCAGCAATGACGGCCCGATGAATAGCCCGGCAAGGATATACAGACAAACTTTGGGGACTCCGACCCATCCTGCCAGATAGCCCGCAATCACCCCTGCGACCAGCAGAATTCCGAGGCTGAACGTCAGGACCATGAATCATATCTCAAGCGAAAAGTCGTGTTTGTGCGATCACAGGATAGCGAGTGCTGGAAAGCAGCACTATCCCGAATTTCCCCTTTCTGGCGAGTTTCTCAACTCCCTGAATCGGTGCTTCTTTCGACCGGGAACCGACAGCGTTACACTACAGAAGTGAAATTTGTGCTTAGACCACGAGGAGAACAGCATGGCCGGCAAATCGATTCTCGTTTTAGCAGGCGATTACGTCGAAGATTACGAACTGATGGTTCCCGTCCAGGCACTGCAAGCGGTGGGATATTCGGTCGCCGTTGTTTGCCCCGATAAAAAGGATGGCGACCAAATCCGCACCGCCATCCACGACTTCGAAGGGGACCAGACGTACTCCGAAAAACGAGGGCACAACTTCACCCTCAACGCCACCTTCTCCGACATCGACGAATCGACCTATGACGCTTTGCTGGTCCCCGGCGGACGCGCCCCGGAATACCTACGACTCAACGATCGCGTCCTGGCGATCGTGAAGCACTTTGCTGAGAACAACAAACCGATCGCCGCGATCTGCCATGCTTTACAGCTCCTCGCTGCCGCCGATGTTCTGCAAGGACGAAAATGCACCGCCTATCCGGCGTGCGGTCCCGAGGTGAACGCGGCGGGTGGAGAATATGTGGATATACCCGTCGATCAGGCGTATGTTGATGGAAACTTGGTGACAGCGCCGGCCTGGCCCGCTCATCCGGCCTGGTTGTCCGAATTCCTGAAAGTTCTCGGCGCAGAGATTACAC